>JBMNTK010000014.1:0-33875 GCA_050945695.1 Anaerolineae bacterium | reverse complement strand
GGCAGGCCACTGCGCCTGCCCCAGGGGAACCTAGCCCCCGCCCAGCGCCATTTCGCTCCGCGAAATGGCGGACTTCCCCGCTGAGGGGAGGGGTGCCTCGCTGTTGCCGGGGGCCGAACCCCCCGGCTACCTAGGCGAAGCCGGCCGAAGGGCCGGCTGGGGTTGGGCCCGTTCACGGACGCGCAGATAGGTGGTAGGGGTGGTGCGGAGGGCTTCAGCCCGGAGCCCCGCCCTCGCCCCAATGGCCGACACCCTGCACTGGTGACAGACCGGGCGGGGCTTGGCCGGCTCGCACCGCCCCAACCCGAGCTCCCCGTGTGCGCCTGCCGGGGACCGCGTCTATCCGTGACTCATTCACCAACCTTTGTTCCATTAGTCTGGGCAGTCTAGAATGTAAAGGATATGCCAGCCAGGGGGGAGTAGAGTGTGGCAGATGTAGATACCGGCCGAAGACGGGTGCTATTGCTCATGGCCGGAGCGCTGGGGGTGAGCACCCTGGGATGTGCCGGGGCGGCTGTCCTGGGCACCCGGGTACCGGCCATCCCGCCGGTGCGCTCCAGCTGTGAAGGCTCGGCGGATGCCAAACGGGTACTCGTCGCCTATGGGAGCCTGTATGGCTCTACGGGAGAGGTAGCCCAGGCCATCGGCGAGCGACTCTGTGCCCGTGGGCTCTCCGCGCAGGTGCTGCCTGTGGAGGAAGCAGGCGACCCGTCTTCCTACAACGCCGTGGTCCTGGGCAGTGCTATACAGGGCGGGCGCTGGATACAGAGCGCCCTCGAGTTCGTCCGCGAACACCAGGCAGCGCTGTCACAGCGGCCCTTGGCCGTCTTCTGCACTCACCTCCTCAACCGGGACGACACCCCCGCCAGCCGGAACGAACGCAGTGCCTACCTCTACCCGGTGCGCGAACTGGTTACCCCGAGCCAGGAGGCGTTCTTCACCGGCAAGCTCGGCCCCCTCCCCTTGCCCGGTCACTTGGCCCTGCAGCTCATCGGCATCCCCGAAGGCGACTTCCGGGATTGGGTAGCCATCCGTGCCTGGGCCGACGAGATCTTCTCGGGCGAACTCTAGTCCTTAGGTCGCCGACCCTGGGCGAGAGGGGCACTCTCGCCCAGGGTTACCTCTCATATGGGCGCAAGCACCTTGACGGAGCCCGTCCCGCGCCCTACGCTCAGCCCGCCGTTGCCCTCTCCCTCACGTCTCCCTGCGTGCGTAGGGGGTGCATATGAGAGACATCGTCGTCCGCATTGTCGTATTGTCCGCGGTCCTCGTTGCCGCCCTGGCTGCACCTCCCATCGCTCGTGCTCAAGGCCCCACCATCGGCTTTGGCCAGACGATCAGCGGCACCATTGCCCCCGGTGCGGTGAAGGCTTACACCTTCGCCGGGAAGGCAGGCGACGTGATCTTGCTTGCCGCCACTACAGTCTCCGGCGATCTGTGGCCAGACCTGGCCTTGTACGGGCCAGAGGGGGAGCTGCTGGTCACAGACGGTAGACCTGCGCACGTACGGATCACCGCTACGCTGCCTGTGGCGGGCAGCTATCGGGTGGAGGTCAAGGACGGCTTCAACGGCACCCTTACCGGCAGCTACAACCTTCACCTTCAGCGCCTCAACGGGCCTGGAGGGGCGATTGTGGCTGCCTTCGGGAAGCTCTCCGCCGGGGCCATCTCCGCCCCTGCTGAGATGGATGCCTACACCTTTGCCGCTCGGGCTGGCGATGTGGTGATCGCCGCGGCCGCTCGTCCGTCGGGCGACCTGTGGCCCCGGATCGAACTCTACGGGCCCGACGGGGTCCTCGTTGCCGCTGAGGGCGATGTCGCCTACGCAGAGGTACTGGCTACCACGCCTGTCACCGGCACCTACACCCTCCTCGTTTCCGATGGGTTCCAGGGTAGCTTTACCGGAGGCTACGACCTCTACCTTCAGCGCCTGAACGACCCCGCCGGGGCGATCGCCTTGGAGGTGGGGCAGACGGTGGCGGGGGCAGTTTCCCCCGGCGAAATGGACACTTACCGCTTCACCGGCACCGCCGGCAACACCGTAGCCCTCCGAGCCAGCCGCACCGCAGGCACCATATGGCCCCAGATCAGGGTCTACGGGCCTCGGGGAGAGCTAGTCGGGTCGAGCTTCGATCCAGTGACGGCCGAGCTGGTGATTCCACTCCGCGACACCGGCGCCTACACGCTCCTGGTCAACGAAGGCTTCCATGGCGCCCTGGGCCCATCCACTGGCGAATACGAGCTGACGCTGCTGCAGGCGTCCCAGTCAGCCCACTTCAGAGCTTCACTGATCACGCCGGACAGCATTCGCCCCGGCCGCCCGTACGTCCTGTGGGTGGAGTACACCAATACCGGACAGGCGCCCATCCCAGCGCCGTTGCTCGTGCTTAGCGCCTCGCCGGGGGTGGGCCTGCGTCTGTCAGAGGAGCAGGACTTCCGAGAAGGGCCTCTGCAGATGCTGGGGATCAACCACGAGGGGACGGCCGGCACCCTGCCACCGGGCGCTACCAACCGCATACCTGTATACTGCCAGGCTCCGTTCAGCGTTCAGCGGGCCGACTTCCGGCTGGAGACCATCACCGATCCGGATGCCCCGCTAGACCTGACCGCGGCCGCCAGGCGGATGCGCCCCGACGGCTGGAGCGATAGCGATTGGGCGCCCCTGCGCGACGCCCTCATCGCTCACTTCGGACCCACCTATGGCACCTACCACAACGCCCTACTGGCCGAGGCGACCCGCGGCAGCGACGCGGGGCTGTACATCCACGACGCGCAGGTGCTCTTCGAGGTCATCCGCATTCAGGTGGCGGCCTCACTGACCGGCGTCGCCCCCGCCGCCCTCCTCGGCCAGCAGGCGCTGGACGGTGTCACCTTCTGGGTGGTTGACGCCATGGGTGGGTCGTCGGAGGACACGAGTGGTCTTGACCCTTCCAAGCCCACCAAGATCATCTTGCATGGCTGGCATAATGGCGGTGACGCCTGGCGCAACGACCCAGCCACTTGGGCCAATGAGCTGGCGGATGCGTACAACCACTGCCATCCCGGGGAGTACAACGTGGTGATCGTGGACGCCGGGAACTTCATGCGGGGATGGGGCTGGCCCTTCAACTACCTCGCGTCCGCCGCCAATGTGGATGACTACGGCCGGGCCGTGGCCCGCTGGCTGCACGACAACAGCGGCCGCATCAACCTCAGCACCACGCACGTCATCGGGCATAGCTTCGGCTCCCACGCCGCCGGCATAGCCGGTCGGACCTTGCAGGAAGACTACGGCATGCAGGTGCGCCGGATCACGGCGCTGGACATGGCCAAGTACCCGCGCGAGGACGGGCTGCGGTCCACCGATGCCGATAAGGTGGAAGTCTTCAACGGCTGGGGCTCGATCTGGAGCCGGTTGGCGCCGGTGGGCGATGAAAACTGGTTCGTGAGGGAGTGCCGGCCAACCAGCGGGATCGTCGGCGTCCATGCAGGGCCCATCTACTGGGCCATCAACTCCATCCGAGCCCTCGGAGGGGGTCCCTGCCAGGAAGACGCCAACCCGGACCGTAGGTGGGGGCTGCGGGACGAGCCCGACGAACTGGGGGACAAGGGATTTCTGGGGCTGCAGGAGTGCGACGGGGGCACGACCGCGTTCGGCCTGCCTTCCCTGGGGATGCCGCCCGGGGTTGGGGGACCGGGCCTAGGCACCGTGGGCTGGGGCGCCTCTCGGGTGGTAGCGTCCTTCGACCCCAATGAGAAGTTGGGGCCAGTGGGCACCGGCCCGGCCGCGATGATCAGCCCTCAATCGGACATCGGTTACCACGTGTACTTTGAGAACCAGTCCTCGGCCACTGCCCCCGCCCAGGAAGTGGTCATCACCGACCACTTGGACAGCGACCTCGACTGGTCCACCCTGCAGGTTACCGAGGTGGCCTGGGGCAACCGGATCATCGCCCTGCCGGGGTCGGTGCCCTACTCGACCAAGGTGCTCGTCTCGGATCATCGCCCGGGAGTGAGCGCATCCTGGTGGGTGGAGGTAAAGGTCGAGTTCGACCAGGCCACGGGCCGGCTGCGCTGGTCGCTACGCACCCTCGATCCGGCTACCGGGGCCCCTCCGACTGACCCTCTGGCCGGGTTCCTGCCGCCCAATGACGGCACTGGCCGGGGCGAGGGACACGTCGCCTTCAGGGTGCGGCCTCGGGCTGGCCTGGCCGCCGGGGCCACGGTGGCCAACCAGGCCGTGATCGCCTTCGACGACAATGCTCCCATCACCACGAACAGAGTGGTGAATGCCCTGGGCGAGACGCTGTTAGTGCCCCTGGTGCTCAAGTAGCGCGGACGGATGGGGGGTGAGAGGCGTCCCTCTCACCCCCCGTTTCCCTCAAGTTGTCGTTGCCGGTCGGCGCGGTCGCATGCCGAACCGGAAGCGCACCGGGTTGAAGGGTCGCACCAGCACCTCGTACAGGCCCAGAATCAGTGGGAAGGAAACCAGGCCGATGAGGTGCCATCTCTCCACGTCGAACAAGCGGGTCGTGTGGTAGACGTAGATGGCCGGCATTACCAGGACCCTGAGCCAGTCAACCTCGTACCGGCGCTCGCTAGTTGCTGATCTCCCTTCAGGAACAGAACGCACACAGGCTTTCCGGGTCCAGTAGGCGATCGGATGAGTCCAGGTAGGGGCAGGCCACTGCGCCTGCCCCCATCCAGGCGTCCGATGGGCTGGATGTAACCCAACCCCCCAACCCCCTTCCCTCGCAGGGAAGGGGGCCGGACACCCCTCCCCGCTCAGGGGAGACGGCTATTTGGCCATGCCAAATGGCGCTGGCCGGGGGAGGGGTTCTCCTCAGACCGTGCCTAGGCAAAGCCCGCGGATGCTCCTGTGAGGGATAGGGGCGGGACTCCAGGCTGAAGCCCTCCGCACCGCCCCTACCCCGGTATCTGTCACCGCCGAGACCCCTGCGGATTCCTGTAGGGGCGGACGACCCTGTCCGCCCCCCTGGGGCAGGCGCAGTGGCCTGCCCCTACCCGGACATCACCGTCGCGCCGCGTTGGCCGGCCGTAGGGCCGGCTTCGCCTAGGTAGCCAGGGGGTTCAGCCCCCGGCAGGAACCCTAATCGGCACCGCAAACACCCTCAGCGGGCTTGAGGGAACTTGACTCCGATGGTAGAGTGCTGCCGCTTGTCGTTTGGTTCAGGCAGCGCCCCAAGGTGCGCAGGCGTGACCCGCCTAATACCCCACCCGCCCCTTGGTTTACCATCGTATGGAGGAGTCGTATGTATGTCACAGAGCTGATCTGGCTTCTCTACGTGCTGCTGGTCCTAGTGATGGCTGGCTTCATGTTCTGGTTCGCCTCTCGGGTAAGGGCCAAGGAGGACTAGGCATGGAACGCAGCGAGCGCCTCTGGTTCGGCTTTCTGATCCTCGTCTTCCTGAGCTTCAATGCCCTCACCCTCTCTCCCGTGGTGCCCTGGCAGCGATGGATGCTGTGGGACCGCCCCCAACCCGACCGACAGGTGACAGCGCACTTCGCCGACTACCGCGTGGAGCTTTCGCCAGAGGCGACACAGATCCGCGTCGGCGAGTACGTCGAGTTCATCGCCACCTCCGGGGATGTCACCTACGGCTTCGGGGTGTTCCGCCAGGACGGCCGCATGATCCTGCAGATGCAGGTGATGCCCGGCCACGAGAACCGCATCATGTGGCGATTCGACGAGCCCGGTGTCTATGACGTGCGCTCCACTGAGTACTCGGGGCCTCGCCACCCGGAGACATTCTTGGACGACGCCATCGTGGTGACGGGATAGGGGGCGCAAGATGATCAGGATCGGCTGGCTGGAGAAATGGACTCTGCGCTTTGCCGTGGTGGGGTTGGTCTTCCTGGCTATGTCCGGCTTCGAGGGGACCCTGATGCGCACGCATCAAGCCGCGCCGGGCGTCCTCGATCCAGTGGAGGAAGCGCTGTCCGGTGTTCGGCCGGGTGGCGCTGAGCTGACGTCCACTGACCTCTACTTTGGTATGCTCACCGTCCACCCGGTGGTGGGCATCTATGGCTTTGCTTACATGGCGGTCATGGGTGCCTTCTACTACCTGGTGCCCAAGCTAGTGGGTAAGCCGATCAAGTACCCGCGGCTCGTCCCCGTGAACTTCTTTCTCCAGGCGGGTGGGGTGTTCCTGGCCTGGGGCTCAGGGTTCTTTGGGGTGTTCAACAGCCTCTACACCCTCTACTGGCCCCTGCCGGTGAGCTATGACCGGGTGCCCCTGGGGGCCAGCGTGGTGTTCGTGACCGCCATGGCGGCCGTGATGATCAACATCCTCCTCTTTGGCTTCAACCTGTTCTCCACCGTGCTCAGCAAGAGCAATCCCCACTCGTTCACCTTCGGCCAGTTCCTCTCCTCGGCCTTCGGCATCACCCGGCTGCGGCGCCGCTTCCGCCCGGCCGAGGCTGCCGACATACCTGACTATGAGGAGATGCCGGTGTTCATCGTGGCGGTGGGGCGAGGCTCCATTGACACTGCCATCAACGCCGTGGTCATCCTCTCCGCCGGGGCGCTCATTCTGGTCTACGGTCTGGCAGCGCTCCTAGGCAACCCCCTCAACCCGGCCTCCATTGACCCGCTCATCTACAAGAACTGGTTCTGGTGGGGGCTGGACATGGTGGCCGACGGCAACGTCCTCATGTACACCGCCGGCACCTGGTACCTGCTTGTGCCCCTGTTGGCCGGCCGCAAGCTCTTCGGAGAGTCGGTGGTGCGCACCGTGATCCTCGCCGACCTCCTAGTGTCCATGTTTGTCTGGAGCCACCACCTCCTGGCCGACCGGCCCCAGCCCGGGTTCCTCAGGCTGCTGTCGGGCCAGTTCGTGACCTGGGGCGAGTTCTTCACCATGGGACTGACCATCTTCGCTGTCCTGATGACCATCTGGCTGGCCCGCCCGGTGAAGATGTCGGCGCCCCTGAAGTTCATCCTGGGCTCGATCTTCGGCTTCGCCGCCGGGGGCACTGCCGGGCTGATCCAGGCTAACGTGGGGCTGAACGTGGTGCTCCACAATACCCAATGGGTGGTGAACCCGCACGCCCACGTGCTTCTCATGGTGGGCCTGGGCAACCTGCTGTTTGCCGTGGTCTACGCCCTCTTGCCCATGCTGACCAACCTCGAGGCCCGCAGCCGGACTCTCACCAACCTCCATTTCTGGGCGTGGACTGGCGGCACCCTGCTCATGACCACAGCCATGGGCACCGCCGGCGCCCAGGGAATGCTGCGCCGGATGCTCTACTTCGGGGGCGAGTTCCGTGGCTACATGATTCTGGCCGCGATTGGCGCGGTAGTGGCCGGGATAGGGTTCCTGGCCTTTCTGGCCAACCTCCTGTGGACGCTGGGGCTGCCCAACATCCTGAGCCTGGTTCTGCCGGAAAGCTGGGTGGAGCGGCGCTTCGGCCGGGCCCAGACGCCGGTCCGCTCGTAGGTCTGGAGGCATGGTGGACTGGGACGCGAATGCCGCCAGGGCTGAGCCGGTCCGCCGAGGGCTTGCCGCAGGCACGCTGCCGACGCTGATCGCGTACGCGACCCTGTGCAAGCCGGCCTCGGTGGCCCTGCTGGTCTTCGTGGGCTTGGCGGCGTTTCTGGTGGCCAGCAAGGGAGACGTTCGCCTCTGGCCGCTGGTGGTAGTGCTGGTGGCTGGGACGACGGGGAGCGGCGGCGCCAATGCCGTTTCCTGCTACCTGGAGAGGGACCTGGACGCTGCCATGACCCGTACCCGGCTCCGGCCCCTCCCTGCCGGGCAGATCCACCCGCCGGAGCGGGCGCTGTGGTTGGGCCTGGGCCTCATGGCCGTGTCCCTGGTGCTCTCGGCCACCTTGGGGCCCCTCGCGCTGGGGCTGATGCTCCTGGGCCAGGTGGACTACCTGGTGGTGTACATACTGCTGGCCAAGCCGCGCAGCCGCTGGGGTGTCCTCTGGGGCAGCCTGAGCGGAGGGGCGCCGGCGGCCTTCGGCTGGGTGGCCGCCACCGGCCGACTGGAGTTGACGCCCATCCTGATGGCGGCGCTGGTGGTGCTGTGGATCCCGAGCCACATCTGGACGCTGGCCCTCTTCTACGCCGACGACTACCGTCGGGCCGGCGTGCCCATGCTGCCGGCCGTGGTGGACGTGAGCAAGGCCACCCGGTGCCTGGCGTGCACGGCGGTATTGGCCCTGGCTGGGTCCCTGGTGCTTATCCCTGTTGCGGGGATGGGGCAGCTGTATCTGGCGGTGGCGCTGGTCTCCGGGTTGGTCCTGGTGGGGGGCAACGTGGCCCTGGCCTGGCGGCCCACGCCCCGGTTGGCGCGGCTGCTGTTCAAGCTCTCGAGCCCGTACCTGTTGGTGCTGTTTGCCGCCATGGTGGCCGAGGCGGCGTGGCACTGACGGGGCAGTGGTGGCCGGAATGCTAGGGAGCGAAGGCCTGGCTCATGCAGCCAGGCCTTCATGGTGTCCCAGAGGTGCCCCGCGGCTAGGAGGGAGAGGGCATCCCACCCCCTCAACCCTGTAGATCCTCCCTAAGGCGCTCGAACTCCTCCCGGGTGATCTCGCCCCGGGCATAGCGCTCCCTAACGATGTCCAAGGGGGTGGGGCGTCCACTGATCAGGTCCTGCTGCCCGGTCTGCCTTGGACCTTGGCCCAGCGAACGGGCAAGCCAGACGACCACTAGCACCAACAGACCCAGAAACAGCAGGTTACCAAACAACATGCCCAGTCCCCCGAGCCAGCCAAAGCCGACCCCAGGCATCCTGTGCCACCACATCCTGTTCCTCCCTATCATTCCGCGACGGGGCTCCCAGGGTGGCCCCAGGAGCCCCAGATAACGCCTAGCCGGTCCTCGTTCAGATGGTGTTGGAAGGGCTCAAGCGCCCGCCGTTGCCCAGGTGCGGGCAACCGACCCCGGCACCCCACCGGCCCTGATGGCGCTGAGCCATCCAGTCTGCCTCTTCCTGGGTCAGAAGACCCTGCGCCACCGCCTTCTCCAGGGCGAGCTCACGGGCCTGCTCCATCAGCGCGGGGATCTCCTCGGCGGTGAAGCCTTGGCCCTCGGCTATCTGCCAGAAGGTCAGGCCCGACTCGCGGATGGCTGCGAAGGCCGCCACGTCCATCCCCAGCACCTCGGCCAGGCTCTCGGTCATGACATCGTGCATGACCCCGCGCCCGAGCCCGACGCCATGATGCCTCCCCATCATGCCCCGGCCGAAACCGCCGCCCCTGGGCCCTTGGGCTGATACTACCAGCGCGCCACCTACCGTGAGCGCCAGGACTGAAGCTATTGCCAAAGCTGCCAGAGCCTTTCTCATCTGTCTCCCCTTTCTCGAACTTGGGGGGAACGGTTCCCCCGTACCTATGGCTTCAGAGTAGCGCAGGAATGTGGAGAACCGATGGACGGATGGTGGAGCCGCGATGTCCCTTCGTGATCAGCCACCTCACGGGGGGCTTTGCCGCCCCATGCGCTGCGATGTATCATCGAGCCGCCCGCGCGAGGAGGAACACCAGGAGGCGGCCACGGGCGGCTCAAGGGGCGCCCGACGGCCACTGGCAGGGTAGCATCGGCCTCTGCCGCGGGCGGGAGGTGTACCCCGTTGATTCGGGTAGAGAACTCGGACCTGCACACCCATACCAGCTACTCCGACGGGCGGGGTAACCTGGAGGAGAACGTCCGCGCGGCCGAGGCGGCCCAGTTGGACGCCATCGCCATAGCCGACCACCTGTTCCCGCCCGATCACCCGCGCTTTGGTGACCGGGAGCGGCTGCGAGCCAGGCTGGAGGAGGTGGCGCAGGTGCGGGCGTGGGCGGGGCTCCGGGTGATCATGGCCGTCGAGGCCACCGCCACCGACGTGGAGGGCACGCTCTCCGTCTCCGAAGCGGACTTGGAGGGGCTGGAGCTGTGCCTGGTGGACGTGAGCTGGATCACGGCCGGGCTGGCCGTGTCGGCACCGGCGGACCCGGACCGGCAGCTCGCGGGGGCCTTCCAGCTCTACAACCGTCTGGCTGCCCACGACTGGGTAGACGTAGTGGCCCACCCCTTTACCTTGGGCCGTTTTGGGCTAGACATCACCCTGGAAGATCTGCCTGAGGCCGCCTTGCGGGAGTGGGGCGCCAACCTGGCCGAGCACGGCACCGCCTTCGAGATCAACAACGGGGTCTGGTGGTGGTGGCCACAGTACCACCCTATGCAGCTCGCTGAGGCCTATGCCCGGGTGGTGGCGATAGTGGCCGAGAGTGGGGCCCGGTTCACCCTGGGCAGCGATGCCCACTGCAACACCGGTGTGGGCAACCTGGGTTGGGCCAAGCGAGTGGCTCAGCTGGCCGGCCTGGGGGAGGATAACTGGGCCAGGGTAGAGGATCTGATCGGACGACGGCGATGAGGCCCGGAGCCGGGCCATCCTCATTGCCGCCAGCGCCTCCTGCGTCCTGTCCGAGAGCAGCTGGGGACGGAGGCGATAGCCACGGCGATTCCGTACTCTTGAACTCTTTAGCCGGACGAAGGAAGTGAGCATGCCGAAGGAAGTGGTGGAAGAGACTTTCGACGTCATAGTCATCGGCGGGGGCCTGGCGGGGGTGTGTGCCGCCATCGCGGCAGCCCGCCACGGGGCCTATACCGGGCTCATTCAGGACCGCCCCGTCCTTGGGGGCAACTCCTCCAATGAGATCCGGGTGAGTGTGACTGGAGCCTCGGCCGGGGGCCGCAATCCGTTTGCCCGGGAAACCGGCATCATCGAGGAGCTGCTCATCGAGGACCGTTTCCGCTCCTCCACTCCCTTCCCCGTCAACGGCGAGCCCCGCCCCAACTGGGACTGGCTGCTTGCGGAGTGGGTGACGCGGGAGCCCAACCTGGTGCTGTTTCTCAACACCCGCGCCCTCGAGCCGGTGATGGACGAAGCGACGGGCGCCATCCGCTCCGTTCGCTGCATCCAGACGAGCACCGAGGCCGAATACCTCCTCCATGCCCGAGTCTTCGTGGATGCCAGCGGCGACGGATCCATCGCCGCCCAGGCCGGGGCCGAGTTCCGCTACGGGCGTGAGGGCAAGCTGGACCAGCCCCGCGACCGGCGCGAGTCCCTGGCACCCATCCGCGGCGATGAGCAGGTGCTGGGCAGCACCCTCATGTTTAGTGCCCGCGACGTGGGGCATCCGGTCAAGTTCACCCCACCGTCCTGGGCCTACGACTACCCTAGGGACGAGGACATCCCCCATCGCGAACACGACAACATCACCGCCGGCTACTGGTGGATCGAGTGGGGCGGCAAGCAGGACACCATCGCCGACAACGAGCTCATCCGCGACGAGCTGCTCAAGATGGTCTACGGCATCTGGGACCACATCAAGAACCACGGCTCTCACCAGGCCGACAACCTAGAGCTGGACTGGGTGGGCACAGTGGTGGGCAAGCGCGAGTCCCGCCGGTTCATGGGGGACTACGTCCTCACCCAGATGGACATCGAAGAGCGGCCCCAGTTCCCCGATGCGGTGGCTTACGGCGGCTGGCCCATGGATACCCACCCCGCTGACGGCCTCAAGGCCCGGGAGATGGCCTGCATCCAGATCTACCCGCCTGCACCCTACCCGATCCCCTTGCGCTGCCTGTACTCCAAGGACGTGCCCAACCTCTTCCTGGCCGGGCGCAACATCAGCGCTACCCACATGGCCTTCTCCTCTGCCCGGGTGATGGGCACCTGCGCGGTGGAGGGACAAGCCGTGGGCACGGCGGCCTGGTTGTGCGTTCAGCACGAGTGTCTGCCCAGGGACGTGGCCACTGCCCACATCGAGGAGCTGCAGCAGACCCTACTCAGGGATGACTGCTACATCCCCGGGGTGCGCAATCGGGACAAGGGCGATCTCTTGCTGGGGGCCACCGTTACCGAGACGTCGCACTATGGGCCCCTAGAGATGACCCGGTTCGACCGTATGCAGACGCTGGACTCGGCCCGGGCGCAGATGTTCACCGTCTCCGAGCCCTACCTGGAGCGCGTGTCGGTTTGGCTGGAGTCGGAGGCCAAGGAGGACGTGGAGGTACGGGCCAGTCTCTACCGGGCCGAACACCTCAATGACTTCTCCTCCACCGACCCCATTGCTGTGGCGGTGGCCATGCTACCGCCCAAGCGGCAAGTGTGGGTGACCTTCCCCTTCGAGACCACGGTGGAGCCCGGGGGCTGCTACTGGATCAAGCTAGATGAGAACCGTAAGGTGAAGTGGGGGATGGTGGAGGACTCTATCCCCGGTGCCCTGCGCAGTGAGTACATGGACTTCCGTAAGCTGTGGCTCTCGCGCCAGGGCTGCCACACCTTCCGCATCGCCCCCAAGTCCTACCCCTATCGGGGTGCCAACGTGGTGAGCGGAGGGGCCCGCCCGGAGCGGGGCCCGGAGCTGTGGATCAGCGACCCCGGTGCTCGGCTGCCGCAGAGCCTGGAGATCGAGCTGGATGGTCGGCCGGAGGTGGATACCATCTACCTCACCTTCGACACCAACCTCGACAAGCTGGTGTCCTTCGGCCCCGCACCCGAGTGCGTGCGCGACTACACCATCTCCTACCTCAATGACCAGGGTGAGTGGGAGCCTATCGTCCGGGAGACCAACAACCACCACCGGCGACGCCGGCACGAATTCCCGCCCATCCACGTCTCCAAGCTCCGGCTCACCGTGACGGCCACCAATGGGGACCCATCGGCGCGGGTCTACCAGATCCAGGCTTACCGGGAGCGCCCGGAAGAGCCGATCGAGGTCCCGGAGGAAGAGGCGGCCGTGGAAGCGGAAGTTGAGGGCGAAACCCCACCGGCCGAGACGGAAACCGAAGGCCAACCGGAGCCAGAGGGAACCGCGGCCACAGAGGGCTAGAGAACTACCGGAGCCGGGGGAACACTCCCCCGGCTCCTTGTTTCTCGAGTGATGGCCTACGCGCGGCGAGGCTCTAGGGCGGTGGTCTCTGCGCCGTCACTGTGGGGCAGGGGCCAGTAATCGAAGCGCCAGACCTGGCCGCATGCGCAGGCGACGCTGGCCGGCGAGGACGGCTCCGCCAGCGGGCGGCCGCAGTCACACTCCCACCATTCTCCCTCTGGAGTGGCGACCAGGCAGTTGAGGTGCTCGTATCGCCCGCGGGGCTCGCAGCCCCCACAGTTGCCCGGGCCGCACCCAGACGCACTACAAGTTGTCATAACACCAGTATGACCCGGCCATTCCCTGTCGGCAAGCGGCAGGGATTCCCCGGTGAGCTGGCCTCAGCCGTTTCTGGCATTCTCCGCCTTGATCTGCTGTAGGATCTGGCGCACCCGCTCCGCCATAGCGGCAACGATCTCGTCCAGGAAGACGGTGCCTGCCTCGTGGTTGGCGTAGCGGGGGTCGTACTCCGGCCGCACGGTGTGCTGGGGAGTGGGGTGGCCGGAGAACGTGGGGCCGTCCACCACCGCCCAGTCTACGTTACGCAGGGGGTGGTCCAGGGCGGGCAGCCGGTCCAGGTCCACCCGGTCTGGATGCAGCGCCAGCATGGCGGAGGTCTCGTAGATGTCGGCGTGGCCGGCGGCAGCAGGGGCGCCGGTGGTATCGTCTTCTTCCGGGAAGGGCAGGATGACCTCTACCCGGGCCGGCGAGTCGGCGGTGAAGAGGGCGGCCAGCCGTTGGAGGGTGGCGATCTGGTTCTCCGCCCCGTGCCCGTTGACGATCACGATCAGGCGGTAGCCGAGGTCAACCAGGCGGGTAAGGGCCTCGCGCACCATCAGGGCGAAGATCTCCTCGGGGTAGTAGAGGCTGGGAAGGCGGTTGGCGGGGAAATCCATGCCCACTATCCACTCATCGCCGGCGAAGCCGATGTCCCGCAGCATCTGAGGACGGCGTTCCCGCTCGGTGCCGCAGAAGATGCAGGGGTGAACCACCCCGCCTACCTCTCTGGACAGCCGGATCGCCACCTCGTAGGCCAAGATGACGTCCACCCCCAGTGGCAGGTGCGGCCCGTGCCATTCGATGGATCCGGTGGGAAGGAGGACCAGGGGGTTCCGGCTCCTTTCGGCCAGGATCTCATCTGGTCTCAGGTACTCCAGCCGTGTCTCGCGTTTTGGTCCACTCAGCACCGTTGCCCTCCTCTCTGCCGCCATGGCCTAGTCGGTGAGTGTCGCTCGTACTGCCGAGACCAGACCCCAGATGAGATCCGCAGGGTTCCCTCGGGGAGAGCTGCTGGGCTCACCTCGGCTCTGGTCTAGCCCATCAGTGCCAATGCCTCTTCCAGGGTGGGCTGGGCCGCGGTGCCACCTGCAGCCCGGGTGGAGAGGGCGCCACAGGCGCAGCCCAGGCGCAGGCTCCGCTCCAAGTCCCAGCCATGAAGGAAGCCGTAGATCAACCCGGCGTCGAAGGAATCGCCGGCCCCAGTGGTATCCACCACCTTTACCGGATAGGGCGGGCAAGCCGCGCGTCTCGATCCAGACGCGGCGATGGCTCCGCGGGCCCCCAGCTTGACGGCCACCAGCGGTACTCTGGCAGCCAGCACCGCCAGCGCCTCCTCAGGGGTGGGCGCGCCGGCGATGCGCGGAGCTTCCTCTTCGTTGGGCATGAACACGTCCACTTCGCTCAGGGCCCGGGAGACATCTCCATTCCAGCGCTCCTCCGGGTCCCACCCGGTATCGAGGGAGGTGGTGCAACCCAGGCGGTGGGCGCGGGCGAAGAGCGCTTCCAGGTCAGGCCGGAGGTTCGTTTGCAGGAAGGCAGAGCTGACGTGGAGGTGGCGGGCGGAGCGTAGATGCTCGTCGAGCACCTCGGTGGCCCGGAGCTCGGGGATAGCGCCGGCGTAGGTGAGCATGGCTCGGTCTCGCGGCTCGGAGAGGCTGACGGTGATGCCGGTCTTGGGCTCGTCCACCCGGTAGACGGCCTGCGTATCCACCCCGCAGCGCTCCAGGCCCTGCAGCATGAAGTCACCGAAGGTGTCCTTGCCCACCTTGCCCACGAAGGCGACCTTCAGCCCCAACCGGGCGGCACCACAGGCCACGATGACCGAAGAGGAGCCCATGGCCAGGGTGGCATCGGTCACCAGCTTCTCGCGGCCGAACTCCGGCCGTACCGTCTCGCCGGTCAGGATGAGGTCAACGTTGATCTCTCCTGCTACCAGCAGGTCGAACTCGCGCGTGTTTCCCATTTCTTCCCCCGTGGCTACCGGGCCGCAGGCCCGGTACAAGGAGTGTAGAGCCGGTTTCCGGGGGCGTCAACGGATGCAGGGAGGGTGGCCTCACGCAAAGGCGCAAAGGCGCGAAGTCCTCTGTACCATCCCCTTTTGCGCCTTGGCGCCTTTGCGTGGGGCCACTCGCCGGCAAGGAACCGGTTTGCCTGACCGGTTCGGTATGATTAGAGTAACCGCATGCGTACTGCCCGGTGGCAGAGTCAACCAAGAGTGAGCGTAAGGTGAAAGGCAAAGAGAAAGACCGTTACATCGTGGAGCAGTTCATCGGTATCTACTGTCAGGGCAAGCATCACACCGCTAAAGGGACGCTCTGCCCCGAGTGTGCAGACCTGTTGGCCTACGCCGAGGAACGGCTAAGGCGCTGTCCCCAGGACCCGAAGCCGGACTGCAAGCACTGCACCATCCACTGCTACCGGCCCGCCTATCGGGAGCGCATCCGAGAGGTCATGCGCTATTCCGGCAAGCGACTCATCTTCAAGGGCCGCCTCGACCTGCTGAGACACTACTTCATGTAGACACACTGACGGGTTTCGCCCGCTAAGGGCGGCCGGCAGCCTAGACGTTGAAGCGGATCTGGATGACGTCCCCGTCCTGGACGAGGTAGTCGCGTCCCTCGACTCGAAGCAGCCCGCGCTCCCGAGCCGCCGCCACCGATCCGGCTGCCTGGAGGTCCTCGAAGGCGATCACCTCGGCGCGGATGAAGCCCCGCTCCATGTCGCTGTGGATCTTGCCCGCCGCTTTCACCACCGCGGTGCCTCGCTCGATCTCCCAGGCCCGGACCTCGTGGCCGCCTACGGTGGTGAAGAAGGTGATCAGGTCCAGCAGATCGAAGGCGGTGCGCACGACAGTCTGCAGGCCCGACTCGCTGAGCCCCAGGTCTCGGCGATACTCCTGCGCCTCCTGTTCGCTCCAATCGGTCAGGTCGGCCTCCAGCCGGGCACAGATGGCGACCACCGGCGCCCCTTCCTCCTGGGCCAGTTCGCGAACGGGCGCCAGTATCTCTTCCACCTGGGTGAGCTGGTCTTCGCCCACGTTGACCACGTACATGCGGGGCTTCTCGGTGAGCAGGAACAGCTCACCCAAGAGCGCCTCTTCCTCTTCGGTTCTGGGTAGCGACCGGGCTTTGTGGCCGGCGTTAAGGTGGGCATGGAGCCGTTCCAGGAACTCGATCTGGCCGGCGTAGTCCCTGGGCCTTGCTTTGGCCTCGGAGCGGGTACGCTCCAGCCGGCGCTCCACGGTGGCTAGGTCGGCCAGAATGAGTTCGGTGTCTACCGTCTCGATATCCTGGACGGGATTGATGGTCTCGGAGACGTGGGGGATGTCGGCATCCAGGAAGCCTCGCGCGACCAAGGCCACGGCGTCCACGTTGCGGATGTGGTGCAGGAACTGGTTGCCCAGCCCCTCCCCTCGGTGGGCGCCGCGTACCAGCCCGGCAATATCCACGAACTCCACCGTGGCTGGCACCACCCGTTCCGGCTGGATGTGCGCTGCCAACCAGTCCAGGCGCTCGTCCTGGAGGGCAACCACCCCCACGTTGGGGTCGATGGTGGTGAAGGGGTAGGGGGCCACCGGCGCCCCGGCCCGGGTGAGGGCGTTGAAGAGCGTGCTCTTGCCCACGTTGGGCAGTCCCACAATGCCGATCTGCAAGCTCATTTCGCTTTCCTCCCAGGGGCTCCAGTGCGGTGGCGCCCTCATCCCCGGCCCAGGGAAGAACCCCTCCCCCGACCCCTCCCCTGCGAAGGGAGGGGTGTCTGGCTCCCCTTCCCTTCGCAGGGAAGTCTTCCATCTGGCGGAGCGAATTGGCGCTGGATGGAAGTCAGGTTGGCTGCGCCCCCGGCGATGAGACGCTAGACCCTCACCGGCACTTCGTGGCGGGGCAGCCACAGGCAGAAGCGGCTGCCTCGACCTGGCTCGCTCTCCACCCAGACCCGGCCACCGTGCCAGTCGGCGACGGCCTTGACGATAGGCAGGCCCAGGCCGTAGCCCGGCACCGCCCGCACCTCGGAGCGATCCACCCGGTAGAACCGGTCGAAGATGCGCATCTGGTCGGCGGGGGCTATGCCGATCCCGGTGTCAGTGACGGTCACCAGTACTCCCCCATCCTCGTGGAGGACCTGAATGCCGATGGTGCCGCCCTTGCTGGTGTACTTCACCGCGTTGTCAATGAGGGCGGTGATAGCACGGATTAGGAGGTTGCGGTCGGCCTCCACCAGGGGCGGGCTGGGGGGCAGCGACAGGCGGACGTTGTGCTCACGCCGCTCGATCTCCAGCTTCAGGGACGCCAGGGCCGCTTCGATGGCTCCGGCCACGCTGCAGCGCTCTAGCTGGGCCCCCTCGCCGAGCTCGATGGTATTGAGGTCTACCAGGCTATCGAGCATCCCGGAGACCAGGTCCACATTGCGCAGGATGCGGTCCACGAAGTCCTGCTGTTGCGGGTTGATGTCGCCCACGCGCGGGATCATGTTGGCATAGCCGCGCAGGAAGGTGAGCGGAGTGCGGATATCGCGCGACAGGTTGGCCACGAAGTCCGCCTGCGCCCGTTCCCGTTGCTTGAGCTCGGTCACGTCTCGCATGACTATGACCCGCCCCCCGTTTCCACCGTCGTCCAGAGCGATAGGGGAGACGGCCGCGGAGAGGGTAATGCCGCTATCCAGATGGAGCTCACGGGTGATGCACGACTGGCGAAGGGGCATATGAAGTAGCATGCGCAGCGACGGATCGCGCACGGTGTCCCGTGCCGAGACGCGCTTGTTAAGTGCCCCTTCCAGCCCTAAGACCCGTTCGGCAGCGGGATTGGTGAGCACCAGCCGGCCTTCCTGGTCTGCCACCAGGATGGGATCGGACGTGCTGGCCAGGATGGCCCGTAGGCGGCCCCGCTCGCTCTGGGCCTCGGTCAGGAGTCGGCTGTTCTCGTACACCACGGCCGCCTGGGCGCCGAGGGTGGTCAGCAGTCGGCTGTCCTGTTCCTCGAAGTGGCGATCGGGGTAGAGGACCCACATGATGCCTACATCCCTGTCTCCGGCCGCTAGGGGAACCGCCACGGCCGAGCGGACATCTCCGGCCAAGGGGGCGCCGGAGACACCCCGGAAGTAGCGGGCCACGCTGCGAACGGGGATGGGGCGGCGTTGGCGCCGAGCTTCCCGGGCGATGTGCTGCATTCCTGGGAGGATATCTGCCCAGGAGTCGAAGTCGCCCTCGCGGGCAACGGGCTGGCTGACGCCGGACTCATCCAGGCACACACAGGCCGATACGGCCTGGGTGCCGGCGATGGCCGCCCGCAGGATGGGCCGGAAGGACCAAGCGTAGCTGGCCGAGACTGACCGGGTCACGTCCAGGAGCATGAGCAGGTCGCTCAGGCGGCGATGCAAGGAGAGGCGCATTTCCTCGAAGGACCGGCCCAGATGGCCGATCTCGTCGTGCCCGCCCACCTCCACGGCCACGGTCAGGTCGCCGGCGGCGATCTCACTGGCGGAGGCGGCCAGGCGGATGAGCGGCCGGGAGTAGCGCCAGGCCCACCACAGAACCAGAAGTGTGCCGATGGCAGCCAGGGCGATGGTCAGCAGGAGGCTGGGCAAGGCCAGGTCCAGCGCCAAGCTGAGCACGACCTCGCCGGGAATCTCGATGACTACCTGCCAGGGATAGCCGGCCACCGGCAGGACGTACACCAGGTGCCGGACGCCGGCACTGTCGGGGGCATCGTAGGCAGCCCCGGTGGCCGTGGCGTAGACGCGGGCGTACTGGGGGCGGGCGTCCCAGACGGCCAGCAGGTAGGTCGGGTCGGGGTGCGCGAGGATGCGGCGCTGCTCGTCTACCACGAAGCCGTTGCCGGCATCCACCGTCCACTGGAGGTCACCGATGATGTCCTGCCAGACCTGGCTCCGGGAAGGTCGCATCCTGCCCAGGAGCCGGCCCGAGGGCCCTTCCGGCGAGATCAGGGTGAGGAGTGGGCCCTCGCTGTCTCGGTGCATGGAGGTGATGGCCGCGCTATTGGGGGAAAGGGTGGCCAAGGCCTCGCGCTCCAGCGCTGTCAGCTCTGCCGGTTGACCGGAAGCGGTGACGCCGGCCAGCACCTCTCCCTCATCAACCAAGAGCAGGGCGAAGAAGTCCCGGTGCAGCTGCAGGGACAGGGCGAGATACTGCTCGCGGCGGGAGGGAATGGCCAGGTCGTCATCGCTCAGGCTGAGGCGCAGGGTCTCCTGGCCTTGCTCCAGGGCGCGGGAGAGGCGCTGAGCGGCGCTGCTGGCATCACGGGCGGCCTCGTCGAAAGCCCAACGGGTGGCGCTGGAGATGGCGGAGGTCACCAGCAGGGTGAGCACCGCCACTAGCGCCAGCCCGGCCGTGGGGAGGTAAGCGGCCAGGAGTTGCCCCCTCAGGCTGCGGGCATAGGGCGCCACCCGGGAGGCGACCGGGACGGGCTTGCTGAGGCCAACGAGGTAGGCCCCCTGGATGACGAGCCCGGCCAGAGCGGCCTGCAGAACTAGCGTGGACCCATTCACCAGCGACTGGTTGTAGGCCGAGAACAGAGCGGTGAGTGTGGGCCCGAAGGTGATAGAGTGAGCGGCCAGAAACACGATGGGCCCGGTAAGGAGGGCGGCCGTTGGGGCGGCCACGAGCGGCTGGCGCAGGAGCGAGTGAAGGCGGCCACGGTAGGGCTGGGTGAGCAGGTAGTTGGCCAGGAGGCCGTAGTAGGCCCCCTCCAGGAAGGTCAGGGGGTTGTGGCTATACCAGAGGGCTACCCCCGCCGAGGAGGCCAGCCCCACCAGCGCCGCCTCCAGCGGTCGGGTGCGGGCTGCCGCCAGGGTCACCGGGATGAGTATCAGCAAGGGGACCTGCAGCTCGGCGCCACCGGTCATCCAGGCGTAGGAACCGGGCCATACGTGCAAGACGACCAGATGGGTAGCCAGCAGGGCCGGAAGCACCAGGGCCAGACAGGCGCCCACCGGCCACCGGCGCACCAGGTAACCCCGCCGCGACTGCACCAACGCCAACCCTACTAGGACCGCGCTCGCCACCAGCAGCACGTAATAGGCGCTCGCCCGAGCGGGCGAGAGCAGCATCGGTGAGCGCAAGGCTTCTATCAGGTTCACATGGGCAACAGGATTCATGCCGAAACCGGATTGCTCCCAGTGGCGTGGGCATGCCGAAGGTTGGGCAGGCGGATTATAGCAGCGGGCCCTGAGTTAGGGAACCGGGAATGGGGTATGAGTTTCCATAATGCACCCTAGTCGAGAGGCTCTCACCATCGAGTTTGCCCTGGTATTTGGCCCTCGCAGAGGAGTTCGCGGGCTGGGTGTACGCCGCACGCCGGGGGGTACAGGCCCCTTAGGGAGAACCCCTCCCCCGGCCAGCGCCATTTGGCATGGCCAAATGGCGGTCTCCCCTGAGCGGGGAGGGGTGTCCGGCTCCCCTTCCCTCGCAGGGAAGGGGGTTGGGGGGTTGGGTTGTCACCAGCCGCCCGAAGTGCCGGCTTGGCCTAGATAGCCGGGTGGTGTAGGGGCGGACGACCCCGTCTGCCCCCCACACCGCCTCCCGTGAGCCCACCTCGAAGCCTCTAGCGCTTTGACAGCGCCAAAACCGGTTCCCTATACTGCCACTCACTATGGAACTCATTCTTGCCGTGGATACCGCCACCTCTGTCGCCAGCGTGGCCCTGTGGTCTCCTTATCGCCTGATGGCGGAGGAGTCCTGGGTCTCCAATGCCAACCACACCGTCGAGCTCTTGCCCACCATCGCCAGGCTCATGGAGCGCAACGGTACCCAACCGCGCGATCTGTGGGGCCTGGCCGTCACCCAGGGGCCGGGCTCCTTCACCGGCGTGCGCATTGGGATGTCGCTGGTGAAGGGCTTGGCTCTGGCGCTCGACATTCCTCTGGCCGCCGTGCCCACACTCGATGTGACGGCCTACGGGCAGTCATCGCGGCACCTTCCGGTGCGGGCTGTCATCCAGGCCGGGCGGGGTCGGCTCTGCTGGGCTGACTACCGCTGGAGCCACCGCAAGTGGTCCCAGCAGGGTGATATTGCTCTGGGCAGGCTGGAGGACCTGGTGGCGGAGGTGCAGGAGCGCACGCTCTTCTGCGGCGAGTTGTACGAGAAAGAGGTGAAGTACATCCAGGAGGCCCTGGGCCCGACGGCGGTGATCGCCTCGCCGGCCGAGGGGCTCCGCCGGGCCAGCTACCTGGCCGAACTGGCCTACCGGCAACTGACCCGCAGAGAAGCTGACGACCTGACAGTCTCGCCCATCTACCTGACGCCTGAAGGAGGTGTCAGTGCCTGATTGTGTCAATTCGTCGTTCCCTTACCGTGTTAGGCCAATGACGTTGGAGGATGTTGATCAGGTGGCACAGGTGGAGAAGCTCTGCTTCCCACTTCCCTGGCCACCGGACACCTACCGGAGGGACCTTCGCTACGGTGGCAACACCCACTACCTGGTGGCGGAGAGAGTCACGGACGGAGGGGGGCTGGTAGTTGGGTTCTGCGGCTACTGGCTCATCGAGGGGGAGATCCACGTTTCCACCATAGGGGTGCATCCGGAGTATCGAGGCTTGGGCTTGGGGGAGTACCTGCTGGCTCGGATGCTCGCCGACGGGATGGAGAAGAATGCCTCCTCAGCCACGCTCGAAGTTCGGGTGTCTAACTCCACCGCCCAGTGCCTCTACAGCAAGTATGGCTTCCGCGTCACCGGCAGGAGGCGGCGCTACTACCGCGATAACCACGAGGACGCCCTGGTCATGGAGGTGGAGTCGCTCTCTAGCGATAGTTACCGGGCTGCGTTTGAGCGGCGGTGGCAGGCGCTGATGACCCGGATCTGCCCGGAAGCGGCCCAGAATGCCGAATCAGGCGCGGAGGCGGGATCGGCCTCTCCCGGCTAGAAGATCCCAAGCTCACCCCGATGCCCGCGAGGAGTTGTTGATGCCGTACGTCCCCGATGACCTGGCCGCCATGCACAAGCAGATAATGACGTGCACCTGGTGCGACCTCTCCAAGTCCCGAACGCTTGCCGTCCCCGGGGCGGGGGATCCCGAGGCCCGGCTGATGTTCGTGGGTGAGGGGCCAGGCTATCACGAAGACCGGCAGGGGCTGCCCTTCGTGGGCGCGGCCGGACGGCTCCTGGACCAATTGCTGGAGGGCATCGGGCTGGACCGGGCGGACGTTTTCATCACCAACATCGTCAAGTGCCGCCCTCCCGGAAACCGGGACCCGTTGCCCCATGAGATCGCTGCCTGCCACCCGTATCTGGCCAAGCAGATCGAGCTGATCAACCCGGAGATCATCGTCACCTTGGGGCGCTTGGCCATGGCCGAGTTCTTGGGGCCGGGCCTGTCCATCACCCGGGTTCACGGAGAGGCACGTGCAGTCAACGGCCGCCTGGTGGTGCCCTTGCTGCACCCGGCGGCAGCGCTCCGTCAAGAGCGCTACCGCCAGGATTTGGAGCGGGACTTCGCGGTCCTTAGGCGGATCTTAGATGAGGGGGTGGAGCCGCCATCAGAAGCCGAGGACAAACCCAGCCCCCCGGGGCAGTTGTCGCTGCTCTAGAGGGCGCTGGCCGCGAGCTTAGGCTGAGTTTCGCTCGGCCTGCTCGAGGGCGGTGACGTAGTGCCGAAGGACGTCGCAGACACAGTGCCGCACGTCGGGCTCGATCTGAGCGAGCACACTCGTCAGCCGTCGGCGACGGATCTCCCTCACTTCCTCTAGGCGACGGCGACCTTCATCCGTGAGCTCGACCAGGACGGAACGCCGGTCGTTAGGGTTGTTGACCCGCTGCACTAGCGCCATGTTCTCGAGCCGGTCTATGATGCCGGTCATGGTGGCGGAGCATTGACGGGCCATGTCAGCGATCTTGCCCATCCGTTCGCGACCACCGTCGAAGGTCTCGATGGCGGACAGGGTGACGTACTGAGGTACAGTCAGGCCGAAGCTGGCCGTCTCTTCGGCAAACTCGCTCTGCTCGGCGATTAGAAGCCGCTGCACCACCTGTTCCAGTTCCCGAGCTTGCTCGGTCAATTCGGAGCTATCCCTGCTGCCAAGCACTGCGTCAGCACGCTCCAGCGCCATCGAATCCTCCTCTAGCTGTTTCAGCTTCTGATAGCGAATATATCCATGTCTTGCGAAATCGTCAATTCTGAAAAAGGAGCACTTAACTCCTTTTTTACCTGACGCCCCGAACGGCTGTCGTTCTCCTATAGCCTCGGGGGTCCTAGCCGACAACCGAAGACAGCTCTAACTGTTAGCCGCTGTCTGCCTACTGTACAACACTCCCAGGCCCGAGCGGTTGCGCTTCCTGATACTCAGCAAACGGGAGGGATTTTAACGCCTCTCTTACCGGGTAGCGACAAACGGCCCCGGTGGGGTTAGGCTTCGGGGTTCATCTGTGCTATAATGTAAAGTAAGACTGCGGCGGGGCCAAAATCGTTATCGGCCCCGTACACTGGGTCAGTTAGGGGGTGAGATAGCATGCGCGTAGAGCTTCGCCCCGGCGAGTCCCAGGAGCAACTGCTGAAGCGATTCCGTAAGCAGGTGCAGCGCGAGAAGATCCTCTCTGAGGTACGAAAGCGTCGTTGGTACGTGACCAAGGGAGAGAAGGAGCGCTTGGCCAAGGCAAAGGCCATCCGCAAAGCTCGCCGCAAAGCTCGCAAGGCGGAGGAGCGCCGTGCCCAGGGCTACTAGGCCGGGCCTCCTCCGAGGTACTAGACAGTAGACCGGGGTTCGCCGATGGTGGGCCCCGGTCTACTGTCTTTGGGCCACCGCCAGCGCCGCCACGACGTAGGGATCATCCGCCGGCATCCCGTAGGCGGCGGCAAAGAAGGCCCGGATGCACTGCCCCAGCTTCTCCCCTGATGGCGGCGGGTCCCCGAGGGGTAGCCACATGAGCTTGCTGTACAGGTCCTCCGTGCGGCTCGTGCCGGGCACGCGCAGGTGCGAAGGCAACGGAAGCAGAACCGCACCGTTGCGACGGTAGAAGCCGATCCGCCGGCTGCGCAGCTCCCTCTCCTCGTCCGTTCCCCAGTCGTCGGACTCCACTTCCAGCATGATCCCCGATGCCCTCGGACACCGGCCGAAGGTCCGGCGCAGGCGCTCCAGCAGCTGCTGGCCGATGCCACGGTTGCGGCGGGCGCGGGCCACGGCCAGGTAGTCAATCAGGTACACCCCCGCTACCGTCAGCGGCAGGACATAGGCAAACCCCACCAGGGCCGAGTCCTCCCGTACGAGGTAGAGGATGGCCTCCCCCTGCGCTATCTTGCGGGCCAGGTCATCCGGGTCTTCACGCTCCTCAGGGGGGAAGCTGTCGTAGTAGATGTCCTCGAACTGGCGCCGAAGCTCGCCCTCGAGGCGGCGGAAGCGGCGTATGTCGGTCGGTGGCACTGGCTTCCCTTCCCTGGCCTAGCGGTACCGGCGTACGGCCTGGAAGAGCGCCAGGAGGTTCTCGGTGGGCACCCCGGCCTGGATGTTGTGCACGGCGGCAAAGACAAACCCCCCGCCAGGACCAAAGACCTCCATGCGCTCCCTAACCTGGCGATCAATCTCCTGGGGGGTGCCAAAGGGCAGGGTGTGCTGGGTGTCTATGCCTCCACCCCAGAAGGTGAGCTTGTTCCCATAGCGATCCTTGAGCTCCTTGGGGTCCATGCCGGCTGCCGAGCACTGGACGGGGTTGAGGATGTCGAAGCCGGCCTCGATGAAGTCCGGCAGTAGTGCCTGCAGGGATCCACACGAGTGGATGAAGGTCTTCCAGGTGGTATGCTCGTGCACCCAGTCGTTTACTGCCCGGTGGAAGGGCATGAACAGGTCGCGGTAGGCCTTGGGGGAGATGAAGGGACCTTGCTGAGCCCCGAAGTCCGTCCCAGTCACCCGCACGGCCGTAACCCGCTCGCCCACCACCTGGTGGATACGTTCCAGGTTCTGGAGGGCGATCTCGCACTGGCGCTCGAAGACCCGGTAGACGTAGTCGCGCCGGGATACGAGGCTCATGTACCACTCGGCCA
Source organism: Anaerolineae bacterium (assembly GCA_050945695.1). Lineage (GTDB taxonomy): Bacteria > Chloroflexota > Anaerolineae > DRVO01 > DRVO01 > Ch71. Next base: position 8,747 of record JBMNTK010000014.1, on the reverse strand, counting down.
CATCCCGGATGCCCTTGGGGTGCTTGAGCCAGGGAGCAGGCACGAGGGCGATGTCGCCGAAGCCGGTACCGCCGAAGTTGGCGATGGTGGCCCGATTAGTGCCATCGAAGGCTCGGCGGGCCTCGCGCTCCCAATGGGCGAGGTCATCCTCGGAGATGGGCCCGAACTCCTCAAGGTTGTCCTCGGGGTTCAGCCGCTCTTCGTCAATGGGCTCCTGGCGGATGATGCTATCGAAGTAGAAGCCGTCCTTGGGCATGTGCCCGCTGGGGGGGACGGTCTTGTCGCCTTGTGGGTACTGGTAGATGCTGCCATCGGGGGCGGGTTCGGTGTTGAAGAGCTCCGGTACCAGGACGGGGGTGCCATCGAAGAGGCGCCACTCCTTCCAGTTCTCATAGGGGTAGCCGAAGTAGGTGCGCGGAGCCCAAAGGCCGGTGACATCCACCCCCAGCGCGTCCTGGAGGTCTGGCGCCACCTCGCCCAGCATGAGGTAGGGCTCGATCACCTTCACCGGGGTGCCGGGAGGGTCGAGCTCCAGGGCCTGCCGGAGCCGGTAGACGGAGTTGACCTGCATGCCGGTGACAGTGCTCGACCCCAGGTCCAGGGGGACGTAGTCAGGCTCGGTGTGGGCCAGGGCGGCTTCCACGCGCTCTCTGGGCGTCATGCGCTCTCTCCTGTGAGTACAGCTGGGACGGCTTTATACAAGGGCCTCGGCGTAAGCGCTAGGGCGAGTCCCCCCACTCCCACGAGTGGGAGAGGGGGGTTGGGGGGTGAGGGCCTTCCCTTCCCCCACCCGCAGAACGGGATTGCCGGGCCTCCACCCATGTCCTATAATCCTACCACTGTTGGCACCATATTGTTATAACCGGCGCCAAGAGAGGTTTGTTTCGCGATGGCGGCGGATATGGAGGTTACATCATGGTTAGCGTCACGGTTTCACGGGAGTATGGAAGCGGCGGCGACCAGATCGCCCGTCGGATCGCGGAGGCCCTGGGCGTCCCCGTCTTGGACCGGGAACTGATCGAGGCCGCCTGCCAGGTGGTAGAGCCAGAAGTGGCTGCCGCTTGCCAAGCGAGGGTGGGCGGTCAGGTACCGCCTGCTGAGGTCAAGATCCTGCCGGAAGAGGCCCCCAGTTTCGCCGAGCGCCTGGTACGGACCATAACCGGAGGCACCCGCCAGTGGCCTCGCGTGCCCACTGTCGCCGTGCCCGTGGGCGAGACCGATTCCGTCCTCAGGAGCTTGGTTCCCACGGATGAGGCGTACGTAGACGTGATGCGCGGTGTCTTTGAGCGCATCCTAGCCCAGCAGGGCAATGCAGTGTTCGTGGGACGAGGTGGTCAGGTGCTGCTGGCCGATCGGGTGAACGTCCTGCACGTGCACATCTCAGCCCCGTATGCTGCCCGGGTGCGCCGGGTGATGAAGGAAGAGAACCTCAGTGAGGCCGAGGCCATCGAGCGGGTGGTGAGCAAGGACGACGAGCGGCGAGACTACCTGAGCCGCTACCACGGAGTGAGCTGGACCGAGCCCTCACTCTACCACCTGACTCTCAATACCGGCCGGCTTACTGAGGACCAGGCTACGGAGCTCATCCTGCGCACCGCCCAGATGATCCAGGTTGGCGAGATGGCGTAGCTTTCTCCAGGGCCGGGGAGACCTATCCCCGGCCCTTCTTTTTCGCCCGCCCGGGCGCGCACGCGTAAGGCCGCCGGCTGCCCCCGCCTAGATCAGGTGAAAAGCCGTCTGGCGACCATCCAGGAACACCGGGCCGTCGCGGGTGAAGGCGGCGTCCTGCTCCAACATGAAGGGCACTTCCTCCCCGTCCCACTCGGGCACGGGCCGGGTCACGCTCAGCTCCACGGTGTAACAGGTGTCCGGGTGCATGATCACGTCGCCCCGGCCCTCGATCTTTCCCTGCTCCCAGGGCAGCCCCATGAGCGGACCGGGCTCGTGTAGCAAGTGGCCCAATGAGTGAGAGTAGATCTTGGGCTGGCTCAGCCCCTCCTCTCGAGCCCGGGCCAGGGCTCGGGCCAGGATCTCGTTGCCGCTGAGCCCCTCCTGCCAGCAGGAGACGAAGATCTCCTGCAGTCGGTTCGCCTCGGCCATGCCTGCCCGCAGGCCCGCCGGCGCCTGCCACTCGCCCGGAAGCAGAACGTACGCCAGTTCCTGATGATCAGTGGTCAGGCGCAGGTAGTGCAGCCCTACGTCGCAGTGGAGCATGTCGCCCGGCCGGATGATCGGGTCATCCGCGCCCCAGCGCTGGCGCCCCTCGGGGCCCCGGAAGAGCCGAAAGTAGGGGGTGAAGGAGACATCCAGCCCCAGGCCCTTCACCCGCTCCCAGTAGTGCCAGCGCAAGTCCTCGCAGGTGGTCACCCCGGGGGTGATGACCCGGCGGGAGAAGCACTCGGCGATGATGGCGTGAGCCAGGGAGCAGGCCTGCCGGTAGAGCTCCAGTTCCTCGGGCAGGCGCGTCTCCAGCCAGCGGATGCAGGCCTTCTCCGCAGACACGATCCTGGCTGATAGCTCGGGCCCGAGCTCCTCGTTGAGCCGCCGCAGCAGGCTGGCAGAGAGCCCATCGGCGGCCCAGATGACATCGGACATGTTGACCCCAATGCGCTTGGGGTTCCGCTCGGACACGATCCGGCGCAGAGTCGTCCACTGGTCCTCGCCGGAGTCGCGGCGCCAGGCTGTGTCCATTAGGCCGCGCATATCGGTCATGGAGAGGTTGAGCCGCTCGACGCCGGCCTCGCCCCGGTCGTAGAAGGCCACGATCTGCAAGATGGGCGTCCAGGACTGCCAGGGGATCATGGTGCGCAGCACAGGGTCGAGGTTGTCCTCCTGGCAGATGATGAGCCACATGTCGAGCCCTGCCTCGCGCATGGCCATCGGCAGCAAGGTATCTAGGCGTCGGCGCAGCAGGTCATCAACTACGGCAGCCTGCTGGCGCAGGCCAAGCACGGCCGGCAGCTGGGCGCTCAAGGGCTCTCTTCCGGGGGCGGCACTCATCTCCACCTCCTCTGCGTGTCCAGGACTTCCCGAGCTTTACGGGCCAAAGCGGCTACGGAGAAAGGCTTCTGTAGGAAGGCGGTCCCCTCCTCGAGGACGCCGTCGTGCACGATGGCGCTATCGGTGTAGCCGGAGACAAAGAGCACGGCCATCTCCGGCCTCACCTGCCGGAGGCGGTCGGCCAGGTCTTTGCCTCCCATCTGGGGCATGATCACGTCGGTAATGAGCAGGTGTATGGCCCCGTTGTGCCTCTGGGCCACCTCCAATGCCTCCAGCCCATCGGCGGCCTGTAGCACATTGTACCCCTGTTCGCGCAAGGACCGGGCCACCACCTTACGCACCAACGGCTCATCTTCCACCACCAGGACCGTCTCGGTGCCGGTGGGCAGGAAGCCGGCCTCGTCTCGCCGGGGCAGGCGCTCGGCGGTCTGGCCGACGCGGGGCAGGAAGACCTTGAAAGTGGAGCCCTTGCCTACCTCGCTGTAGACCCAGACGGTTCCCTGATGCTGGCGCACGATTCCGTACACGGTGGCCAGGCCCAAGCCCGTGCCCTTGTCGGGGCCCTTGGTGGTGTAGAAAGGCTCGAAGAGATGGGCCTTCACTTCGTCGGTCATCCCGGTGCCGGTGTCGGTGACGGATAGCTGGACGTAGTCGCCGGGCACGATGTCCATGTGCTCATCGGCGTAGCGGGAATCCAGAGTGATGGGCTTGACATCAATCTCGAGGCGGCCCCCGTCGGGCATGGCCTCCCGGGCATTGACCACCAAGTTGACCAGCACCTGTTCCATCTGGGCGGGGTCAGCGAGGACGACGCAGGGTTCGTCCCCATAGGCAGTGACAAGCTCGATGTTCTCGGCGATGAGCCGGCGCAGCATCTTCTCGGTATGGCGCACGAGCTCGCCCAGGTCCACTGCCCGGGGTTCGATGATCTGGCGACGGGAGAAGGCCAGCAGCTGCCGGGTGAGGCTCGCGGCCCGATCGGCTGCCCGAAGCACTTGCTGGAGGTCATCGCGGGAAGGGTCCCCGACCGGCAGCCCATCCAGGGCAAACTGAGCGTGGCCGGTGATGGCGGTGAGGAGGTTGTTGAAGTCGTGGGCGACGCCGCCCGCCAGCCGGCCGATGGTTTCCATCTTCTGCGACTGGAGCAACTGTTCCTCTAGCCGCCTGTGCTCGGTCATGTCGTGGCCGGTGACCAGCAGCCCCACGACGTTGCCCTGGCCGTCGCTGAGGCGGGCGCCGTGCCACTCGACTGGATGCTCCTGTCCGTTCGCGTCTATGACGGTGTGGGCGACGCCGGTGATGTGCCCGGTCTCCAGCAGCCGGTTGACCTGCTGACGGACGGCATCCCGCTCCCGCTCGGGGACGAAGTCGTCGGCCCAGCTGCGTCCTTTAGCCTGCTCCAGCGGACACCCGGTGAGTGCTTCGGTGAAGCTGTTGTAGGAGCTGACTCGTCCCTCGAGATCGAGCACCAATACCAGCGATTGGGCCGTGTTGAGCAGGTTATGGGCGAAGTCTCGCTCCTCCCGCACCGCCTCTTCCGCCTGTTTGCGTTCGAGCGCCAGGGCGATCTGGCTGGAGACGAACTCCAGGAGAGAGCGCTCGCGTTCGGAGTAGGTCAGGGTGGCGTCGTAGCTCTGGACGGCCAGCACCCCCAGGGGCTCATCCCTGTGACCACGAAGGGGCAGCCCCAGGAAGCTCTCGGGGATGGCGACATTGGCTACGATCTCGCCCTCGGCGTTGAGCTCCTCAAGGCGCCTGCGGTCCGCCAGAAGGGTCCTGCCCGTGCGCAGTATGTACTCCGTGACACCGCGGTTGACGCGGCGCAGGCCGAGCTTGCGGGTCTCTTTCTCGTCCGCATAGTAGACCATGTGGGCGAGGCCGGTGGCCGTGTCGCGCAGGGCTACGTACAGGTTAGGGGCAGGCATGAGGGTCTGAATGATCTCGTGAATGGAGCGGCAGAGATCGCTTAGGCTCTCGCAGGTCAGAGCAGCGTGGGAGATTGCCCGCATGGAATCCTGGGTGAGCTCGGCCCGCTTGCGGTCCGTGATGTCGGCGATGAACCCCTCCAGCACTGACTGGGACCCGTCAGTCCAGGCGACGCGTCCGCGCTCCCACACCCACTTCTCCTGGCCTGCCCGGTCAATGATCCGGTACTCCAGCTGATAGGTGCTCTCGTCGGCGGCTGCGGCCATGATCTGCTCACGAACCCGGTCGCGGTCCTGGGGATGGATGAGGCTACTGTAATCAACCGTCCAGTTGGCGATGAGGTCTTCCGGGGCATAGCCGGTGAGGCGTCGGCAGCCTTCGCTGAGGTAGATCATGGTCCAGCGGGAGTCATCGGTGCAGCGGTAGACCATGCCGGGGAGGTTGCCCATGAGGGTGGAGAGGAAGCGCTCGGATTCCAGCAGCTCGGTCTCCGCCCGCTTGATCTCACTGATGTCGCGCGCTGTACCCAGGACGGTGACCACTTCGCCCTCGGGCCCGAACTCCGGGACCAGTCGCCAGTCCAAGCATAGCGGGCCGTCTATGGAGCCGAGCTCGATCTGCTCCAAGCGAGGCTGGCCGGTGCGAAACACCTCCTCGGCGGCCGCTTCCCACCGGTCGCAGACCTCCTCCGGGAGACCCAGTTCCCGGTAGGTCTTGCCGATTGCCTCTTCGGGCTGCCTGCCGGTGACGAGAGCAATGGCGGGGTTGGCGTAGATGTGGCGCAATGAGCGGTCGAAGCGGGCGATGATGTCAGTGGAATGCTCTGCCAGGGCCCGGAACTGGGCCTCCCTCTCCCGGACGGCATCCTCGGCCCGACGACGCTCCTCCACTTGGCATCTCAGTTCCTCGTGAGTGTGGGCGTTCTTGAGGGCGGTGGCGGCATAGGCAGCCAGGGTTTCCGCCAAGACCAGGTCTTCCTCGTCGAAGTCAGTGCCCTGGCGGCTGAGGCACATCGCCCCGATGACTTCCCCATCCACTATGAAGGGGGCAGCGATGACCCTCTCGTCGAGCTCCAGGGGGGTGCCCTCGATCTGCTGGCCCACGTCGCTCGCGGGTGCATCGTTGAAGATCACGCCCCGCCGGAGCTTCACGGCCTGACCGGTGAAGCTGTTGTCCACGTCTACCGGAGTGGCGAGGATCTCCTCCTCGTAGGGAGGTTCGATGGCCACCATCGGCCGGAGGACCTTGCCTCCTGGCTCCAGCAGGTAGATGGCGCAGCCGAAGGCCTCCAGCAGTTCCTTGGCTTCCTCAGCGATGCGGCGCAGCACCACGTCCAACTCTAGGCTGGAGGTCAGGTAGCGGGCCGCTCCCAGGAGGCGCTTCTGCTGCCGGGCGCGCCGGCGCAGTGCTCGCTCCGCTGTGCGGGCCTCGGTCACATCTCTGGTGACGCTCCCCGTGAGGAAGGTGGAGCCACTGTGTATGGGGAAGGCCCGCGTCTGCACCACCCGTAGGCTGCCATCGGGCCGACGGATGGGGTACTCGATGAGGGTCTTGGGCCACCGCGATGGAGCCCCAGAGAAGACGCTCGCACTATTCGGCGGGGATTGGAGTGCCGTTGCTTCAGGCGGATCGGCCTGGCCGGTAAGGGTGCGGTGGAGCGTGGTCAGGTCGGCGCCCAGGGCCTGCTCGCGGGGAATGCCGAAGATCTGTTCGGCGCCCATGCTCCAGTTGATCACCCGGTTGTTCCTGTCCGTCACTACGATCGCATCGGAGGACTGCTCGATCAGGGCGCGGTACTGGGCCTCGCTGGCCTGAAGCGCGGCCCGGCTCTGGCCTGGCTTTTGGGTCTCAGTCAGCAGCGAGATCAGGACGCGCTGTCCCCCCTCCAGGGTTAGGGCCTGAAGGTCGAGCTGGGCCTGGACCAGACTGCCCTCCTTGCGCTGGTGTAGGACCTTCTGCCCGTGGGTTTGTTGGCCGGCAAGCCAGTGAGGATAGCGGGCCGCGGACTGCTCCTGTTCGTCCAGAGGCACGAGCATGAGGTAGCTGCGGCCCAGGAGTTCGCCTCGGTCATACCCGTGGGTACGGCAATAGAGATCGCTAACGGCCAGGAACCGGCCCTCGGGGTCGGTGAGGGAGGCGGCCACGGGGAGCCGAGTCACCACCTCCGCAATAGCCTCGGGGCTCAGGCCCCGTACGGCTCCGTCACCTGGCAGGGTGAGCGTGGCGGAGACCGACGGGTCCTGTGGATTGGCGCTGCTGTCCGCTTCGGGCACCCTAACCTCCGGACGGGTCACTGGAATTGCGGCCGATGGTGAAGACTCCCCATGACTCTCCCCGGACTAACGGTAGCGGTCTATGGCTCGGAAGAGGGCCAGGAGATTCTCGGTGGGCACCCCGGCCTGGATGTTGTGCACGGCGGCAAAGACAAACCCCCCGCCAGGGCCAAAGACCTCCATGCGCTCCCTTACCTGGCGATCAATCTCCTGGGGGGTGCCAAAGGGCAGGGTGTGCTGGGTGTCTATGCCTCCACCCCAGAAGGTGAGCCTGTCCCCATAGCGATCCTTGAGCTCCTTGGGGTCCATGCCGGCCGCCGAGCACTGGACGGGGTTGAGGATGTCGAAGCCAGCCTCAACCAGGTCCGGCAGTACCGCCTGCAGGGAGCCACAGGAGTGGATGAAGGTCTTCCAGGTGGTATGCTCGTGTACCCAGTCGTTTACTGCCCGGTGGAAGGGCATGAACAGGTCCCGGTAGGCCTTGGGGGAGATGAAGGGACCTTGCTGGGTGCCAAAGTCGGTTCCGGTAACGAAGACAGCATCTACTTTGTCCCCGACCACCTGGTGGATACGCTCTAGGTTCTGGAGGGCGATCTCGCACTGGCGCTCGAAGACCCGGTAGACGTAGTCGCGGCGGGCGACGGTGCTGATGTACCACTCGGCCACATCCCGGATGCCCTTGGGGTGCTTGAGCCAAGGAGCAGGCACGAGGGCGATGTCGCCAAACGCCGTGCCCCCGAAGCTGGCCAGGATGCCGCGGCCGCTTTCCCGATAGAGCCGCTCCGCCTCGGCCCCGAAATACTGAAGGTCATCCTCGGAGATGGGCCCGAACTCCTCTAGGTTGTCCTCGGGGTTCAGTCGCTCTTCGTCAATGGGCTCCTGACGAACGGTGCTGTCGAAGTAGAAGCCGTCCTTGGGCATGTGCCCGCTGGGGGGGACGGTCTTATCGCCTTCGGGGTATTGGTAGATGCTGCCATCGGGGGCCGGTTCGGTGTTGAAGAGCTCCGGTACCAGGACGGGGGTGCCATCGAAGAGGCGCCACTCCTTCCAGTTCTCGTTACGGAAGCCGAACATCGTGCGGGGCGAAGGGAGCCCCACCACGTCTACGCCAAGGGCATCCTGCAGGTCGGGTGCTACCTCGCCGAGCATCTGGTAGGGCTCAGTCACCTTCACCGGGGTGCCGGGCCGGTCCAGACCCAGGGCCTGCCGGAGCCGGTAGACGCTGCTGACGTGGATGCCCGAGGTGGCGCTGGCCCCCAGGTCCAGGGGGACGCGATCGGGTTGTTGGTGAGCGAGCGCGGAACGGAGATGCTCTCGAGGCATGGCTTTCCTCCAAACGGGGCGAGCTTGCAGGCGGGGAGAATGCTCGATGGGCAAGCGCGCCCCAGGTGTTAATCGGCCCGGTGGCCCAAGACTTTAGTTAGCGCGGATATGAATGCAATGTTGGGGCCGGGAGGGTGGGTGTCAAGTCTACGCGGGAGACCTGAGGGGTAGTGTCTAGTGCGGAGCCCTCACCCCCGCCGTTTTGCGGATCCAAACCTAGATACC
>JBMNTK010000013.1:0-34755 GCA_050945695.1 Anaerolineae bacterium | reverse complement strand
GCCTGGGTGTGCGCCCCGCCACCGAGCAGGACAGCATTCTCCGCAATGCGCTCAACATGTACCGCCGCCTCAGGACCAACGAGATACCCTATGCCCGAGTACTGGCCCGATTCGGCGACCTGGAAATGGAGCTCGTGTCGGACGTGGAGGGGTTCTTCGACGTCTACTTCGAGACCGAGCATCCTCTGCCCACCGACCGGCTGTGGCACCAGGTCACTCTGGAGCTGATAGAGCCGCGCCGGCCCGGCCACCCACCGGTGAGCGCGGTGGGCGAGGTGCTCGTCCTCCCGCCCGGCGGCTCCGGCTTCGGCGTCATCAGCGACATTGACGACACCGTCGTCTTCACCGACGCCGCCCACGTCCTGGGCATGATGCGCAACGTCCTCCTGGGCAATGCGCACACCCGCCTGCCCTTCCCCGGCGTCGGCGCCTTCTACCGCGCGCTCGTGCACGGGGCCCCCCACCACGTCCTCAACCCCGTGTTCTACGTGTCCAACTCCCCCTGGAACCTATACGACCTACTCTCCGAGTTCTTCAGCCTGAACGACATCCCCCTAGGGCCGGTGCTGTTCCTTCGGGACTGGGGGCTGTCGGTGGACGGGATCCTGCCCATGCGTCAGCTGGCCCACAAGTCGGAGGTGATCCGCAACATCATGGACTTCTACCCCGACCTGCCCTTCATCCTCATCGGGGACAGCGGCGAGCTGGATCCCGAGATCTACCGCGATATCGTCGCCCTCTACCCGAAGCGGATCCTCGCCGTCTACATCCGCAACGTCAGCACCCGGGCCGACCGCATCCAGGCCATCCACGAGCTGGCGGCAGAGATCGCCGGTGCCGGGTCCACCCTCGTGCTGGCTGAGGACACGGTGCCCATGGCCGAGCATGCCTTGAGCAAGGGCTGGATCGTGCCCGAGGCAGTCGCCGAGGTGAGAGCGGAAGTGGCCGCGCAGACGAGGCGGATCGGGCACCGGCCACCGGTCACCATTCGACGGCCCACCTCCGAGCAAACCCGGCAGGCGGTGGAGGCCGGCGCCATCGAGGAAGCTCTGGCCAGGGAAGAGCGCGAAAGGGCTGCCGGCGTGGTCCTGGAGCAGCCGGATGAGGATGGCGGCCGAGCTTGAGCCAATGGGGTGCGCCGGCCATAATGGGGCCGGTCCCGCGGTGGCGTGAACGAGTGCTGCCGCGGCCGATGGACCTACGAGGAGGTTCGCATGGAGCAGTTGGGCGTCGCCGCGCAGCTCTACACTGTCAGGGAATACATGAAGACCCCCGAAGACATAGCCAAGGGCCTGCATCGCATCCGGGAAATGGGCTATCGGGCGGTTCAGGTCTCGGGCATTGGCCCCATAGACCCTCGGGCACTGAAGCGGCTGCTGGATGCCGAAGGCCTGATCATGTGCAACACCCACACCTCCTATGACCGGCTTTGGAATGATCTCCCGGCGGTCATCGAGGAGCACCAGCTGTGGGAATGCCAGCACGTGGCCATCGGCAGCATGCCCCAGCAGTATCGCACCCAGGGGGCGGAGGGCTACAGGCGCTTTGCCCGCGAGGCCAGCGAAGTGGGACAGAAGCTAAGCGAGGCTGGGCTCACCTTCAGCTACCACAACCACAGCTTCGAGTTCGAGAAGTTCGAGGGACGCACCGGGCTGGACATCCTCTACTCCGAGAGCGATCCCAAGTACCTCCAGGCTGAGATTGACACCTACTGGGTGCAGCACGGCGGCGGTGACCCCATGGCCTGGATCCGTCGCTTCCGGGGCCGGATGCCGGTGGTCCACTTCAAAGACATGGTGATCCTGAACGGGGCCCAGGCCTTCGCCGAGATCGGTGAGGGCAACCTCAACTGGCCCGCCATCCTGGATGCCTGCCGCGAGGCCGGTGTGCAGTGGGCGGCGGTGGAGCAGGACAAGTGCCAGCGGGACCCGTTCGAGAGCCTGGCCATCAGCTACCGCAACCTGAAGAAGATGGGGCTGCGCTGACGCGCGACACGTGAAGCGTGACGAGTGATACGTGACACGTGACTCGTGAAGGGTGAGGCGGCTCGGGCGGCAGAGGGCTACTGGGAAGCAGGCTGAGCCTCCGTGCCGACGCCCTTCACGTGTCACTTGTCACGAGTCACGTGTCACTCGTCACGCCACACCGTAGTACTCGCGTGACTCGGGCTCCCGGCCGCGCACGACCCGCTTCCCCTCCAGCTTCCCGCTGGTGGCGGTGAGCACGGTAGCCTGAGACTCGCGCCCATCACGCTCGTAGTAGATCACCACCCAGTCACGGGTCTTGTCCAGTTCGTGGGCTCGGGCCGTGTTGGAGTAGAGAGCAGTGAACGACCACCCGTCCTTCTCGGTCTCCAGGACGGGCAGCCAGGCCTCGCCTTCTGGGTTGAACCGGCGGGGCGCGATCTGGCGAAGCTCACCTGCCTCTGCCCGCCGGCGATACTCCTCGTCCACCTCAAGCAGCAGCGCCACCGGCGGCCGCTCGGGCTTCTCCTCCACGCCGGACACCTGCCTGCGTCGGGTAGCCGCGGCCCGGCTCAGAAGTCCCGACAAATAGACGCGAACCGCGTCCACCCGATCGGCGTCGAAGCCTTCCACCTTCTCCAGCCGGCCATCGTAGGCGGCCTGCTCTAGCTCCTCCAGGGTCTTTATGTCGAGCTGATCCACGATCCGGCCGGCCAGTTCCTCGTCAATCTCGGGCAGTTGGGCAAAGGCAGCCCTCGGGTCCACCTCTGCCTGCAAGCGGTCCAGCAGGTCGGACCGACCCGACCGCACGTACTCGACGATCAACCCCATCAACCGCTCCCCGATCCCGGGGATGTCATCCAGCTCCTTCTCCCGCCCTTCCAGCACGAGGGCACTAACGTCCTTGTCCGTGGAGCGGATGCTCTGGGCCGCGTTACGGTAGGCGCCCACACGAAAGGGGTTTTCGTCTTGCGCCTCTAGCAGATCGGCGATGCGCTCGAGGTGAGCGGCGATCTCCTCGTTGCCGGGGCTCTGATCAGCCATAGCGACCTCCCTAACCATCCTGCTTGGCCTGGCAGCCTAACATCACTAGACGCCTTATAGCCTTACCGATGTAGGCCAGTCAATGCCCCGGTCCCGTCCGGAAGCGCTACTGGTTTGACTCTATGGGCACCGCGACCGACACTTGCCACCGTTACCAGCGCTTACAGGAGGCCCCGATGAATCAGGGAGGCATAGCAGCACAGCTCTACACCGTACGCGACTTCATGAAGACCAAGGACGACATCGCCGCCTCTCTTCGCAAGGTGCGAGAAGCCGGCTACCGGGCCGTGGAGATGGCGGGGCTAGGGCCGATCACGGCGGCGGAGTGGAAGGACCTGCTGGACCGCGAGGGACTGATAGCCTGCTCCAGCCATACTCCCCTGGATCGGCTGCAGAGTGACCTAGACGCAGTGATCGCGGAGTACCGGCTCTGGGGCGCCCAATACCTCGCCATTCCCTCCATGCCCCAGCACTTCCGAGACCAAGGCGAGGAAGGCTTCCGCCGCTTTGCCCAAGAGGCGAGCGCCATCGGCGGCCGGCTGCGCCAGGCGGGGATCACCCTGGGTTACCACAACCACAGCTTCGAGTTCGTCCGCTTTGGCCCCCACACCGGTCTACACGTCATCCTGGAGAACTCCGACCCCCAGAACCTCATGTCCCAACTGGACACCTACTGGGTCCAGCACGGTGGGGGCGACCCGGCGGCTTGGATCAGGCTGGTGAAGGGCCGCATCCCCGTCATCCACGTCAAGGACATGGTCATCGCCGATGGGGCCCAGGCCTTCGCCGAGATCGGTGAGGGCAACCTCAACTGGCCCGCCATCATGGACGCCTGCCGCTACAGCGGCGTGCGTTGGTACGTGGTGGAACAGGACCGCACCCGCCGCGACCCGTTCGAGAGCCTGGCTATGAGCTACGAGTACCTGAAGAAGCTGGGCGCCGAGCGGGAGTAGACCGGAAGTCGTTGCCGCCAGGTGGCGAGGGCAGGGCGCATCAGTACCGGCCCTTCGCCACCTTCTTCATGCTTGTGAGTGCGCCCGGGGACACGGGCCGCGGCTTGCGCCCCTGGGCTGGAGGTAGAGTATGGCTCGCGCTCGTCTGCGTAGCCTCGGCATCACCATAGGCGTCCTTCCCCCTGGGGAGCACAACGCCATCACAGACGTGCCCGGTGTGACGGTCGGGCACGTCACCCTCAACTACGACCAGCCGCGGGTAGCCCGCACCGGGGTCACGGTGGTCCTTCCCCGAGGCGAGGACACCCAGACCGACTTCGCCTTCGCCGGGTATCATTCCCTCAACGGCTGCGGGGAGATGACCGGCATCGCCTGGGTGGAGGAATCGGGCCTGCTCATGTCGCCCATCGCCCTCACGAACACCCACCAGGTAGGCGTGGTCCGGGATGCTATCACCCTCTACGCCAGCCAGCGCCTCCCCGGGGGAGCTTTCTGGCTGCCGGTGGTGGGCGAGATCTACGACGGCTGGCTCAACGACATCAATGCTCACCACATCACCCGTGATCACGTGTTCCAGGCCCTAGACTCAGCCGCGGGTGGGCCCGTCGCCGAGGGCAATGTGGGTGGCGGCACCGGCAGCATCTGCCACGGTTTCAAGGGAGGCATCGGCACCGCCTCTCGTCGGGTTAGCACCGAGAGTGGCCAGTTCACGGTGGGCGCCCTGGTGCAGACGAACCAGGGGGAGCGGCCGCACCTGCAGGTGGATGGGGTGCCGGTAGGCCGCGAGATCGGCTACGACGTCGTTCCGCCGGCCCGAGACCAGCTCTCGACCGTGAGCTCCATCATCGTGGTGTTGGCCACCGACGCTCCCCTGCTGCCCCACCAGTGCCGAGCCCTGGCTCAGCGGGCCACTGTTGGGCTTAGCCGAACGGGCAGCCGGGGTCATATCTACAGCGGGGACCTGTTCATCGCCTTCTCCACCGGCAACCACGTGCCCCGCGGCATGGAGGCTCCCCTGTCGGTGAGCATGTTGCCCCTACCTCAGCTAAACTACCTCTACGACGCCGCGGTGGAAGCAGTGGAGGAGGCCATCCTCAACTCGCTCACGGCCGCCGAGACCATGACCGGCCAGCGTGGCCGGGTCGCTCCGGCCCTGCCCCTCGATCTGCTGCAGGAAGTCATGGCCAAGTACCGACCCCGTGGCGCTACAGCCTAGACCGGAGAGCCTCACCCCATGACCCATAAGGAACGCGCCATCTGTGCCCTCACCGGTGGCACCCCTGACTACGTGCCCACCATGGAACTGGTCTTTCACCTGACCGAGGAGATCTTCGGAGAGGACTGGTACTGGCCGCACCAACTCCAGGCAGCCACCGGCGCCGAGCGCGAGCGTATGTTACGGCACAACGCCGCCCTCTACGTCAGGGTCGCCGAGCGCTTCGACTACTCCATCATCATGATGAACAAGGCTTCCGGCCCCGAGGACCTGGCGGCCCTGGTGAAGTACATCCGCGAGCTGGTGGGGGACCAGTACCTGCTCATGGCTCACGGCGACGCCACCTACTCCGTCCCCGATGGCAATCAGATAGCCGAGTTCATCTACTGGCTCTATGACCACCCCGAAGAGGGGCACGCCCAAGCCGCCCGCCAGGTGGAGGCGGCGCTGGAGCGGGGCAAGTACCTGCTCGACCAGGGGCTAGATGGCTTCATCCTGTGTTCCGACTACTGCTTCAACCAGGGCCCCTTCCTGCCACCGGCCAAGTTCTCGGAGTTCGTCACCCCCTACCTGCACCGGCTGATCTCCACCTACAGGGAGTGGGGTGCCTGGGTCATCAAGCACACGGACGGCAACATCATGCCCATCATCGAGGACTTGGTCTCCTGCGAGCCCCACGCCCTGCACTCGCTGGATCCCATGGCCGGGGTGGATATCGGGGAGGTGAAGGCGCGCTACGGGGATCGGCTCTGCCTCATCGGCAACGTGGACTGCTCCTTGCTGCAGACGGGCACTCGCGAGGAGATGGTTCACTCCGCCCAGTACGCCCTGGAGAAGGGCAAGCCCGGTGGGGGGTACATCTTCGGCACCAGCAACTGCGTCTTTGCCGGCATGCCCGTGGAGAGCTACCTGCTCATCCACGACATCTGGAAGCGCAACCGGGCTTACTAGGGGGCCTGTGCTCGGGGGGCAGCGCGCTGGATTGCTCTGCCCCCATCCGATCCGTTACCCCTCAGGGATAGCCTGCGACCCGCCCGAGGCCTCGGCGTCGGTGATGCTAGGGCCGCCGGCGTACCTTAGCCTGGAGCCCCCGCTCAAGTCGTACTCTAGCTCCTCGGTCACGTTGATGGTGGCGGTGGAGCCCCCGCTGAGCTCGACAGAAGCCACGCTGGCCAGGAAGCGGGTGAGGTTGATTTCACTGCCCCCGCTGCCATCAATCACCAGCCTGTCTGTCTGCCCGGCCAGGTTCAGGCGGCTGCCTCCGGACAAGGTCAATCGCACGTCGCTGGCCTCGAACTCTCCCTCCAGGCGGCTCGCCCCGGAGAGCTCGGCCTCGAAGTCGGGCGTGAACCCGAATCCTGCCGCGGTGATCTGGCTGGCCCCGCTCAGGCGTACCCCGTCCAGGGTGGGCATGGTCACCTGTGCCCTCAGGTTCGATGGCCCCACCAGGTAGCTACGGCCAGGAGCCAGCCGAAGGCGCAGCGTGTTCCCGCTTCGGGCCACGTCCAGGTACCGGAAGAGGCTCTCCGGGGCGATGACGGTGACACTGTAGGCCTCACCCTGGGTGATGGTAACGTCAAAGCCGTTAGCGGCCTGAACCGCGCTGAACCCTTCTACCGGGAAGTCTCGACTCACCGTCGGCCCCGTGCCCCTGATGACGCCAAAGGGTGAGCAAGCAACCACGAGAAAGAGTATGCCAACGAGCGCCAACACTGTAGGCCTGCGCATCTTACCCTCCAAGAGACCAACTGCGGCCCTGACGGCCGCCACGTTCAGCCAACCGGCATTGTAAGCGGCGAGAGTGGGCCGCGTCTATGCGTCCATGGGGCGGGCGGATTCTGGACACCGGCGCCCCTGCGGTGTACAACTCCCCTGTTCCCGAGACCAGCCATACCCTACCACCGGAGACGCACGATGAGGCTCATCCTCAGAGGCGGCACCCTGTTCGACGGCACCGGAGCCCCAGCCCGCCCCGCCACAGTAACCATCCGGCAGGGCCGGATCGAGGCCGTACTGGAGCCGGGCGATTCCGTACCCGAGGGCCAGGTCCTGGACTGTGCCGGCAAGTTCGTCTTGCCCGGCCTCATTGACTCCCACGTCCACCTGGCCTTTGCCGCCGGCCCCGACCACAAGACCACCCGGGACATCCTGGCCGGCGACGACGATGCCACCCTGCTTCTGCGCCAGACTCGCCACGCCCAGCAGTGCCTGCTAGCCGGCATTACCACCGTGCGAGACTGCGGCGGGCGGGGCCTGAGCACCCTGGCCCTGCGCGATGCCATCGGTAACGGGCTACTGGCCGGCCCCCGCATCGTGGCCTGCGGCATGCCCATCACCACCACCGCCGGGCACCTCCACTTCTGCGGCTACCGGGCCGATAGCGTGGACGAGGTACGCAAGGCGGCCCGGAGCCTGATCGAGAGCGGAGCCGACTTCATCAAGGTCATGGCCACCGGGGGCAACATGACCCCGGGCACCAATCCCGCCCGGCCCCAGTACAGCCAAGAGGAACTGAGCGCCCTGGTGGAGGATGCCCATCGCCTGGGGCGCAAGGTAGCGGCGCACGTGGGCGCACGCGAAGGGATCCGCCGCTGCCTGGAAGCGGGAGTGGACACGCTGGAGCACGGCAACTGGCTCAACCCCGACGGAACCCTGGGCTACGACCCCGAGCTGGCCGAGGGCATGGCCAGGCAGGGCGCCGTTCTGGGCCTGGCAGTGCCTGGGATCGACCGGGTGAACCTGCTGGCCGAGGCCGGTCGGGAGCAAGCGCTCGAAGCCCTGCACGCCAAGTACGAGCCCTTCCGGCGCATGCGGGCCGCCGGTGTGCCCATCATGGTCTCCAGCGATGCCGGGGTGCGTATGACCCCCTTCGATGGCATCGCCCTCAGCCTGCAGGCCTTCAGCTTCGCCATGGACGCCTCCCCGGCCGAGACTCTAGTGGCCGCTACCGCCACCCCGGCCAGGGCCCTGGGCCTGGAGGACGAGATCGGCACGATCGTGGCCGGCAAGCGGGCTGACATCCTGGTGGTCGAGGGCGACCCGCTTTCTGACCTGGGCGCTCTCCGCCAGGTGCACCTGGTGCTACGGGATGGCGCCATCGCGGTGCAGCAGGGCCGACTGAGCCTACCGGTCCTCTAGGGGAGGCTTGGACATGCCCGAGTCGGAACTCCTGGCCCTGCGGGAGCAGATCCCAGCCCTGAAGGAGTCGGTGTACCTCAACACGGGCGGGGTAGCGCCGCTGCCCGCACCCGTGTACCGGCGGCTGAGCGCCGAGTTCGAGGAACGCCATCTCGTGGGTGCCCCTCTCAACCTGCGGCCCGACTCCTTCCAGCAGCAGAAGGATTCGCTGCGGGCCAGTATGGCCGACTTCCTCGGCGTCCGGCCGGCCGAGATCTGCTTCACGCGCGGGGTCTCCGATGGCGCCAATATCGTCATGAACGGGCTGCCCTGGCAGGAGGGGGATGAGATCGTCCTCACCGACGAGGAATACCCCTCGTTCATCCTGCCCGCTCTGGCCCTTCAGCAGCGTCGCGGGGTGCGCATTCGCATCGTGGAGCTGGCCGACGACCGGGACACCATCCTCCAGAGGTTCGAGGAAGCCCTGGGGCCGCGCACCAGGCTGGTAGCGGTGAGCCACGTGACCACCGACGCGGGGCTGCGCCTGCCTGCCCGCCAGATCTGCGCCCTGGCCCACGAGGCGGGGGCTCTGGTCTACTTCGATGGCGCTCAGGCGGTGGGCCAGTTTCCGGTGGACCTGGCGGAAATGGGGTGCGACTTCTACAGCCTCCTTTCGTACAAGTGGCTGCTTGGGCCCTACTCCGCCGGGCTCCTCTACGTGCGGCAGGCCCAGATGGAAACGCTTGCGGTGGACTGGGTGGGCGCGCGGGCGACCCAGGCCTTCGACTTGAGCGCGGGCACGATGGAGCTGCTCCCCGATGCCCGCCGCTACGAGTTTGGCCCTTTCCCCTGGCCGCTCTACTTCGCCCTGGGCGAGGCGGCAGCCTGGCTGGATAGCATCGGCCTGCCCCGCATCGAGGCGGCCGTGCAGGCCAAGGTGGCCTATCTACGGCAGGAATTGGCCCGGATTCCCGGCGTCACCCTGCATAGCCCCGCGGACCCGGCGCTTCGCACCGGCATGGTAGCCTTCGGCCTGCAAGGGGCCACAGGAGAAGCGGTCAGCCGGGCTCTGCGGCGCCGGCGAAATATCATCACCCGGGCCACCCACGTTCGCACTGACGGCGTGCGAGCCTGTGTGGCCTTCTTCACGTCCATGGCAGAAGTGGGCTGCCTGCTGGAATGCGTCTCCGAGCTGGCCACGGAAGCACGCCGCTGCCGCCATACCGTTACCGACTTCGACTGAGGTGTAGGACCATGTCTGCCGGTTTCGATTACTCCACCGCTCCGCCCCGCCAGGTCTGGCTCAATGGCCAACTGGTGCCCTTCGATCAGGCCACCGTTCCCATCACCGCCATGGGGGCTTCCGGTAGTCTGGCCGTGTTCGAGGGCATCAAGGCCTACTGGAACGCGGAGCAGGAGCAGCTCTACGTCATCCAGCTGGGCGCCCACATCCGCCGGCTCTACCAGTCCATGAAGATCGTGCGCATGGCCCCGGCGTTTCGCCCGGCTGACCTGGAAGCGGCGGCGGTGGAGCTACTTCGCGCTAACGGCGCCCGGGAGGATACCTACGTGCGGCCGGTGGCCTTCTACGACGGGGTGAAGCTGCCCAGCTTCCGCTACACCGTGGGCGCCACGCCGGACGTGTGCATCTCCACCATGGCCTTCACTTCCCACCTCGGCCAGGCCAAGACCAAGTCCTGCGCGGTGTCGTCGTGGACGCGGGTGAGTGACAACCAGTCTCCCCCGCGGGTGAAGGTGATGTCGAACTACCAGAACAACCGGCTGGCCTTCACCGAGGCCT
The DNA here is from genome assembly GCA_050945695.1 of Anaerolineae bacterium. Lineage (GTDB taxonomy): Bacteria > Chloroflexota > Anaerolineae > DRVO01 > DRVO01 > Ch71. The sequence continues at coordinate 24,660 of JBMNTK010000013.1, read as the reverse complement.
ACCTGGACGGCTACGACGACGCCATCATCCTGGACGACCGGGGCAAGGTGACCGAGGCTGCCGCTGCCTGCCTCTTCATGGTGCGCGACGGTGTGGTGGTTACCTCACCTGTCACTCACGGCATCCTGGAGAGCGTCACCCGGGAGGTCATCATCCGCCTCTGCCGGGAGATCCTGGGGCTGCCGGTGGTGGAGCGGGAGATGGACCGCACTGAGCTCTACGTGTGCGAGGAGGTCTTCCTGGGCGGCACGGGCGAGGAGATAACGGCAGTCACATCAGTGGACAGGCTGCCGGTGGGCGATGGCCAGCCCGGACCGGTGTTTGCCCGGGTGGAGGGCCTGTACCACGACCTCGTGCGCGGGCGCGACCCTCGCTACCCCGAGTGGCGCACGCCGGTGTACCTCCAATAGCACAGAGGCACAGAGAGATAAGCCTCTCTGTGCCTCTGTGTCTCTGTGGCCAATCCCCACTAGGGCATGACGATTTCGCAGAAGCGGTGAGTCTCCGCCGACTCGCGGGCCCACAGACAGGTCAGGGCGCTGAGGATGCCCGTCTCCATGGGGGTACGGGAGGGCGTGCCGTCCCGCATGGCCCGCAGGAAGTCCAGGCAGAGCTCCCGGTCCCCGCCGAAGTGAGACATGTCGCCCGTGGGCCGAATGGTCTCCTCGACCGGTGACTGGTGCTTGTACACGTGGATCGCGTTCTCGTACCAGTCGAAGTGGATGGTGCCCTTGTAGCCGTAGATGCGGGCGCCGCGCCGGGCCGCCTTGTGCCGGGCGAACACGTTCTGGGTGTAGCTGGCCTGAGCGCCGTTCTCGTACTCGATGATGACGTTGTTGATGTCCTCGTTCTTGATGTCCTTGGAGAACAAGCACATCCGAGGTGAGTCGGCGTCCACCTCCGCGCCCTGGAACCGCTGGTAATAGAGGTTGAAGGGGCTCTCGGGGCAGGTCTCCCACTCGTCGCAGTCGGTGCACTTGAGGTCGAAGGGCTTGTCCTCGCGGCCGCCATAGACACGCTGGGCCTTCATGGCGCACAACACCTTGGGGGCCTGTCCCATGAGGAAGTGGATGTAGTCCAGGTCGTGGGTGGCCTTCTGGAGGAAGAGCCCGCCCATCTCGTTGTAGTCACGATACCAGCGGCAGAAGTAGTGCTCGCCGTAGGGGACATCGTTGAAGCCGATGATGTGCTCGACCGTGCCGATGGTGCCGGCGTCAATGATGTCCTTCACCATCTGCGCCAGTGGGCTTACGCGCAGGGGGAAGGAGATGACGGTCGGGGCCGGGTAGTCGCGGAAGGTCTCAGCCAGCTGCTTCAGCTGCTCGAAGGTGATGGCGACCGGCTTCTCCAGGAAGAGAGGCAGCTTGTAGGGGGCTACCTTGCAGGCCATCTCGGTGTGCAGACGGCAGCGGGTGCCCACCATCACCCCGTCCAGCTCGGAGTTGGCAAGCATCTCGTCGGCATTGTCGTAGAAGACCGTGCCCTCGAGGAAGGGATCGCCCTTGGCCTGGATCTCCTGCCACCGCGGATCAGCTATGGCCACCACCCGGTAGGGAATGCGGAACTGGCCCAACCGCTTGGCCATGTTGGAGACGCGCCCGCCGTAACCGATGATGCCAACCTTGAGCATGTTTCACCTCTCCGTGAAGTGGCCGATCGAGCGTCACGCAAAGGCGCCAAGGCACAAAGGCAGGCCAGACATCTTGGCACCTTTGCGGCTTTGCGTGAGACCCGAGTCGGTTAGTGCTGCAGGATCCTGCCCAAGAAGAGCTTGGTACGCTCGTGCTTGGGGTCCTCGTAGAGGCCCTGAGGCGAGTTCTCCTCGATGATGCGCCCCTCGTCCATGAAGATGATGCGACGCGCTGCAGCCCGGGCAAACCCCATCTCGTGGGTGACCACCACCATGGTCATGCCCTCGTTGGCCAGGTCCTGCATCACGTCCAGCACTTCCTTGATCATCTCCGGGTCGAGAGCGGAAGTGGGCTCGTCGAAGAGCATGATCTTGGGCTGCATGGCCAGGGCTCGGGCGATGGCTACGCGCTGCTGCTGGCCGCCGGAGAGCTTGTCCGGGTAGACGTCCGCCTTCTCGGGAATGCCCACCTTCCGGAGCAGGTCGAGGGCGATGTCGCGAGCCTCCTTGGCGTGGCGCTTGCGCACTACCTGCTGAGCCAGGGTGATGTTTTCCAGAGCCGTGAGGTGGGGGAAGAGGTTGAAGGACTGGAACACCATCCCCACTTCCATGCGGATCTTGTTGATGTCGGCCAGCTTATCGGTAAGGGGCATCCCATCCACGGTGATGGAGCCGGAGTCGATGGACTCCAGGTGGTTAATGCACCGCAGCAGCGTGCTCTTGCCGCTGCCGCTAGGCCCGATGATGACCACCACCTCGCCGCGGTCAACCGTGGTGCTTACTCCCCGCAGGGCGTGCACGCCACCGGGGTAGCGCTTGTGGACGTTCTGGATGCGGATTATGGGTTCTGCAGCCGCATTAGCGTTCATCGCGGCTCATTCTCCTCTCTATCGCCCGGGCCACCCCGGAGAACAGGAAGGTAAGGATCAGGTAGGAGAAGGCCACCATGTTCCAGCTCTCGAAGGCCCGGTAGGTGCGGCTCATGTAGAGCCGGCCTTGCCGAGTCAGGTCAGCCACCGACAGCACGGAGACGAACGAGGAGTCCTTGAGCAGGGCCACTCCGTCGTTAGCCAGAGGCGGCAGGACCCGCCGGATGGCCTGGGGTAGGATCACGTAGCGCATAGCTTGGCCGTAGGTCATGCCCAGCGACCGGGCCGCCTCCATCTGCCCCCGATGGATGGACTGGATGCCGGCGCGGAAGACCTCGGCCAGGTAGGCCCCATACCCCAGTCCCAGGCCGACCACGGCAGCGCTGAACTCGCTAAACTCCACCTGCGTGCCCATGGCCTCGCTCAGGAAACCCTTGAGGAAAGGCCGGATCACGAAGCCCAGGTAGAGCACCTGCACCAGCATGGGCACACCCCGGAAGACTTCCACGTAGACCGTGGAGAGGGTGTAGGGGTGCAGGATCCGAGGGGCCAAGTACAGCACTACCGCCAGCACAGTCCCCAGGAAGGGGCTAAAGGGCGGGAGAAAGGCTACGAATCGGCTGGCGACCAGGTAGACGCCCAGGCCGATCACCACCCTGATGACGCCTCGCAGGGCAAAGTCAGGCCGGAGGACGCTGCTGAAGCCGGCCGGCTGCTTGGTGACCCGACCCAGCCCGGCGACGAGGCCCAGCACGATGGCCAGCGCGAAGGAGTAGAGGGTCACGGTGATGGTGACACGGGCGCCGATGGCCAGGAACTCGATGATGTCCACGCTGACGGTGGTCCAGGTGAGGTTCACCGCCGCCGTCCGCATGATCTCAGCCGCCTGACCGGCCGTCTGGGCGGCCACTTCCACCGTCACCAGGGCGGTCCGGTCGCCCTTGAGGGGAGCAAGCTCCCATGTCAGCAGCGACCCGTCCACTGAGGTGGGTTTGGGGTCAGCAGAGACCAACTCCACACCCTCGGGCAGCTGCTCGGTGAGCACCAGCTTCACGGCCTCAGCGGGGCCGGCGTTGCGCACCTCCAGGGTGTAGGTCAGGGTGCCACCGGCCGGGATCGCAGTGGTGGGTACCTCGCGTAGGACGTCCACCCGTGCGGGGGATAGCACGAAGAGGAGCACTAGAGTCCCCAGACCAAGCAGAACCAGTACCCACCAGGGCACGCTGTCCGTCCACCCGAAGAGGGTGGTGGCAGCTGTGCGGGGTCGCTCCAGGGCGGTTGTCTTTCGCAGAGTCTCTGTCGTCATGGCTTCATCCTAGCTCGACCTCACCGTCCCCCACCCTAGCCCCGTAGCCGCGGGTCGAGCGCGTCGCGCACGCCATCGCCCAGCAGGTTGAAGCCGAGCACCGTGAGCATTATGGCGAGACCGGGGAAAAAGACGGTATGAGGAGCAGTAAACACCAGGTTGCGGTGCTGCGCCAACATCAGCCCCCATTCGGGCTCCGGAGCCTGAGCACCGAGCCCGATGAAGCTCAGGGCAGCCGCTTCCAGGATGGCAGTGCCGATTCCGAGGGTGGCTTGCACGATCAGGGGGGTGAGGGCGTTGGGCATGATCACCCGGAACAGAATGCGCCCCGGCCCCGCCCCGATGGCCCGAGCAGCCTCGACGTAATCCAACTCCTTGATGGAGAGGATGCTGGCCCGGGCGATGCGCGCATACACCGGAATGGACACAAAGGCGATGGCGTAGAGGGCATTCATCAGCCCCCGGCCCAGTATGGCCACCACGCCGATGGCCAGAAGCAGGCTGGGGAAGGCCAGAAGAATGTCCATCAGCCGCATGAGGAGGTTGTCGGTTCGCCCTCCGACGTAGCCTGCCACCGCGCCCACCATGGTCCCCACGATCAGGGCCCCACCGACGGTGAAGAAGCCGATGAACAGGGAGATCCGCGCCCCGTACATCACCCGGCTGAGCACATCCCGGCCCAGCGCGTCCAGCCCCAGCAGATGCTCTGCCGAGGGAGGAGCGTTGCGTAGGTTGAGCGTCTGGGCAGTCGGGTCATACGGGGCCACGACGGGCGCCAGGATGGCGACCAGCAGCAGGAACCCCAGAATGGTCGCACCGGCAATGGCCACAGGGTTACGGCGCAAGTGACGCCACGCGTCGCGGGCGGGCGTACGCGGAGGCCCGGAGACCTGTGTCCGATCGTTCAGTTGCTGTTGACGGCGCACTAGAGCGTTAGTCAATCGTAGTGTATCCGTGGGTCTATCCACGCGTAGGTCAGGTCCACCAGAAGGTTGACGAACACGAACACCGAGGCGACCACCAGCACCGCCCCCTGTACCACCGGGTAGTCACGGGCCAGGATCCGGTCGACCACCAGCCGGCCTACGCCCGGCAGGGAGAAGACGGTTTCCGTCAGGAAGGCACCGCCCAGGAGGTAGCCAAACTGGAGGCCGATGGTGGTAACCACGGGCAGCAGGGCGTTCTTCATGGCATGCCGCAGCAGGACGGCCCGCCCGGGCAGGCCCTTAGCCCGCGCCGTGCGAATGTAGTCCTGCCCCAGCACCTCCAGCAGGCTGGAGCGCGTCATGCGGGCAATGATGGCCATGGGGATGGTAGAGAGAGCGATGGCCGGAAGGGCCAGGTGCTTGATGGTATCCCAGAACCCCCGCAGGTTACCGGTGAGGAGTGTGCTGAAGAGGTAGAAGCCGGAGAGGAAGTCGAGCACTCCCCGCACCCACCCTGGGGCCGACTCGGTAACGCCCCAGGCCTCTGTCAGGCTCACGATCTGCACGCCCACGGTGGTGCGCCCGGAAGGGGGCAACCACTGCAGCCGGAAAGCAAAGATGAACATGAGGATAAGGCCAAGCCAGAAGATGGGCATGGAGACACCGAGGTTGGTGAAGACCATGGTGACCAGGTCCACCAGACTTCCGCGCCGCAGGGCGGCGAAGAACCCAGCACTCATGCCTACCGTGACGGCGATGAAGATGGCCGCAAGCGTGAGCTCGAAGGTGAGAGGCAGGCGTTCGGCCAGTTCGCTCACCACCGACTGACCTGTCTTGACCGAGTCGCCTAGATCGCCGCGCAGGATGTTGGCGATGTAGCGAAAGAACTGGGTGTACAGAGGATCGTTGAAGCCCATGCGCTCGTTGAAGTCAGCGCACATCTGCTCGGTGGCTCGCTCGCCCAGCATCACCCGACAAGGATCACCCGGGATCAGGCGCAGCATGGCGAAGGTGATCACGGTGATCCCAAGCAGCACCGGGATGAGCATGATCAGTCGCTGCGCCACGTACCTAGTCATGCCATCCTCCCGGCCCATCCGAGCACGAACATACCGCCAGGGGGTTCCGTATCCGTTGTTGCCTCCTCATACCCCGCAAATAAAGAAGGTGTGGGCCACGGAGGCCCACACCTTCCGTGGCATTGCCTCTACTGCCCCTTGAAACCGCCGAAGAAGGCAGTGAAGTAGTAGAACTCACCGGTGCGACCGACATGGAGCGGATGCTCCGGGTCCCACTGGCGCAGGAAGTTGATCACGACCGCATCCGCGTTGAAGGGAGTACCGTCACTGAAGGTAACACCCTCACGCAGCTTGAAGGTCCACTGGGTGGCGTCCTCGTTGACCTCCCACTCGGTGGCCAGCGCAGGCTGCACGTCCGTGGTGCCAGGAGCGAAGCGGAGCAGCCCTTCGAAGATCTGCGAGCAGACCTCGTAGGACTCACCATCGGTCTCATCGGTGCAGTCGATGGAGATGGCGTCTCCGTTCTTGGCATAGACGATGGTGTCAGCCCCAGCCTTGGAGACAAGCGAGTAGTCCTCGATGTTCAGCGGGCTGGCCACGAGGCCCTCAACGTCAGCAGTGGCCGCCATGGCCGAGCCGCCGTAAGCCAGCGGGACCATGATGGCATACTCCTTGAGGAGGTCGTTGACCTGATCGTAGATGGCCTGGCGCTCAGCCGGATCCACGATCTGAGCGGCCTCAGTGAGCAGCTCGATGATGTCGGGGAACGGCTGGCCGAACTGATCGCCGGCGCCAGTGCCCATGAAGTGGAAGTCGAACCAGTTGGTCGCGTCAGGGTAGTCAGCCAGCCAGCCCAGCAGACCCATTTCGAGGTCACCGGCCGCGGCCGCATCCAGGAAGGCACCCGACTCGATCACGTCAATGGTGACGTTGACGCCGCACTCGGCCAGCTGAGCCTGGATGGCCTCGGCCACCTTCGAGGGCTCAGGCATGTAGCCGCGAGCGACCTCGCGGAGGCTCAGGGTAGCATCCAGACCGTCGGCGTAGCCCGCCTCGGCCAAGAGCGCCCGGGCAGCCTCTACGTCACGCGGGTACCAGGTGAAGCCTTCGGTATGCCCCAGGATTCCAGGCGGAATGAACTGATCGGCCGCCAGGGAGGCAGGCGGGTAGAAGGCGTCTACCAGCGCCTGACGGTCCACGCACATGGCGACAGCCTGGCGTACGCGCTGGTCAGAGAACTTCTCCACGTCCCGGTTCATCCACAGATAGCCGACGTTGAAGGGCGGGCGATCCAGGACCTGGATGTTCGGGTCCGCCTCGGCTACTGGGAAGTCATCGGTACCCAGGTTGTTGATGATGTCCACCGTGCCGGCCTGGAGCTCGAGGAACCGGGCCGCCGCCTCAACCACCGGGCGCATCACGATGGTCGGGGTCTGGGGAGGCTCGCCCCAGTAGTCGGGGTTGGCCACCAGGGTGATGTGGTCGTCGCGGACCCACTCGTCGAGCAGGTAAGGGCCGGTGCCCACCGGGTTCCTGCCCAGGTCGCCGCCGCCCCCGTACTTCTCCAGGTTGGCCGGGCTATGGATGGCCATGGCCCCGAACGCCAGCTTGTAGGGCAGGGCCGGGTCGGGGTTGCAGAGGTCGAAGCGGACGGTGTACTCATCCACCGCCACCACGTCCATGAGGTTGCTGGCCCCACCGCAGGCGCCGGCCGTAGCCGAGGCCTCTCCCGCAGGAGCCGCTTCCTCTTCGCCGGACTCCTCGCCCGCCGGGGCGGTGATCCACTTGGCGTAGATCTGATCGTAGGTGCCGTCGGCCTTGAGCTCAGCCAGGGCAGCGTTGATAGCAGCCAGCAGCTCGGGCCGGCCCTTGTTGACGGCGATACCGTACTGCTCCGAGGTCAGCATCCCTTCCAGCAGCCGCAGGTCTGTGTCGGGGTTGTTGACCATGTAGCTCTGGGTGACGGGGAGGTCATTGACGATCCCCTCCACGTCGCCGCTTATGAGGGCCTGGAAGGCCAGCAGCACGTCGTCGTAGCGGCGCACGTTCTCCTCGCCGTAGCGTGCGGTGGCCTCGATGTCGCCGGTGGTGCCCAGCTGCACCCCGATGGGCTTGCCCTCGAGGTCATCGGGCATCTGGTACTCAGAATCCGACCGCACCACCACGGCAAGGCCGGCATCGAAGTACGGATCGGAGAAGTCTACGATGGCAGCGCGCTCGGCGGTGATGGTGGCAGCCGAGGATACGATATCGAAGTCGCCGGCCTGCAAGGCCACGAAGATACCGTCGAAGGGCGTGTCGATGAACTCGACCTCGAAGCCCGCCCGATCGGCGATGGCCCTAACGAGGTCAATGTCGAACCCGACGATGTTGCCGTTTTCGTCTTTGCTCTCAAACGGCGGATAGGTGGCTTCGGTACCTGCCCGAACGACGCCGAAGTCCTGCCCCGATGGGGCCGCAACCTCGGTAGCGGCCTCCGAGGCGCCTGCGGTTGGCTCCGCGGGGGCGGTGGCCGTCGGGGCTTCACCACCACCGCCGCACTGAGCTAAGCCCAGCGCGAGCACCAACAGGGCGAGTACGCATAGAACCCTTCCCCCCCTCGTCATCTACCTCTTCCTCCTTGCTGTGGTTGTTGAAGAGCCGAGCTGCCATACAGAAACGGAGGTGGCGCGTCCGGGCCGTAGTCAAGGCAGGCACCAGATAGGCCCGCGCGTGTTTGACTACCATAGTCGCCCATTCGCGCCGATTTTGCAGTGTAGAACAGCCGGGCCCCGGCGTCAACACCGGGCGCCGGTTATATCCCCCCAAGAGGCCCGCTGGACCGCGCCGGACCGTCTATCACAAGGCGGCGGGGTTGGGCCCCGCCGCCTGACATTGCCATAAGATGATAAGTTCCCTAGAAGGTATCGTCCTCGTCTTCTAGGTCGTCCCAGTCCTCCTCTTCGTCGTCCTCGAAGTCCTCGTCGTCGAAGTCCTCGTCCTCAAGATCGTCATAGTCGCCCAGGTAGCCAAGCGTGAGGGGCTCGGTATCGGTTACCTCGAGTTCCTCACCACAGGACTGGCAAGTGATCTCGTCACCGACATCCGCGGCGCCGCTCACTCTCACGCTCGCTCCACACTCAGGGCACCTTGCAGCTCTCATGGCGCTGCCTCCTTCTGAAGGTCACCGGTAACGGGTGAATCCATCCCCGTATAATCCAGGGCTATCGAATGTGCAAAACGCACGCCAGGGTCCCGTTGGCGCCCGAAAAGATCGAATCCGTGGCTCCCCGAGGCCCTATTTGCCGCACCGAACCCACCGATCAAGGAACGCCAGACCGCCCTGCAGGTCAATCTCGTGGCCCCCCTCGTGCAGGTCAAGCTCGATGCGCTCTCCCAGGCCCAGCCGGCGATAGTGCTCGGCGGAGCGTTCGAACTCCTCCACCACGAACGGCCACCAGGCGATGCTATCGCCCTTGCCCGTCTGCACCTGCACCGGCCGAGGGCAGATGAGGGAGATGAGGTCGCTATCACCGAACTCGCGCAGCCACCCGGGGATGAAGACGTAGTCCTCCTCGGTGGAGAGGAAGCAGCTGTATCGGGGGTCGTCTATGACCATCTTCTTGACCCGGTCGTTGAACCAGGCGGTGACGATCCCGGCCTTGAGGCGAGGTTCCAGGGGCAGAGTGAACATGGTGTAGGCGCCGCCCAGGCTGATTCCCCACATGGCGGTGCGCTCGAAGTCCACATCGTCCCGGGTCTCCAGGTAGTCCAGCAGGAAGGAGGTGCGCGCGATCTCCAGGCCCCACAGGGTGGTGCCCAGCATCAGGCAAATGCGGTTCTGCCTGGTCCGCGGGTTGACCTCGGTCACGTTCATGGGCGCCAGCACGGCATACCCAGCCTCGACCAGCCGGCGACCATAGCCATGGTAGATGTTCGCGGGGTCGTCGAAGCCAAAGACCCTCTCCGGCGAGGAGCCAATCCCGTGTTGGGCCACCACCAAGGGATAGGGTGGCTGGCCCTGCTTGGGCAGCCCCAGGACCGCCCGAGCCCGGAACTCGCCCAGGAAGGGAATGGTGAGCCAGCGGGCGTTCACCAGGTCGTCCTCTAGGAACGGCGACCACTGAGGCTCCGGGATAGGCCGCGGGCGGGGGAAGTGCCCCACTGCCGCCAGCCACCGGTCCCGGTTGGGCTGCACCGACGCCTGGAAAGCCTCCACCGAGCTGTAATCGCGCTGCCAGAAGCTCGCCTGCCGCTCGGGCAGAGCCAGAGCCAGGCTCCGGAGGTAATCCTCCACCTCGTGGCGGAGCAGTCGCTGGCGGTCCGCCACGGTACGGGTGACTTCCGCGCCTCCCATCGTGTCCACGGTGTCCCAGATCGCTCTCATTGCCTCTCTCCTTGCCTCGCCCATCGTCGGGCTCGTCCGTCTGTCATGTTGCTACCGGAGGGCTTGGGGGTCATGTGTAACACGAAGCGTGCCTGCCCGCCAACGCCCGAGCGGGCAAACGCAAGGTTTGCCCGCTCGGGAAAGGCACATCCAGAGGCGCCCGCCAGTCTAGCGAGGTACGATCTTCCAGGCCGGCGGCTCAGGGTCGGGCTGGACGAGCCGGCCGTAGGTCTCCGGCCGACGAATGGCCAGGTAGGCCTCTTTGAGGGTGGGGAAGTCCTCCTTGAGCTTACCGGTATACCAGGTGGGGTAGCCCTCATCCAGGTCCAGGTCGGCGATGGCCAGCCCCGGCCGGTGCGAGGTGTCGGCTCGGGTGCGCCCGTAGGGGTCAATGATCCGCGCGTGTCCCATCGAGCGGCCGGTGAGGAAGGGCTGCATCACGAAGTGCGCGGACACCATGTACACCTGGTTGTCTATGGCTCGGGCGTTGGCGATGGACTCGATGTGGTCGCCGGTGTAGTCCTGGCACATGGTAGGCCAAAGCAGAAGGTCGGCCCCCTCCAGGGCATAGATGCGCCACATCTCCGGGAAGTGGATGTCCATGCAGATGCCGATACCCACCCGGCCGAAGTCGCACTCCATGACCGGGTACCCGAGGTCTCCGGGCAGCACATCATCCCACTCGCCCGGGGCCAGGTGCATCTTGCGGTACTTGCCCACCAGCTCTCCCTGGCGGTCTATTAGCACCCCAGTGTTGAAGGCCCGGTCGCCGTCACGCTCCCGCTGAGAGTAGCAGACGTAGAGCCCATTCTTCTGCGCTCGTTCGGCGAACCGCGCATAGGTTTCACCGCCAGGGATGGGCTCGGGCAGGGTCGCAACCATTGAGGCCGGGCAGTCCACTACGTCGGGCTCCTCCGGCAGCACTACTAGGTCGGCCTTCGCCTCTCCGGCCTGATCGATGGCCTGCAGGCAGCGCTCGATGCAGGGGCTGGGATAGGCCTCCCCATTGCCCCTCAAGATGCTGGCCGTAGCAACGCGTACCGGTCTCATTGTCCTGAAGCCTCCACCTGCAGAGTGACCGGCCGCGACAAGTCTACCGTCGCCCGGATGAGCCCGGGGGCGGCCAGGTAGGCCGGTTGCGCCACCCCGTCCAAGACCAGGCGCGGTGCCCGCTGCAAGGATGGCGGCACGGTTATGTCCAGGGTCACCTGGCGACAAGCTACCGGCTCCGGCACATTCTCCAGCCACAGCCGGAATCGGGCAGCATCCGCCGCCTCCGGCTCCGCCCGGAAGCCCCGCCGGCACAGAACGTAGTCCGCCGCTTCTTCCACCGTCGGCAGCCAGACCTCACTGCCGCCCACTTCCAGCACTGCCTCCAGCCGGGCCCGGTGCTCGTGGATGTAGACGTCCTTGTTCTCGTGGGGGATCTTGGGCGAGGGGCAGTGGCAGTAGTCAATCACCCAGCTCTGGGAGGCACGCGCCTGGGCCAGGCGATGGTAAGGGTCAAACGCGGACCATAGGGGACCGAAACCCTGGTGCAGGTTGCTGCTGCGGTTGAGGAACCACAGGTCCCCGTCGGGTCGGTTGACGTCGTCGGTGACGGACAAGGCACAGAGGTAACCGTTCTGCTTGAGAGCCTCGATGATCACAGGCTTCATGTTGCTGTTGTCGCCGGGCGCGGTATAGGTCACGACTCGGGCCCCGATGGCGTCCTCCAAGACCTTTTTGGCCTTGACGACCTCGGTCTCCAGGTCGGCGGCTACGTCCCCGTGGGACCAGGAGTGGTTACCCACCCCCCACCCCAGGGCAATCAGGTCCCGCAGTTCCGGCCCGCTCATGTGGCGGTAGCCGTTGTAGCTGGAGGCGCCGATCTGACGCACCTTCCCCATGTGCCCCACCACCACCTCCACGTGTCCGGGCACGCCCAATTCCTGGTGGACGGGGATGGTGTGGTCATAGAGCTCGATTAGCGCCTCATCGAAAGTGACGGTGTATACCCAGCGTTTGCCATGCTTCCAGGTGCAGGGGGTAATGGAAACGGACATACGGTCTCCTTACGAGCCGTGGTGTAACGAAGTTGACGCCGATAGCGCGCAGACCTTGGCCGATCAGAGGAGAGCAGACAGGAGATCAGCGGGGATCAGCGCACTATCAGCGTCATCAGCGCGTCATACTCGGTTTCTATCCGCCACCGTCCGCACGATGTCAGCGGCCAGTTCGCAGTGCTCGGGCTGGTACTTGGCGCAGATGCTGGACCAGCGGATGAAGTTAGCCAAGAAGGCCTGAGCTGTGGGGCAGTTGTCCCCGCTGTAGTGATACTCCCGAGAGGCCGGCGGCATGGAGAAGGGATACTCCTTGTTCGCGGCCTGTCGCTGCAGGAAGGTGCAGGCCTCAGGCATGAGGTAGTAGCGGCCCAGCCCCGCTCCGGGGATGCCCTCCTCGGCGACCTGTCGGGCAAACTCCTCCGCGTCCACCCGGAAGGCGGAGGGCTCAATGGAGAAGCCTGTCATCCAGGCCGAGTAGGTGGTGACGTAATCCGGTATCTGCAGGGGCACAATCCCCGGGATCTCGCCCAGAAGCTGGGTGAGGTAGCGCACCATCCGGTCTATGTGCTCCACCTGCTCGTCAATGATCTCCAGCTGGCCCAGGGTGATGGCAGCGGTGCAAGCGGGCATCCGGTAGGCGTAGCCCCGCTCGGTGTGCAGCCGACCGAAGTGCTCCTTCATCTGGGCGCCCCGGCTCTGGCCGATGAAACGCATCCTCTCGGCGAGCTCATCGTCATTGGTGACCACGCACCCGCCGGTGTCAGAGCCCAGGGTCTTCTCCGGGTCGAAGCTGAAGCCAGCCGCCTGGGCCAGGGTGCCGGTCACACGGCCCTTGTAGCGACCCATCACCGCCTGGCAGGCGTCCTCGTACACGAAGAGGCCATGCTTGGCCGCCAGCTCGTTGATGGGGTCCATGTCGCAGATGAGCCCGGTCTTGTGCACGCAGAGGATGGCCCGGGTCCGGTCGGTGATGAGGGGCTCGATGGTGCGGGCGCTCATGTTGGGGCTGCCCGGCTCCGTGTCGGCAAAGACGGGGATGTAGTTCTCGGCGCACAGCCCCATGATGGTGCCATAGTCGGTGATGGGGGAGACGATGATCTCATCGCCGGGCTCGAAGTCCAGCGCCGCCGCCAGGATGGCCAGGGCCGGGGTGCATCCCGGGGTGCCGATGCAGTGCTTGACCCCGAGCTTCTCGGCAAAGGCCTTCTCGAAGCGGCTCATCATGTCCACGGTGAGCCCCGAATCCACCACTTCCTGGAGGTACTTGGCGCAGTTAGGGCCCATCACCCGGGGGAAGGGGGTCGGGAGCTTGCCCCGCTCGCCCAGGTGAGCCGCCGCTCCGTAGCGGGCCCGCTGTATGGGTGCCGTCTTCTCGCTCATGTCTGCTGCTCCTGCTGTCCGCGGGGAAACACCGGGTTCTCCCCTACGGCGTATCTATCGTGGCCAGTCCCTTACCCGGTGTAGGGCCGGTGGCGGTAGGTCCTAACTGCCTCCACCATGGCCCGGACGTTCGCTTCCTGCAAGTAGTCGGTGATGGAGTTGGAGCTGGAGATCATGTAGCCGCCAGCCGGTGCCAGCCGCTGGATGCGCTCCCGCACCAACTCAGTGACCTGCTCCGGCCGTCCTTGGGCCATGAGGGTCATGTCTATGTTGCCCACCAGCCCCAGCCCCGGGAAGGCCTCCCGCACGGCGTAGATGTCCATGACATCGGGCTGCAGCGGGTGGAGGGCGTTCATTCCCAGGCTGACCAGGTCAGCCAGCAGCGGGTTGAGGTCCCCGTCGGAGTGGTAGATCCAAGGGACGTCTATGACCTGTACCGCCTCCTTCAGCCGGGGAAGCACCACCTCCCGGTAGAGACGGGGCGAGATGAGGGGCCCGGAGTCCGCGGCGATGTCATCGAAGGCCCAGACGTAGTCGAAGCCCATCTCCTGGAGCCTCTGGACCACCACCACGTTCCAGTCCACGTAGCGCTGCAGTATCTCCTCGGCCAGCCCATCCCCGTCCATGAGGGAGTAGGTGAAGGCCTCCACCCCCATGGTGTAGAGGGTGGCCCCTATCCCCAGCCGGATGCTGCCGCAGGCGGCATAGTCCCCCTTGTGCGCCAGGAACTCCGCCGCCGGGGCGTAGTAGGAGTCGTCGTGGGGGTCGGGGAAGACGAGCTGGGGCAGCTTGTCCCGCGAGTCTATCAGGCCCCGACCCACCATCACCCGCCCGTCCGGCCCCACCATCCGCTCGGCGTAGATGGGGGCGAAGGCGTTGTACATGAGGTTGTCTTTGCCAAAGGCCCGGCAGACCTTCTTCTGCTCCTCGGCCAGCTGGGCACCCGACATCACCGGCCGGCCGGTGGGAGCAATGTCCCAGGAGACGCGGATGGGCTCCCCCGCGATCTTGGAGGCGATGTCGTCCTCCACTATGCCCTCGATCCAGGGCACGGCATCCGGTTCCTGGCCCGCCAAAGCCAGCAAGACGCGTTCTCTAGGTAGTAGGCTCAATCACATCCTCCCAAGTGAGGGCCACAGAGACACTGAGGGACGAAGTAGGCTCGGTGACTCATCTTCCCGCCAGGCCGGTCATCAGGATACCCTGCAGGAAGTATCGCTGGGCCACCAAGAAGAGGAAGAAGACCGGGATGGTCATGAGGGTGGCACCGGCCATGAGCAGATTGTGCTGCGTGTAGTGCTGATCGCGGAAGAACTGCAGTCCCAGCGCCAGGGTGCGCATGTGGGGCTTGTTCATATAGATGAGGGGCCCCATGAAGTCGTTCCAGTGCCCCAGTATGCTAAAGACGGTAATGGTAGCCAGGGGCGCCTTGGCCAGGGGCACGATGAGCTGCGCCCAGACCCTCAGGCTGCTGGCCCCGTCCATGTAAGCCGCTTCGTCGTAGTCATAGGGCAGGGTGGAGTAGAACTGGCGGAGCAGGAAGATGTTGAAGGCTCCCCCTCCGAAGAACGACCCTACCGTCAGGGGCAAGAAGGTGTTGACCCAGCCCAGCTTGGTGAAGAGAACGAAAGTAGGGATCAGGGTAACGATGCCGGGCAGCATCATGGTGGAGAGCACCACCGCAAACAGGATGTTGCGCTCCGGGAAGCGCCTTCGGGCGAACCCAAAGGCCACCAGACTGGACGAGAGCACCGTCCCCAGAGTGGCCACCCCGGTGACGATAAGCGAATTCCTCAGGTACACCAGGAAGGGGAACTTGACCAGGACCTCTGGGTAGTTGCTCCACAACACCTGCTCGCCCACGAGCCGAGGTGGGTAGCCGAAGACCTCTCCCGCCGGCTTCAGGCTGGTGCTCACCATCCATACGATGGGAAACAGGAACATGAGAGCGCCGGCCACGAGGACGAGGTGGAGTACGACCCTGCTCACCGCCTTACGCAGTGCGCTAGCCTGCCTGCGCCTAGCTCTCGCCGACCTGGCGGCGTCGGCGGAAAGCTGTCTTGCGGTCACTCCTCCGGTCACTTATTCCCTCCCGCTGGCATGTTGGATACCGCCCTCTACAGAGCCGCTTCGTAGTAGACCCAGCGCCGAGCCAGTTGCAGCTGAATGATGGTGAAGACCAGGATGATGACGAACAGGATCCAAGCGAGGGCGCTGGCGTAGCCCATTTTGAAGAACTTGAAGGCGTTGTTGTAGAGGTAGAGGACGTAGAAGAGGGTCGAGTTAGCCGGCCCTCCGGCGGTAATAATGTAGGCGCCGGTGAAGACCTGGAAGGTGCCAATGATGCCCTGCACCAGGTTGAAGAAGATGATGGGCGTCATCATGGGAATGGTGACGTGCCAGAAGCGGTGCCAGGCATTGGCGCCGTCTATGTGGGCCGCCTCGTAGAGCGTCTGGGGCACGTTCTGCAGGCCCGCCAGCAGGATGATGGCCCCTCCCCCGGCGCCCCAGAGCCCCAGGAGCACGAATATCATCTTGGTGATCTTGGGGTCGAAGAACCAGTTGGGAGCCGGCAGCCCGACGGCCCGCAGGATGGCATTGACGACGCCGAAGTCGCCGGTGAAGAGGAGTTGCCAGGTCAGCGCGGTGGCCACACCGGGCGTGATCACCGGCAGGTAGTACAGGCTTCGGTAGAAGTTGATGCCCCTCGCCTTGACGTTGAGCAACAGAGCCAGCGAGAACGACGCCACCAGGCCCAGGGGAACGGCGAGGAATACGTAGTAAGCAGTGTTGTACAGGCTCAGCCCAAACAGGCGGTCCTTGGCGATCTTCTCGAAGTTCGCCAATCCCACCCACTTGGCGCTGGACAACACGGAGTAGTCGCAGAACGCGAAGTATATCGAGGCCAACATGGGCCCCACCGTGAATACTAGAAACCCGATGACCCACGGAGCAACGTAGAGCCGTCCCTCCCAGGCCTCTCGTGAGCTGAGGGGCCGCCGTCTCGTGCGCTGTATCGCTGCCGTTTGCATCGTCTCCCACTCATGAGCCGGGCAGGGGGCAGACGAATCCGCCCCCTGCCTACTGGTCCCTTACTGGTTCAGGGCCTCTGCTTCCTCAGCCAACTGAGCCAGGATCTGCTCGATCGGCCGGGTCTCCAGGATCATCTCGTCATACGCCGCGGTGAACAGAGCACTGAACTCTGTTTCCTTCGGCGAGGTGCGGTAAGCGTGCATGGTCGGACGGATGCTCTCGTAGACCTCGGTGTCCTCGAAGGGGAACACCGCCACCGGGGCGATGCTCTTCCGGGACGGGAACGGCCCTACGCCGATAGGCCCGTAGATCTTGTAGGCGGCCTCGGAGAAGGAACGCTCCTTGTACCAGGTGAAGGCTGCGGTCGGGTCACTGGGCGCACTGGAGAAGTAGTAGGAGTTCAGAGCAGCCACGGCGTACGTCCCCGCCGGGCCGGTAGGGAAGCGCACCATACCGATGTCGAACAGGTCTGGTGTCTTCTCCTGCACGAGCGTGCGCCCGAGCCACTGGCCGGCCTCAGTTCCGGCCACTCGGCCGTTGGTGAAGCCAGGTCCCTGCTCGCCTTGGCCCGTCTGCCCGGGCATGGGGGTGAGTCCCTCTTTGTAGAAGGTCTGGAGGTACTTCCAGATGTCGGTGTGCACCGGCTGGTCGAGCAGGCAGTCGCTGAAGTCCTCATTCCACAGGTCAGAGCCGTGGGCCCAGGCTGGCATGCAGTAGACCGTGGTGATGCCGAAGTTGCCCATCTCGAACCCAAACACCGGCGCTCCGTCTTCCTCACCGGTCATGGCCTTGGCGAACTCGTACCAGGCAGTGTAGTCCCACTTGCCCTGCTTATCGAGCTCCTTCGGGTCCGGCTGCCCGGCCGCTTCCACACGGGTCTTGTTGTACCAGAAGAAGTGGCTACTGATGAACCAGGCCAGACCATAGGTCTTGCCGTCCACCATCTCCTTGGCATAGTCGAAGAAGTCGTCGGCGGAGATCTCGGGGTCGGCCTCGATCAGGTCGTCCAGCGGGCCAACCGCGTTGTTCTCTACGAACAGCGGTAGCCACTCCCAGTAACCGTAGATCACGTCGAACTTGGAGCCGCCGGCGAGGGAGGTGAGAAGCTTCTCGGCGAACCCCGCCCACGGCGCCTGCTCTCGCTCCACCTTGATGTCCGGGTACTTCTCGGCGAAGTAAGTCGTGAACTCGGCGTCTGCCGTCACCCAGAGGTCGGTCCCAGTGGGGTCGTAGTCGAAGATGCGGACAGTGGTCTGCTCACCACCTGCCGCGGCCGGGGCCTGGGTGCTCCCCTGCTCTTCCGCCGCGGGCTGACTCTGTGGGGCTTGCGCGGCCGGAGCGCAGGCGGCCAGCACCCCAGCGCCCGCCATGGCCCCCATTCCCACCAATAACTCTCGTCTGGACACTCGGTGCTGCATCGCTTCCTCCTCTCCATAGCCTGGATGCAGAATGCCTGGCAACACGCGGATCCCGTGACCTGCTTACGGGAGATGCCTGTTATAATGCTAGCACCAAGCAGCCTCCTTGGTATGCCCGCAGGTGACCGACGGGTGACAGAATGGTGTCAGGATGAGTAGCTCGGATGCTCTCATAGTGGAGCTGCGCGATGCGCTGGCCCACTACTATGACCAGGCCTACCTGGTCCATCACCCACTCCTCGACCGGCTCGGCATCGGCAGAAGTGACCCCAACCTGTCGGTTCAGGAGCTGCGGCGCCTGCTGGCCGGCGCTATTCAGCGCCTGCGCCCTCGGCCCGACACTCCCCTCTCGGATCCTGCCTGGCGCCCCTACGCAGTCCTTCACCGGCGCTACATCCTGGGCAAGGAGCTGGCGGAGGTGGAGAGCGAGCTGCTTCTGGGCCGGCGCCAGGTGCTCCGGGAGCAACGCAAGGCCCTCGAGGCCATAGCGCTTTCCTTCCAGTCCCAGCACGAGCCGTCGCCTGAGCCGGCCAACGGTGACACCGGCGACTCCGCTCTGCTGCAGGAGATCTCTCGCGTTTCCTCGGACCGGCGCGGGGTGGACGTGTCCCAGGTACTGGCCGGCAGCCTGGGCCCCATTCGCGCCCTGGCCCAAGGATGCGGGGTTAGGCTCACCGCCGAGGAGGAACCTTCACCCCTGTACGCATTCTGCAACCCGGCCCTCCTGAGACAACTGCTGCTGGCCACCCTCTCCTTTGCCGTCCGCTCCGCCCCCGGTGGCCAGGTGGACGTTCGGCTGGCACCGCGCGGGCGGCAGGTGCTGCTGACCTGCACGGCCGTGCTGCCCGCTCCGCCCGATCCGGCCTCCCGGGTGTCCAGCCCGCCGGAACCCGTGCTGGCCCTGAGCGAGGCCCAGCAGGCCAAGATAGCGCTGCACCAGAACCCAACCGGGTTCACCGTCGAGCTCCTCCTCCCCTCCGGCGATCAAGAGGTCGTCATCGCTCTGGTAGAGGACAACGAGGATGCGGTGCGCTTGTTCACCCGCTATTTGGCCGGCCGCGGGTTCCGGTTGGTCGCCATCACCGATAGCACGGTGGCCGTGCCCAGCATCACCGAGCTAATGCCCGACCTGGTGATCCTGGACCTGATGATGAGCAACGTTGACGGCTGGGAAATCCTGCAGCGCCTCCAGGCCGATCCTCACCTGAAGGGGATCCCTGTCGTCGTATGCTCGGTGCTCGATGAGCCCGAGCTAGCCCACTCCCTGGGTGCTGCCGCCTACCTCCGCAAGCCCATCCGCGCCCCCCAGCTCCTGGCCTGCCTGACCGAGCTGGTGGCGCGTGAAGCGTGAAACGTGACGGGTGCAGTGGATCACGCTTCACGTGTCACGTGTCACGTATCACGGGTCACGTACCTGGCCGGCAGGGCGCCTGCCACCAGCTCGAACACCCGGACCATCTCACCGGCGGTGAGGCTCGAGCGACGGATCAGCCGCATCTCGCTCAGCCCCAGGGCGGCCAGGTCCTGGGCCGGCCCCCGGGCTGTGAGCACCGCCACCGGTGGGTGCCCGGCCGAGTTCTTGGCCCTTAGCCGCGCCAGGAACTCGACCCCGCCCATGCCAGGCATCAGCAGGTCCAGCACGATGACGCTGGGCCGGAAGCCTTCCAGGATGTCCAGCGCTTCCTCTCCCGAGGAGGCTACCCGGATCTCGGCGTCGGGCCACTCTCGGCGCACTATCCGCTCCAAGAGGGCCAGCATGTCAGGCTCATCGTCCACCAGCAGCAGCCCTATGGGCCTTCCGCACAGCCGCCGTACCGCCCCCACTACCTGTTCGCGAGTGACGGGCTTGAGGAGCAGCTCCTCGACCCCCAGCGCCGCTCCTGCCCGCCGCTCGGTGGGGAAGGCCGCCACCAAGGCCGGCACCTCCGCCGAAGCTACTCGCGAGAGCAGTTCCCTGGCCTGAGCAGCCGCCCCCTCCAGTGACGAGCCATTGGCGGGATCGGGACTGGCCTCCACGCCCACGAAGATCAGGTCCGGATGGTGCTCCTGGATCAGTCTGGCCGCCTCTTCCAGGGAGGCGGTGCTCACCACCTCCAGCCCCTCGGCATGTCGTTCTAGCATCCTCCCCACCAGCTGGTCTCGGCAGAGAGCGAGCACGGTAGACCGGTCTCTGTCCTCGGCAGGCGGCGATGGCCAGGCCCGCCGAGGCAACACGGGCTGGGCAACCGTTCGCCGGCCGGGCAGCGGCAAGGAGAAGCAGAACGTGCTGCCCTCGCCGGGCACGCTTTCCACCCATATCCGGCCGCCATGCAAGCGGACGAAGTGCCGGCAGATGGACAGGCCCAGCCCCACGCCCTGGTGGGGCCGCCGAATGGAGGTGTCCACCTGCTCGAACTCCTCGAAGATCACCTCCAGGCGGTCCGGCGGTATGCCCTCGCCCGAGTCCCGCACGCACACGATGACCTGCTCTTCGTCAGCGGTCGCGCTGACCTCGATGAAGCCCTCGCGGGTGGCGCGCACTGCGTTGTTGATGAGGTTCAGGATCACCTGGCGGATGCGGGTGCGGTCCACCTCTAGCAGGGGAAGCCCACTCGCGACCTTCACCCGGAGCTCCAGGCCCGTGCCCTTGAGTAGGCCGCTGGCCGTGACCAGGGTGTCCCTGATCAGCTGCCCGATGTCGGTGCTTTCGGGGGTTACCGGCAGGCGCGCTGCCTCGATCTGGGCCAGATCCAGCACGTCGTCAATCATCCGCAGCAGGTGCTCGGCATTGCGCCAGATGGTCATCAGGTCATCGCGGAGTGACGACGGCCAGGGGAAGTCGCCGTAGGTCTCGGGGGAGAAGCATATGATCTCCGCAAAGCCCACGATGATGTTGAGGGGGGTGCGCAGCTCGTGGCTGATGTTGGAGACGAACCGAGCCTTGATCCGCCGCGACTCCTCCGCCTCCAGCCGAGCCTCTTCCAGTTCGCGGGTGGTTCGGCTGAGGGCGGTGTGGGCATTGCGCAGCGAGTCCAGAGTGCGCCGAAGCTGCTCTCGCCGCCGGCTGACTTCGGCGGCGGTGCGCCAGGCTCGCGCTTGGCTCTCCATGGCCCAGCGCAGCACGGTGTAGAGATTGGTCGAGGAGAGCCACGAGACGACCACCGTGGCCCACAGCAGGCCCAAGGGCTGGAGCACTGACAGCAGGTTGCCCTGGAGACCGGGCCGAGCGGAGGTCAGAGCAGCGACGGTCAGCGCCCCCGCCAGCCCGGCAGTCTCCGCCGGCCCGGCCAGCAACAGCGACACGCTGACCACGAGAGTCTCGTAGTAGATCCACACGGGATCGCCTGAGAGGTGATAGCCCACCGCCAGCGAGGCCCCGGAACTGAGGAGGAAGACAAGCGTGCGCCAGGTCTCCGACAGCCCCCCGCCGAGCAGGGCCACCAGGGCACCCATCATCATGATGAGCGGCGGGATCTCCGGCTCCAGCTGTGGGGGCAGCCCCTGGGCCGTGGCCTCCACCGCGATCCACAGCCAACTGAAGCCCAGGATGGCCAAGCACAGCCCAGACCGGATGGGCCGGCGCAACTCCTCCAGGTCATCCGCCCCCGCCGCGCCGACGCGCCCGTCGTCCGCTCTCACCGACATGGATCCACTCCCGGCCCCGCTTTGAACGCTGATCTGCACTGATAGTACGCCGATTCCTTCTGGACATAAAGAAACCTGCTCGTTCCGCTAGAGGGCCCTCACCCACGCCATTCGGCAGAGCCGAATGGCGGTCCCCCTCTCCCACTCCGTGGGCGAGGGGAGCACACTCCTCGAGGTAGTTGTCATCCCGAGCGCCTCTGCATGTCATTCCAAGCGAAGCGAGGAATCTCCGGCCGGCAGGAGCCCTCGAATGGAATTCGGGACTAAGGGGCCTTCGGCCGGGCGTCCAGGTTTCACAGCAGAGCTGTGAACGTGGTCACGGCACAGCCGTGACCGTCCAGCGCGGACGCCGGACGGGCCGGGCGGGCGTCTCGCTCCTTTCCCACGCGGCCCCTCCGCGGAGAACCCCTCCCCCAGCCAGCGCCATTTCTCATGGCCAGATGGCGGTCTCCCCTGAGCGGGGAGGGTGTCCGACCCCCCTTCCCTCTCAGGGAAGGGGGCTGGGGGGTTAGGTTAGCTGCGTCCTGCCCCAGAGGGCGGACGGGGTCGTCCGCCCCTACAGGCGTGGCGGACGGTCACGCATCACGTGTCACGCGTCACGCATCACTCCTCACGTCTCTCTGTGCCTCCGTGTCTCCGTGGCTACTCCCCACCCGGGCCGGGCGCCGATTTTGCCCACCGGGCGCGATGGTTCTACCGTATTCTTACAGTCGGGACAGGGGGGAGCACAGACCATGCCCAGATTGGACCGCTCCATGGCACTGGTCATGGGGTTAACGATCCTGCTCCTGGTGGGCCTGCTGCTGACGACGCTGTCAGGGCCACCGCAGCCTCGGGCCAGATCGGCCGGCCGGGACGGGCAACCACTCGAGACCATGACCGCCCGGGTGACTGCCATCCTGGAAGAAGGCACCCGCGACCTAGGCGACGGCACCGAGAGTGCCTACCAGCGGCTCCGCGTCCTGGTCGAAAGCGGCTCGCTCAGCGGACAGGAAGTGGTGGTGGAAGAGGGTGTCATCAATACCACCAGCCAGCAGAAGCTCTTCCGGCCCGGCGACCGCGTCTACCTCGACCGGGTGCCCGGCCCAGAGGGTGACCACCTTTACATCTCCGACTACGTGCGCAGCTCGGGCCTCCTGTGGGTATCCGGCATCTTCGCCGTGCTGGTGCTGCTAGTGGGCTGGGGTAAGGGCCTGCGGTCCATTGCCGGCACCGCCTTCAGCCTGCTCGTGATCTTCGGCTTCGTCGTGCCTCGCATTCTCGCCGGCGACGACCCCCTGCTGGTTAGCCTCTCCGGCGCCCTGGTCCTGCTCACCGTCTCCACCTACCTCGTGTTTGGCTGGAACATGAAGGCCCACGCCGCCGTGGCCGGCATGCTCCTGAGCCTGGTGGTAACCGGGCTCCTGGCCTCCGCCTTCGTCGAGTGGACCCGCCTCAGTGGCTTTGGCTCCGAAGAGACTACCTACCTTCTGGTCGAGCTGGGGCCTGGGGTCAACCTCCGGGGCATCCTTTTGGGCGGGATCATCATCGGCGCCCTAGGCGTCCTAGACGACATCTGCGTGGGGCAGTCCTCGGCAATATTCGAGCTGGCTCGGGCCAACCCTAACCTGTCGGGGGCAGAGCTGTTCCGGCGAAGCCTCAACATCGGCCGCGATCACATATCGGCTTCGGTCAACACCCTGGTGCTGGCCTACGTGGGCGCTTCGATGCCCCTGCTCATGGTCTTCTCCATCTATCAGGAGCCGCTGGTGCGCCGCCTCAACCGCGAGCCCATCGCAGAAGAGATCGTCCGCACCCTGGTGGGCAGCATCGGCCTGGTGTTGTCGGTCCCCATCACGGGGCTCATCGCCAGCTACCTGGCCCCCTATGCCCATCGGCGTCACAAGCGAGCACTCCGCAGCCTTCTCAGCCTGCTGCGAGACGGCAAGAACCGCAGCCTGGCCCAGGTGGCCCACGAGCTCGGCCGCTCACCCCAAGAGGTGACAGCCATGCTAGAAGAGCTGGCTGAGCAGGGTCACCTGGTGCCTACGCGCGGCTCGTGCCCGGGCGGGGACTGCAAGGGCTGCCGGTATCGCCTGGCCTGCGCGGTAGGCGAAGGCGATCGCGTCTGGACCCTAGCACTCTCAAGCGCAGAGAACCCTCAGCTGGCGCGCTCAGACACCTGACGTCGCCCTTGCCCTTTCCTTAGAGGGTGGCCTCGGCCTCACCGAGGGTTGCAGGTGTCGGCATTGGCCCACATGGTGCTGCGGTCATAAAATAGCGAAGCGATGAAGATTCGGTCTGGTGGTTGACACGGCCCGCCACATGCCTGTATCGTCCCGGCCACACGGCGTGACCTCGCCCGCCCCGTTAGCTCACCGGCGCGGACACCACCGTACCTATTGTTGAGGCAGATAGCAGACATGGCAGACAAGACCAAGTATCTGGTAGCTGGTGTGTTGGTAGCGGCGGCCGCGCTCTTCCTCATCCTAAACAGCACTGGATCCAGCGCGCGATACTTCATGACCATCGAAGAACTGCGGGCCATGGGCGAGGACGCACGCACTCGCAGCTTTACCGTCTCTGGGGCCGTGCTCGGGGACACCATAGAGTACGACCCTTCTGGGCCTCTGCTTCGCTTTAGTATCGCCCAGGTCCCCGGGGACCCCGAGGAGGTCAAAGCTGCCGGTGGGCTCACCGCCGTGCTGGACGCCGCCGTCGCCGACCCTAACGCTCCCCGCCTAGAGATCGTCTACCACGACATCAAGCCCGATCTCCTCCAGCACCGCACCCAGGCAATCGTCCGCGGCAAGCTCGATGAGGAGGGCCGCTTCCAAGCCGACGAGATACTTCTTCGGTGCCCCACCCGCTATCAGGAGGACACTCCTAACCAGGTGGCCGGCTCGTGATGGCCGCGGAGGTCGGGTCTCTAGCTGTACTTCTGGCTCTGGCCGCATCGCTCTACGCGGCCCTCGCCCTTGCCCAGGGCGCCCGTCGCTCCGAGACCCGGTGGCTGGCCAGCGGCCGCAACGCCCTCTATGCCACCACTGCGCTCCTGGGGCTGG
>JBMNTK010000012.1:0-35211 GCA_050945695.1 Anaerolineae bacterium | reverse complement strand
CTAGCAAACCTGGCCCGCCTGAGCGGACGTCCCTTTGGTGAGCTGCTTCAATACTACGCGATGGAGCGGCTCCTGTATCGCCTCAGCCAGTCCGACCACGCCGACCGCTTCGTCCTCAAAGGGGCTGTCCTGCTGACAGCATGGAACCTTCCCAGGACTCGGCCAACCCGTGACATTGACCTGCTTGCCTACACTGAGAACTCAGAGCGCAACCTCGTCAGGATCCTTAGTGATGCCTGTGCAGTCGCCGTCGAACCCGACGGGATCATATTCGACCCCAGCACCCTAGTGGGCGAAGCGATCCGTGAAGACGCGGACTACCCAGGGGTGCGAGTACGGCTGCTCGGGTATCTGGGCGCAGCCAGGGTGCATCTACAGGTTGACGTCGGATTCGGCGACCCGGTTGTGCCCGAGCCGCAGGAGGTAGACTACCCGACGCTACTCGATCTGCCAGCACCGCGACTGCGCGGATACAGTCGTGAGAGCGTCATCGCCGAGAAGCTGGAGACGATGGTGAAGCTGGGAATCATCAACAGCCGGATGAAGGATTTCTACGACACCTGGGTGCTCTCCCGGAGCTTCCCCTACGACGGCAGTGCCCTAGCCTCGGCCATCGTCGCCACGTTCGCAGCCCGCCACACTCCTATAGTCCCCGATCCACCCTGCCTCACAAGCGGCTTCGCAGATGACCCGACAAAGCGTTCCCAATGGGATGCCTTTGTCAGGAGGCACAGACTGCAGGATGTCGCTGTCCCCCTGGCCGATACCGTTGCCGATCTCCGTCTCTTCCTGCAGCCCATACTGGTCGCGCGGGCTTCCGACGCCCCACTACCCGCTCGCTGGAACCCGCCCGGGCCTTGGAGCTACTAGCAGGCCAAGGCTGTTGGCCAACTCAAAGCGGGCGACGCAGGGCCTGCAACCGCTAGCTGGCGTACCCTTAACGCGACACGGACGGGACTACCCTGAGGTGTCCCGCCCGTGTGTTGCGGCCTCACCTGTGCGCACAGCCAGCCACAGGTGAGGCCGGAGTCTAGCCCGTTAGGCCAGCGGTTCGGTCGCGGCCGCGGCAGCGCCGGCCACGAAGCCCTGGGCGATGGCCTTGCCTACGCCCGTCCCCGCCACGTACTGGCGGCTGGCAGCGCCACCCACGGCGTCGCCGGCGGCGAAGAGCCGCGGAATGGGGTTGCCGTCCCGATCCAGCACTGCCCCACCCGGCTCGATGCCGATCCCACCCTCGGTGAAGGTGATGGCCGGCTTGGTAGGCACAGCGTAGAAGGGCGGGGTCTCGATCTTGTTGAGCAGAGGCAGGGTGTAGACGTAGCCGCCTTCCTGCATCACGGTCTTCGGCGGGACCAGCTCCGCTTCCCGGCCCTCTTCGATGGCCTGGTTGAACTCCTGGATGGTGGCAACCATCTGATCGCCGTCCACGCCCCAGGCCTTCACCAGCTCGCCCAGCTCCTCCAGGGTTTCCGCGGAGGCCATCACCGCGCCTTGCTTGGCCGCGGCCTCGAACTCGCCCTTGCGGTTCTGGTAGATGGTGTCGTCCAGGATGACGAAAGCCCGGCCGTAAGGCGGCAGCACCGACTCGGGCTGCTTGAGAGCATCCTGGGCGATCATCTCAGAGCTGGAAGACTCGTCGGTGAAGCGCTTGCCGTAGATGTTGACCACGGCGCAGAGGACGTCGAACTTGAGCGATCCACCAGAGGTCATGCGGAAGCCTTCCGGCCGCTCGCCGTCTTCGGTCAGGAAGACCAGGTGGCCGTACCAGGTGTCCATGTCCATGCTGGTCTTGGCACCGGCTTCCAGGGCCATCAGGAGGCTGTCGCCCGTGCCGCCGTAGCCCCAGCGCTGCAGCCGGGTAGCCCGGGTGGCATCATGGGCGATGTAACGAGTGACCAGCTCGTTGTTGAGCTGGAACCCGCCACCAGCCAGCACCACACCGCGATTGGCCTTGACGTCGAAGCACTTGCCATCCTCGCCCTTGGCCCGCACCCCGATCACCTCGCCGTCCTCATTGGTCAGCAGGCGCTGGGCTCGGGTAGAGGCAATGATCTGGACCCCGAGCTCCTCCAGGGCAGGCACTACCGCCGCGTAGAAGTCGGCGGGAGGGATGCGTACGCCCCAGCGGTCGAAGGGGTACTCGTAGGGCACCACATTGACGCCGTGCTCCATGAGGAAGTCCACGGCCGGGCCGATGTTCTCCACCCAGGCCCTCTGCAGGTCAGGGTCGCCCCACGGCATGTACTTGCGCATGTCCGCGTAGTGGTCCTCGACCGAGGCGGCGATGCCCTCATCTCGCTGGAGCTGGCTGTCGAAGCAGTAGCAGGAGCCAAAACACAGAGTAGAGTTGGATACGGGTGGCCAGGCCTGCTTCTCAAGCACGACCACAGTGGCCCCGTCCTCTGCTGCCCGCAGTGCCGCCGTGAGGCCGGCCAAGCCGCCACCCACGACCACTACGTCAGCTTGTACGCCGTCTTCCTCGACGGACTCCTGAGCAGCAACCGGCAGGGCGCCGCTGGCCGCAGCGACACCGGCCCCGATGGCCGCTCCCCTGAGAAAGCTTCGGCGGGAACGTCTAGTTGCTTCCATGAACCGATCTCCTTTCAGGCGTGCGGACCCGACGTCGGGCCCGTTTGGGAAAGCAGTCACAACCTACCACGGACCGGCCGGTAAGGCAACCTCCCGGTTCCCGGGCGCCCGGCGGCAACACACCCTTAGGACGATCGCTCGGGGGCCCCTAGGTCCAGCCACCGGGCGATGTGCCCGGCCAGCCCGGAATCCAGGCCAGGCAGCGCACGGAGCCCGGCCACTCCTCCCCGCCTGTAGACCTCGGCCACGCTCTCCGTGGCCTCGTCCACGGCCCAGGCCGCCTTCCGGTAGGCCCAGATCCGACGGCTCGGAGCGCCTTCGAGCTCCAGCTCGTGCATGCGAACGAAGAGCCGCTCGGCCAGGCGCTTGTTGAGGCCGAGCGGGCCGGGCGGGATGTAGCGGGGCGTGTGGTCCAATATGCCATGCCGGACGCATAGCTCACGGACCGTCCGGCCCAGCTGGATGACGTACTCGCCAGGGGGACCATATGTTGGCTTGCCGCCCTCAGGCCACTGGAACAGCTCCCGCCAGGCGCTTTCCATCCCTGGGTCAACCGTCACGGCGGCCCGGAGCGTACGCTCGGCCTGGTTGCCCTCCATGGTCATGGCACCGACGACGACAAACGCCCCGCCGTGGTCTTTGGTCGCCTTGACAGCGTCCTCCAGCTGCCTAGGGCTGTCGCCAAGAAGGGGGATGACGGGCATTAGGGCCATGCCCACAGTGATGCCGGCCCGAGCCAGCGCTTCCATGGTGAGCAGCCTTCGCCGTAGGCCGGGGCTCTTGGGCTCGAAGGCGCGCTTGAGGGCAGGGTCAACGTTGGAGAAGCTCAGCGCCACCCCCACCCAGGCCCGATGGTTGATCTCCTGGAGCAGGTCCAGGTCGCGCAGAAGCAGCGGAGAGCGCTCGATGATCATGAGGGGGAGGCCGAGGTCACGCACGACCTCCAACATGCCTCGGGCCAGACGGTAACGGGTCTCCGCCTGCCACTGCCAGCCGTCCATCCCCACCACGTCCGGCGGCAGGCGTGGCAGCTCCCGGCGCAGGCGGTCCACCGCGTTCGTTTTGACCCGAATCACTCGGTCCAGGTCGTCCGGGTCACGCCGGCCCACGTAGGGGGCGCCGCGCAGATAACAGAACTCGCAGCCGTTGGCGCAGCCTACGTAGGGATGGGCAGTGTACTTGTCCCAGAAGACGGGTCCGCCCACGTGCTTGTGCACGCGGAGCAGCTTGGGGACCTGGTACTCCTCGAAGTGGGGGAGCATGCCGCCGATTGCCCGTGCTAGCCTAAGAGCGGTTGCTTGGTCATAGTGCCATACGCGATTGCCCTACGGCCCGCAAAGGCCATCCGGGCAAGCTCGGGCTATATGGCATCCGCCGGTCGGTCGGGAGGAACCAAAGGCGTGATCATCGCTATCAGCCTCGGGATGTCCTCCTGGACCACTTTCCACACCTCGACCAGGTCAACACGGTCGTACTCGTGGATCAGCCTGCTGCGCATGCCGGCCATCTCCGGCCAGGGAATGCCCGGATGGGCAGCACGAAACTCGGGCGAGATTCGACGCGTGGCCTCGCCAATGACCTCGATTCGCCTTATGACGGCGTCCTGACGCAACTGATCCGCGCGGAATCCGCGCTCATCAAGACCCTGAACAAACTCCTGGACGAGCAGCGCGCTCTGCAGTATGTCGAGGAGATAGGCGGTCTCACGCTGCATAGACTACCTGTGCCGACTCGAGGATGGCTCGGCGTATGATGTAGTTGCGATCGCCCTCGATGACACGGCGGTAGGTCACGTCAACCGGACGACGGAACAGGGCCTCAAGCTCCCGGCGCATCCGCTCTCGATCTGGAGCAGGGTCGGCATCAGGCCGAAACGTGAGCAGAACGTCCACATCGCTCTCGGGCCCGAAGTCCTCTCGCAGCACGGAGCCAAAGAGTGCGAACTCGCTGATTCCCCATCGCCGGCAGAAAGCAGCGATCTCGTCCATGGGAAGGGCTATGGCCATTCTCTTGAGGGCCACGTCATTCATAGATCACCCCGCGAGGAAAGCAAGTCCCGCTGTCATGCGCTCGTGCTCATTATAGGTGCAGGAGAGGCTGCCGGAAACCCTGCCACCGGCAGGCCGCAGTCAAGGAAGCCGACCACGGACTGCGGCTACACCTCCACGATCACCTGGTACGGGAACTCACACGGCAGGTAGCGTACGGGCACGCCGGGGAAGTGCTGCTCGATATATCCGGCCAGGGCCTGCATCCCAGGCAACTCCGCCGTGGCGTGGTTGATGATGAGCATCGGCACGCCCAGATCCAGCGACCATAGCCCGCTGGCGGTGGTGCTGATGCCGTCGTCGGTGGCCAGAACCAGGTCTGCCCCCAGTTCGTGCATGTGCCCGAGCCGCGTGATGGCGCCCGTCCCCACCACCATGCGCTCCACGCGGGCATCCCGGTCACCCACGATGCCCACGAACTGCTGCCCCAAAGGCCGCACCTTCTCCAACACCATCTGGGCCACCTCTGCCACCGTACGGCCCCCCGTGAGGCAGACGCGGTAGAAGGACTCCACCGGCCGGGGCTCGGTCGGGAACCCCAGGGAGGTGGCCCAGGCATCGGGGATGCCCACCTCGGGCATGCGGTCCCAGGTGTCGTGGCAGCGCATCAGGGTGATGCCCAACTCGTCCATGAGGGCGTGCTTGGCGGCGTGGTGTTGGTCCCCGCTGGGGGTGCCCACGTAATGGGGGTAGAAGGCACCTTCGTGGGAAATGACGAAGTTCAGGCCCAGCGAGGCCGCCTCTCGCAGGCGGGCATTGGTGGCCAGCCAGGTCACGGCGATGCCCCGCACCTCAGCCTCGGGGTCGCCGTGCATGAACTGGTCCACCGTCTTGTCCCAATCCACCCAGTAGGCGACCTGGCGGCAGTGTTCCCGGAAGTCATTGGCCTTCATCGTCACCTCTCCTCCTGTGTCGCCCAGCCGGGTTCGGCAGGCGCTGGGTCTACTGTGGGACGCCAGCAGTCTAGGTGCCGAGGTTCGGGCTGACAAGGGCTACGGGCGGGCGGGCCTGGTCCACCCGGGCAGCGCTCAGCCAAGCCGCATGCCTACCCGCCGGCCGAGGGTTTCTTGCGGCTTAGCGTGAGCCTCCACAACCCTAAAGTCAGGGGCCACCCCTGCCGATACACGTTCGGCGCTGACAGCCACTGAGGACCACTCCCCACCTACACGCCCCATTCGGGCCCCGGTGACTGGCGATGTCGGCTCCCGAGCCCGCTCCTCTCCCTCGAGCCGCTCAGCTGCCATTAGGACCATCTGGAGGAGTACGCATGCGGTCACCGGTCCGGAAGCTTGCGCTGAGCCTGCTCACGCTGCTCGCCCTCATCCTTTCTCCCGTCAGCGCCCGACCCACCTTCGCCCAGACCGGGCTCGATACTACTGACCTGGAGTCTGGCGTCACTCTCGAGGACCTGGTCAACACCCTTCTGGCCAGTGATTCGGGCATCACCATCGTGCCGGGCAGCGTCGAGTATGCTGGCGCCCCTGTGGCAGCCGGCGGCTTCACCGGCGGGGATGGCATCATCGGCTTCGGCTCCGGCATCATCCTCAGCAGCGGCAACGTCGCCAACGTCGTCGGCCCAAACGACAATGCGGAGGTTTCCTCTGACCACACCCTCCCCGGCAACGATCTGCTCGCGGCGATCTCCGGCACGATCACCCTCGATGCCGCCGTGCTGGAGTTCGACTTCGTCCCCGAGGGCAACCAAGTCTCCTTCACGTACGTCTTCGCCTCGGACGAGTACAACGAGTTTGCTAACAGCCCATACAACGACGTGTTCGCCTTCTTCGTGAACGGCACCAACTACGCTCAGATAACGACCGTGGGCGGCGAGGTTGTCCCGGTCACGATCAACACCATCAATGGGGGCAACCCCTTCGGCACAGATGCCAGGAACCCCGAGTACTACCGGAACAATGACTTCCAGGACGGTAGTGCCCCCTACAACTCCCAGATGGATGGGCTCACCACGGTACTCACCGTTCAAGCACCAGTGAACCCGGGTGAACAGAACCACTTGGTGATCGCCATCGCCGACGCCGTTGACGGCAATCTCGACTCCAACGTCTTCATCAAGCGGCGCAGCTTCAGCGACCGCGCCGCTGATGTGGCTCTCTTCATGGCGGTCAGCGATCACACTCCGGAAGTCTCCGACTACTGCGTCATTTTCGATCTCAGCGTTAAGAACGATGGTCCCTACGGCACTAATGATCTGAAGGTCGGCTTCCCGCTGCCAGCCGGGCTGACGTTCTATCACGCCACTCCCAGCCGCGGAACCTACAGCACCAGCAGTGGCATATGGAACGTCGGAGCCCTGGCCAGCGGAGAAGAAGCTACCCTCACTGTCTGTGCCAAGGTGAACACGGCGGACCCCATCGAGGTGGTGGCCCAGGTCATCGAGTCCGATCGGCTCGACCCTGACTCTACCCCCAACAACAACATCATCGGTGAGGATGACCACAAGGTCTGTAGGCTGAACGCACCCAATGTGCCTCCTAGCGACATCACCCTGTCGGCCAACCAAGTCCTCGAGAACAGCGCCATTGGCACCTTAGTCGGGTACCTAGCGGCCACCGACGCAGACGACGGCGACAGCCACGAGTTCCTGCTGGTGGACCATGCCCAGACGCGCTTCACCGTGGACAACAACCGGCTGGAGGTAAGCAACAGTTCACTGCTCGACTACGAAACGGCGACCGATCACACCATCCGAGTTCGCGCCTACGACACGTCCGGGGCTTGGTTCGAGAAGGAATTCACCATTCTGGTCATCGACGACCCTACTGACCCCGCGCCTCCCACCGACATCAGTCTGGACAACGCTTCGGTACCTGAGAACGCCTCAACGCCGCTAGAGGTGGGCAGGCTGAGCACGGTAGACCCCAACGATGGCGACACGCACACCTACACCCTGGTGACCGGTGAGGGCGACGACGACAACGCCTCTTTCCAGATCGTCGGCGATGCCCTGCACATGTTGGTCAGCGCCGACTACGAGAGCCGGTCCAGCTATAGCATCCGGGTGCGGTCCACCGATGCCGACGGCCTCTTCTACGAGGAGGCATTCACCATCTCGGTGACGGACGTCAACGAAGCACCAACCGCGATTCACCTTAGCAACGCCTCCGTGGCCGAGAACCTGGAGTCCGGGGCCATCGTCGGCAACCTCTCCACCGTGGATCCGGACGCCGGTGACATCCATTCCTACCTGCTAGTCCCCGGCGAGGGAGACTCCGGCAACGCCGCCTTCTACATTGACGGAAACACCCTCAAGACCAACGGCCCTCTGGACTACGAGGCCCAGAGTACCTACTCCGTGCGTGTACGGGTCACGGACCAGGGCAGCCTGTCCTACGAGTCTCCTCTGACCATAACCGTAACCGACGTCAACGAGGCGCCGGTCGCCATCTCCCTGAGCTCCACGTCGGTGCATGAGAACTTGGACCCCGGCACCGTAGTGGGCGCGTTCAGCATCCTCGACCCCGATTCCGGGGACACCCACACCATCTCCCTGGTTCCAGGCGACGGGAGTGGGAGCAACGGCAGCTTTGGCATCTCCGGACTCGCCCTTACCACGGCGGAGCCGTTTGACTACGAGACCTCGATCCCGCTGCCCATCCGGGTCCGGGCAACCGATTCCGGTGGTCTCTACATCGAGCAGACCTTCACCATCACGGTGCTCGACGTCAACGAACCGGTACTCGGCGTGGACATAGACAACCGGTACGTGGATGAGAACCTGCCAGCCGGTGCCGTGGTGGGCAATCTGATCAGCCTTGACGGCGACGTCGGGGACACGCACACCTACGCCTTGGTTGACGGCGAGGGAGGCGAGGACAACGCCTTCTTCACGATTGACGGCTCCCAGTTGCAGACTGCCGCCGTCTTCGATTTCGAGACCAAGTCCAGCTACTCTGTTCGAGTGCGCTCCACCGATTCCGGCTCGACAATGGCAGAGTCTCCCATAGCCATATACGTCCGAGACGTCAACGAGGCGCCAACCGCTATCTCCCTCAGCAACACCTCCGTGGCGGAGAACCTAGAGGCCGGTGCCACCGTGGGCAGCCTTTCCGCTGTGGATCCGGACCTCTCTGACGATCATACCTTCGCGCTGGTCCCCGGCGAGGGAGATACCGGCAACGGCGCCTTCGTGATTGACGGGCATACCCTCAAGACCAACAGCCCTCTGGACTACGAGGCCCAGAGCACCTACTCCGTGCGCATCCGGGTCACCGACACGGGCGGCCTCTCCTATGAGACTCCCCTGACCATCTCGGTGACCAACGTCAAAGAGGGGCCCACCGGCCTGTCTCTCGACAACGCCAGCTTGGCCGAGAACCTAGAGCCAGGCGCAGTCGTGGGGAACCTGAGCGTCACCGACCCTGACGTTGGCGACGTCATCACCTTCGCCCCGGTGACCGGTGAGGGCGACGACGACAACGCCTTCTTCACCGTCTCCGAGGGGCAGCTCAAGGCCGCAGTCACCTTCAACTACGAGGCTCGCGATTCCTACAGCGTCCGCATCGGCGCTCGCGACGCGGGCGGGTTGACGACAGAGGCCGCCTTCACCATCACCATCACTGACACCAACGATGCCCCTTCGGCGGCCGGCGATTCCCTCACCGTCCCGGAGGACGGGCAGGCTGAGGCGGATCTGCTGGCCAACGACAGTGACGAGGACGGTGACCCCATCACCATCACCGGGCTGAGCACTCCGGCGCATGGGACCGCTAGCCTGGTGAGCGACTCGATCGTGCGCTACATCCCCGCCCCCCAGTTCAACGGTGCGGACTCCTTCACCTACACGATCTCCGATGGCAACGGCGGGCAGGCCACGGGCACGGTGAGCGTGACCGTCACTCCCGTCAACGACCCGCCCGTGGCCCAGGACGACGCCGCCACTACGCAGCGAGGCGTGGCCGTCCTCATCAACGTCCTCGCTAATGACAGCGACATAGACGGCGACAGCCTCTCCGTGCAGTCGGTGGGCCAGCCCCATCATGGCACGGCCCAGGCGGCTGAGGGCGGCATACGCTACACCCCGGCCACCGGCTACACGGGCACCGATTCCTTCACCTACACCGTCAGCGACGGGAAGGGCGGGACTGCCGCCGGCAGGGTTTCGGTGACAGTGGAGCCGCCTGCCACCCCTAACCCCGGCAGCATCGCCGGCGCAGTGTTCGAGGACCGCGACGGCGACGGCCTGCCAGATGCCGGCGAGTCTCCCATAGCCGGCGTCACTATCACCGCCTACTCCGCCGGCCAGGATGGCCTCCTGGGCACCGCGGACGACACCGTCTCGGCCCAGGTCACGACCGGGGCCGATGGCCGCTACCGGATAGACGGGCTAGACGCCGGTCAGTACCTTGTCGTGGAGACACAGCCGGCGGGGTACGTCAGCAGCATGCCCGATACCCTGCCGCTGGATGTACCGGCGGGGCGCGTCGTCCAAGCCCACTTCGGCGAACAGCGGACCGGTACTATCGTCGGCATCGTCTACCACGACAGCAACGGCAACGGCGTCCGTGACGCTGGTGAGGCGGGGCTGTCCGGTGTGACGCTGACGCTCTATGGGCCCGGCCCCGACGGGCGCCCGCGCACTGCCGACGACCCGACCCTCTCCACCACTCTCACCGACGCAGAGGGCGGCTACGCCTTCGGCGGGCTGAACGCCAGCTCCTACCGGGTGGTAGAGACAGACCCGGCCGGTTACGTCAGCTCCACGAGCAACGACGTAACCCTAGCCCTGTCGGCCGGTGGCGCCGCCAGCGCCACCTTCGGCGACCGGGCCGTCGGCACCGTGGCCGGGACGGTCTACGAGGACCGAAACGGCAACGGCCGCCAGGACCTGGGTGAGCCCGGGCTGGGAAATGTGAGCATCACCCTCTTCGGCGCCGGCCCCGACGGACTGGTGGGCTCGGCCGATGATCCGGTGGCCGGCACCGCCACCACCGACGCCAACGGCGCCTATTCCCTGGCCAGCGTGTCCCCCGGCCGGTATCTGGTGCGGGAGAGCGACCCGGCGGGCTACGGCTCCACCACCTCCAACTCGGTACCCATCACCCTAGGGTCCGGCGGGGCAGCCTCGGCTCACTTCGGCGACTGTCCCCTGGGCACAGTCTCCGGTCGGGTCTTCTCCGACCTAGACGGTGACGGGGCCTGGGACCCCGGGGAGGACGGGCTCTCCGGCGTGCAGGTACGCCTGCTCGCCGCCGGGGCGGATGCCCGCCTGGGCACCCCGGACGACGTGGAAGCGCAGGCAGTGACCACCGATGAGCATGGCGAGTACCGGTTCGCCGGGGCCCAAGCTGGCAACTACCTGGTCCGTATGACCAGCCCTCAGGGATACGTGAGCACCGGCGCCAACCCGGTCGCCATCACCCTGACCGACGGCTCCAGCCCGGCCGCCAACTTCGCCCACCAGCCACGGGGCACCATCGTGGGTTCAGTCTTCGATGACCTCAACGGCAACGGTCGGCGAGACCCGGGCGAGCTGGGGCTGGGCGGTGTCCCCATCGAGCTCCGAGCCGGCGGGAATACGGCCGGCCTGCGGGGGCAGGCCGGGGCCCTGGCAACGGTCTACACGGCCAGCAATGGCTCCTACGTGTTCACCGGCATCCAACCCGGGAATTACGTGGTGCAGGGTGTCTTCCCGGCAGGATACGTCTCAGCCGGTGGCAACTCCGCTCCGGTGACGCTTCAGGGAAGCAGCGCTGCCGCAGCCAACCTGGCGGGCATGGCCGAAGGGACCGTACGGGGCAGCGTGTTCAACGACCTGGATGGCGACGGCGACCAGGGGCCGGCTGAGCCCAGTCTGGCTGGCGCCCCGGTGGAGCTGGTGGACTGCGGGCCCGACCAGACCTGCGGTACCGACGACGATACGGTGGTGGCGACCGGAACTACGGATGACGAAGGACGCTACAGCTTCCACGGGGTGGGCCCCGGCCGCTACCTCGTCCGCCTGACCGGGGTGGCCGGGTTCAGCGCCGGGCAGGACTCCGCGCCGGTCACGATGACCAGCGGGAGCGCAGCCGCTGCCAGCTTCGGCCGCCAGGCCCTGGGCACCATCGCGGGCGTGGTCTACGACGACGTCAACAGCAACCGGCGACGAGACCCGGGTGAACGGGGCATCGGTGGGGTGACCATCACCCTCTCCGGCCCAGGGGGAACCGTCCAGACCCTGACCAATAGCAGCGGTGCCTACCTCTTCACCGGGCTGGTGGAAGGCGCATACACCGTGCAGGAGACGGATCTGGCCGGCTACACCAGCACCACCTCCAACCGCGTCCTAGTGTCCATGGACGGGGGTGCCGGGCACGCCCACTTCGGGGACCGGTCCCCTCTCTATGCTGGCGCCACCGATACCCTGGTCTTTCTGCCCACCTTCCGGCAAGGCACTCCGACGCCCTAGCTGGGCCAGCAGAAAGGGCTGGGAGGTATGACCTCCCAGCCCCTTCGCGTTTGTGGCCGGCCCGGCCGGTGCTTACTTGAGGCCGAACTGGAACTCAATCTTGGACCCGTCGTTCAGCAGAATCTCATAGACGTAAGTCCGGCTGGCCACTAAGGGTTTGGTATCGATGTTGAAGATCCACTGCCGGTCAGACGAATCCCACCGGAAGGTGGTGTCGGGCGTCTGAGAGGCCACGGTCTCCGGGAACTGCTCTTCCGCGGTTCCGTACAGCACTCGGACGAGCCGGAAGCCAGAGACGACACCGGGGTTCCCTATGGATGCACCATTGGCGTCACAGACCCGGAACTTGGCGGGCACGGTGCTGTTCCGCTTGAACACGCTCGTGCCGTCTGCCTTGATGGGCTGCAGGATCGTGTGGCCAGGTGAGCCCATGCACGTGCCGCCGGTGGCGTAGAGGATGCTTAGGGTGCCATCAACGTAGGCGAACTCGTAGTTCCTGGCGGCTCCGCCCGAGCAGGTGATTGGGTACTTGCCCACCGGGCTGTCCGTCACCGCGGGGGTGGAGCAGACAGGCAGGACGTCGAGGTCGCTGGCATCGTCGTCCCACTTGAAGCCCTCGTAGCCGAAGGTCAGCGGCGGGTTGGGCGCGTTGAGGACCTTCTCCTTGTCATGGGCCCGCACTGTCAGCGTCGCCGGGGTGATCTCCAGCCCAGCGCCCACGAAGGTGAGCTCGTAGTTGTCGCTGAGGGCCAGCGTCCCCTGGGTGATGGCGTACCGTCCGACATCCTCACCTGGCTCTCGAGACAGGGCACCCGAGAAAGCGTCGTTGAAGGCCAGAGAGCCGCTGGTGATCGCGTACGTCAAAGGCGGATCCGCCTCGCCGTACACCTTGCTCTGGGGATGCGCTGTCACGGTGACAGGTCGGGGCGTGATAGTGAGATTGGCTCCTACGAACGTCAGGTCGTAGTTGCTGCCGAGAGAGAGCGTCCCTTGGGTGATCGCGTACTCCCCGACATCCTCACCTGGTTCGCGGCTCAGCTCACCGGTGAAGGCGTCATCGAAGGCCAGGGAGCCATCGGTGACCTGGTAGGTGAGATCCGGGTCAGGCTCGCCATAGACCTTGGTCTTGGCGTCCGCCGTTACCGTGATCGGCCGGGCGGTGATGGTGAGGTAGGCTCCCTCAAACGTTAGCTCGTAGTTGTTGCTGAGGGCCAGCGTCCCCTGGGTGATGGGGTACTGTCCGACGTCCTCGCCCGGGTCACGAGCCAGGGCGCCGGAGAAGACATCGCTCCCCACGAGAGAACCGCTGGTGATCTGATAGGTCAGGGGCGGATCCTCCTCGCCGTAGACCTTGCTCTTGGGGTCCGCCGTCACGGTGACGGGCCGCCTGCTTATCACGATCTCGACGCTGCCGCTCTGATCGTTGTAGTTGCCCGTCACATCGGTGAAGGTCCAATGGGCTGTGCCACCGGGCACGTCGGTGAACGTCTCTCCCAGGTCGAGGCCGGCCAGGGTCTCGCCCCCAACGCCGAGGCACGTGCCGGTGGCGCCGTGGGCCTCGCCGTCGTAGACGTCCGCGTACCCACTGATGTTGCAGACGGGGTCGGCCTTGGTGATGACGAACTCGGCTGTGTTGTAGGTGATGTCGTAGTTGCTGAGCACCGATGCCGGGCTTAGCTCGGCACGGATGGTGTAGGTGCCGGAGTTCTCGCCTGGGTCGCGGACGTAGATGGCAGTCACGCCATCACTGTCCAGGAAGCCCTCAAGGATGCCGGTGAGCTCTGGGTCCGGGTCTCCGTAGGTCTTGCTGGCCCCGGTCGGGGTCACCGAGGCGGGCTTGGGCGTGACCTGGAGAGTCACCTCGGCTGACGCCGGCTCGTAGTTGTCCGAATCGCTGGGCGTGAACTCAACCCGCAGGGTGTGGGAGCCAGCCGCGAGCACGGTGCCCGGAGCCGGAGTTAGACGAAGCTGCCCGCGACATCGGCCGTGGCGTTCAGCTGGTCAGCGCCGAGGGCGGTGCCATACACGACGGGCGCCGGGTCACCCCAGGTGATCGTAGGCGTTGCCTTGTTGACGGTCAGCGTAACCGGGTCCGAGGTAGCAGAGCCGCAGTCATTGCTCACCACCACCTGGTAGCTGCCCGCGTCGGCGACCACCACGGAGGCTATCTCGTGACTCTGGCCAGTCGCACCGGCGATGGCCTGTCCGTTCTTCTGCCACTGATAGGACAGCGGTTCGGTGCCGCTGGCTGCCACAGAGAAAGCTACAGGAGAACCGACGGTCACTGTGGCCCCGGCAGGCGGCTGCACGATCGAGGGTGGGGTGCAGGCCGGCTCTAGCTCGAAGTCAACGACGACCTGGCCCTGATTAGCAGCCGTGACGGTTTGTCTGGCTGATACGTACCCATCCTTATCCGCACGCAGGGTTAGCGTGGCGGATTGCTGGGGGAATGTGACCGAGAACTCGTAGTACCCTTGGTCGTTCGTGGTTGCAGGGTCAGGCCGCTGGTTATTGCAGCCCGCCTCGCATCTGACAGTAACGCCCGCGAGCCCAACTCCCGCACTGGTGACTCGCCCACTGATCGTGGCGTTTCCGTCGGTAAAGGACCCGCCCTGCACGACGTCCGATACCTCACCTCGGGCCACATAGACGTACTCGCCGACCGCCAACTCGCTATCCCACAGGGTCACTTGACACGACCAAGCGCCGACCGCATCGGCGACGGCCTGACAGGAGGCCGTGTACCCATTGGGGCCAGACACCTCCACGTTCACCGTCTCACCGGCAAGGTAGCCGGCACCATCGCTGTTGTCGCCGCTGATAGTGACGACCTCGCCGGGTGAGTAGTCTTCCTTGTCTGTCCACACGGCAGCCATGGCCGTGCTCGCACCGGCCAAGACTAGAACCAGGGCCAGGAGCAGCGAGAGCAGCCTGAGAGCGATCGCTTGTCCCTTCATCCCATCCCCCTTACGCGTGATGCTGACTCAATGGACTCAATAGCCACGAAGGTCGTCGCCGACCCACCGGATGGCGGAGGCCGCGGATATGACCGCTCCTCATCCGGCATGGCCACCATGCTCTGATCCTGGCTTTCCTAGGGGCGCATCACCTCCTCGGGCGAACCTGGCCGCCCTCCCAGTCGTGGTTCGGCACGGCGGGAACGCCGCGCGATGGAGCCCTGGCTGCACCATCGCCCGGTGGCCAGCGCGTGCATCACCGAGCAGCGGCAGCCTGCTTGGCCTGTACTCTGATACTTGTATATGTAGGAAGCTTGGTCAAGAGGAACAATAAGCAAACAGTGTGGAAACTGTTAGAAATGGGTTAGACTGCCGAGCCAGTCGGCTCCGACGGGAGGGGTGCCCCAGAAGCGCTGAACGGTCAGGGAGCCAGCCGGTGGGCTGACTCCCGATGATTGCTCAGACCGTCGCTGCGCCCTCTACTGCACGTGGCTCTCGGCCACCCGGCGGAAGTGGAAGCCGTAGATGGCCATGGTAATGGCCAAGGGGAACAGCCGGGGCTTGCGGAACAGCGTCCAGACGAACAGCTTCCAGTACTGAACTCGCTCGCTTCCATTAATCCCCAAGCGGCCAACGGAGCGCAGGAAGGCCGCCAGGTACCCGGCATCTATCTTGAGGTTGAGCCGTGGAGGATCGTAGTCCTCCAGGAAGGTCTTCACCCGCTCGTAGTAATGCTGCGGCGAGTAGATGTGCTCCAGTATCTGACGATACCCCGTCCGCAGGACCTCCAGGTCCATGCGGGGGATGATGTTGGTGGACCCATCCACGTTGTCGCCGGAGAGGCGGCTGATCAGGCGGCCCTCGCTCTTCATCCTCTCGTACAGCTTGGTCCCCGGAGGGGCCTGCAGCAGCCCAACCATGGCGGTCACGATGCCGCTGCGCTGGATGAACTCGATCTGCTGCTGGAAGATGTTGGGGGTGTCGCTATCGAATCCCACGATGAACCCGCCCTGCACCTGCAGCCCGGCGCGGTGCAGCCGCTTGACCGCCGCCACCAGGTCCCGTCCCTTGTTTTGGAACTTGCTGCACTCGGCCAGGCTGTCCTCGTTGGGAGTCTCGATCCCGACGAAAACGGTGTTGAACCCGGCCGCCACCATCAGCTCCATGAGCTCGGGATCATCGGAGAGATTGATGGACACCTCGGTGTTGAAGGGCATGCCCGCCTTGCCCTTGCGCCACTCGATCAGCGCCGGCAACACCTCCTCCTTGAGGATGCGCCGATTGCCGATGAAGTTGTCGTCCACGAAGAAGACGCCCTTGCGCCAGCCCTGCTCGTACAGGGAATCCAGCTCGGCGATGATCTGGGCCGTCGTCTTGGTCCGCGGCCGATGCCCCAGGAGAACGGTGACGTTGCAGAAATCGCAGTTGAAGGGGCAACCGCGAGAGAACTGGATGCTCACCGTCTCATAGGCCTTCAGGTCCGCCAGGTGCCAAAGGGGTACCGGCGTCTGGCGAATGTCGGGGAACTCGGTGGTGGTGTAGACGTGCTGGGGCCGACCCGCCTCCAGATCGGCCAGGAACTGGGGCAGGGTGATCTCGCCCTCGTTGAGCACCAGGTGATCTACGTGGTCGAATTCGTCGGGCTCGATGGTGAAGAGCGGCCCTCCCGCCACGACCTTCACCCCCGCCGCCTGGCAGCGAGCGATCACTTCCTGGGCCGACTTGCGCTGAACCACCA
This sequence comes from Anaerolineae bacterium, assembly GCA_050945695.1. Lineage (GTDB taxonomy): Bacteria > Chloroflexota > Anaerolineae > DRVO01 > DRVO01 > Ch71. Next base: position 18,471 of record JBMNTK010000012.1, on the reverse strand, counting down.
TGGCGCTGACGAAGGCCATGTCGGCCCAAGCGAGGTCATCGTTAGTGAGGTCGCGGACGTTCATGTCCACCAGCCGCAGCTCCCAGTCCTTGGGCAGCATGGCGGCGATAGTCAGCAGCCCCAGTGGCGGAGCCCCCGCTTTCTTACGAACAAACTCTAGTGCGTGCTTGAAACTCCAGAACGTGTCAGGAAATACCGGGTAGATCAGTAGTACCTTCAAGGCTCTCTCCCCAACTCTACGCGATCATGTGAATAGAACACCGGAACGAGGCGGAAGTGACGCCCCATTGCCGGGCGACACGACTGCGTCGGGAGCTTGTGTCCTCGATGACCTGGTAAGGGGGTCACTGCACGTGGCTTCATCGCCAGGAGGAGCAGGCCGTGTCCGTAAGCCGGCCCTTTCGTCGCGCAACTACCCTAACTGACCGCCTTGACTCACTACCCAAACGCCATACACTACTGTTTATGTTAGATGACGGATTCCGTCAAGGAAGCCGAGTGACGTCGAACGTTAGGTTACTGTTAGCCAAGGAGGCATGTCACCATGCGCTTCAAGCAGCTACATGACGGGCGCCCCGTACCCGTGCTCGGCCTGGGCACGTCCGCCTACGGCCGAGACTTCGACCGTGAGCTAGAGGCCATACGCGCCGCCCTGGACCTCGGTTATACCCACATAGACACGGCCGAGACCTACGGCGGGGGCGAAGCGGAGCGGGTGATCGGTGAGGCCATCAAGGGCTACGACCGCTCCAAGCTCTTCATCACCACTAAAGTGGCTCGCGAGCACCTGCGCTACGAAGACGTGATGCGCGCCATCGAAGGCAGCCTGCGGCGCCTGCAGACCGACTACGTAGACATGTACCTGATCCACTGGCCCAACCTCAGCATCCCGCTGGAGGAAACCTTCCGGGCCCTGAACGAGCTCGTGTCTCAGGGAAAGGTACGCTACCCAGGGGTGAGCAACTTCAGCCGAGAGCAGATGGACGAGGCCTTCCGGCTGACCGACTCCATCCTGGCCACCAACCAGGTCCGCTACAGCCTAGACTATCGGGAGCCAGAGACCAACGGGGTGCTTGAGTACTGCCAGTCTCACGACGTCCTCCTCACCGCCTACACCCCCATCGAGCACGGGCGGCTGAGCAACAGCCCGCGCTTGGCCGAGCTGGCGCGAGATAAGGGCTGTACCCCGGTGCAGCTCGCCCTGGCCTGGCTCATCACCAAGGACCACGTGATCACCATCCCCCAGTCTAAAGAGCGGGCGCACCTTGAGGAGAACTTGGGGGCACTGGACGTCGAGTTGGTCGGGGACGACATGGCGCGGCTGGACCGGCTCGCTTTCAGCCACGTCTGAGACACGAGAAGGGGCGGAGAGCCCCGGTCACTTAGCAGGCACCATCGCTTCGCCATCCAGTGCCTGGCGCACTAGCCTGGCCAGATCGGCGATGTCGAAGGGCTTCTGCATGACGTGGCCCCCCAGGGACTGGGACTCATGGTCCCCGTGGGCATAGCCGGTCATGAACAGCACCGGGACCGGCCCGGTGGGCTCGCCGTACTCATCTTCGATGGCCCGCAGGACCCGGATCAGCTCGGGCCCGTTCACGTCCGGCATGACCATATCTGCCACCACCAGATCGGGGCGGCGGGTGCTATTGCGCCAGTGGTCCAGGGCCTCGGCCGCCCCGCTTGCCTCCAGCACGGTGTAGCCCAGCTTACGCAGGGCCGACGAGGTCAGGGCCCGCACCGACTCCTCATCCTCCACCACCAGGATGGTCTCGGACCCCCTGGGCATCACGGCCTCACAGGGCTCGGCTCCGGCCGGCAAGGATCCATGCGTGTCCCGGGGCAGGTACGCTCGGAAGGTGCTCCCCTCCCCGGGCCGGCTCTCGGCATAGATGATGCCTCCCGTCTGCCTGACGATACCGTAGATGGTGGCCAGGCCCAGACCGGTGCCCTTGTCCCTCTCCTTAGTTGTGAAGAAGGGCTCGAAGAGGTGCGACATCACCTCCGGAGTCATGCCAACCCCGGTATCGGTGACCGACAGGCGCACGTGCGGTCCCGGTCGCGCCTCGGGATGCTCGCGCAGGAAGGCGATATCGAGCTCGACGTTGGCCGTCTCCAGTGTGAGGGTACCACCCTCGGGCATGGCGTCTCGGGCGTTGAGGACGAGGTTGAGGATCACCTGCTCGATCTGGCCCCGGTCGGCCCGCACCCTGCCCAGGTCCTCGGCCAGGCGCACCACCAGGGTGATTCGCTCCCCCAGGACGCGCTCCAGCATGCCCACCATGCCCTCGATCACCTCGTTGAGGCAGATGACCCGGACCTCCTGCCGCTGGCGCCGGCTGAAAGCCAGGAGCTGGCGGGTGAGGGCGGCGGCGCGTTCGCCCGCCCGCTTTATCTCCTCGACGTCGCCCAGGGCTCGGCCTTCGCGGGCCAACTCGTCCCGCAGGAAGTCGGTGTAGCCGTTGATGACGGTGAGGAGGTTGTTGAAGTCGTGGGCGACCCCGCCAGCCAGCTGGCCGATAGCCTCCATCTTCTGCGCCTGGCGGTATTGCGCCTCCAGCCGGCGGCGGTCAGTGAGATCATCAATGATGTGGACGGTTGCGCCGGGGTCTCCCACCCCCGAAAGCAGAGCCCAGTGCGCACAGACGTGCACGGGCTCACCGTCCTTGGCCATCATGCGGTATTCCTGGCTGTAGGGCCGGTCCGCCTCCTCGGTGGCCGCTAGGCCTTCACGCAGCCCGGGCCAGTCCTCCGGATGTACCAGGTCCTCCAGCCCCCGTCCTACCACCTCGTCCGGCCGGTAGCCCAGCACGGCCTCCACCCGGCGGTTGCAGCTGGTGACGACACCCGTGCCGGCCACCGACAGGATGAGACTGGGTGCCGTCTGGACGATTCCCCGGTAGCGGGCTTCGCTCTCCGCCAGCGCTTCCTGTGCTTGCCGGGCTGGGGTGATGTCCCGCAAGACGACGACCCGGAAGCCTGCATCTGGCCGAGCGACCCCCGGGGTGAGCACCCGCACGTCGAAGTAGTGGCGCTCTCCTTCTCTCTCCAGCCACACTCCCTCTTGCTCACTGGGCGCTCTGGTGCATGCCTCCACCAGCTCAGGAAATCGGGCCAGCAGTACCTGCACCGTACGTCCAACGGCCTCCGCCGGCTGGAGGCCCAGCGCCTGGGCGGCCACGGCGTTGATCTCGACCACCCGGTTGCGCCCGTCCAGCACTAGCATCCCGTCGCCCATGGCTTCCAGCGCGGCTGCCCCGCTGGCAGGAGCCATATCGAGCAGCATGAAACGCTGCAGCCCCCAGAACATGGCCAGGCCGGTGATCGTGAACATGAAGGCCGTGAGGTCTATGTACCCATAGGGGTAGAGCCCGGCCAAGAAGGCTATGCTCCCGAGCCAAGGGGCCAGCGCCGCCACCAAGAGGGACGACGCCTGGCCACGGTAGAGGCGAGGGCTGCGAAGGAGGGTTCTCAGGAAGAGGAGGGTAGCTACCAGGAGGAGGGCGTAGGAGTAGCCGGTGTGTAGCCAGAACCAGGGTCCCCGGTGGATCCTCAACATGAGGAAGCCTCCCACGTCCACCATGTGGTAGCTTCCCCACATGAGACCGTGGAGGTCGTTGGTGGCTAGGACCACCAACGTCAGCACCGGCATGACCATGAGCAGGCCCGAGGTCCGGCGCGGCACCCGCATCCCGGTGTACTCGAGAGCGAAGGTGAGCCAGGTCACCGGCAAGGGGGTGATGCCCAGGTACTGCAGCCGGGCCATCAGCTCCGCCTGGGCGGGATCGGCACTGGCTAGTTCCAGGGCATACCAAGCCGACCACCAGCCGGCACAGAGCACAGAGGCGGCATATGCCCGCGAGCCGGATGCTGCCGGGCGTCTGAACGCGTAGACCGCCAGCAGAGCCGCAACGACAGCCACCGGAACCAAAGGTATGAGGAACGGCGTATATTGCCAACGCATAGTCGCGTGTACCCGCAATCCCTGAGGCCAACCGACAGCGACCTTTCGCCGCTATGCGTGGGTGATGGAGCGGCGTGTCGGCCGGGTTTCCATTCTCACTTATCGGCCATTGGCTCACATACTTTAGCACATCGCCGGCAGATCGCAGCTAACGGCCGGCGCCAGTGCGTCGCCTCCGCCACCGCCCCGGAACCGCCCCCGCCCAGAGCCCATAGGGCCTTGACGCTTGTCTGATTTCCCCTATCCTTTACACTCGGGAAGGTACCTCGCTCGCCTGTCGTTTTGTCGTTCATTATTACAAGCCGGAGAGGGCTATGGATCCGCTACCCCTGCGGGCAAAGCAGCCGGTCCTTACTCGGGAGGAGTTGGCCGAGGCGGCCGAAGTGTCCTACGGCCAGATACGCCACTGGGAACGGGTCGGGCTGATCGAGGGAGACAGCGCCGAACCGCCGATTCCGGCCGCCGTGCCGGGCACCAAGGTGCGCGTATTCCCCGTCGAGCAGCGGGACAGGGCTGTAGCCATAGCCCAGCTACGCCGAGCAGGAGTATCGCTGCAGGCCATCAGGGCCATTCTGGATTTCTGCCGGGCGGAGGCACCCGAGCCGGTGATGATCGAGGCCGAGGGCCGCACCGCCCTCGTGCTGGTGCCATCGTCCCTACGAGAGGCTGTGCTCACGCTGTGCGGCCCTGCCCTCTCGCCGCCGGGAAAGGAGGTGAGGCCCAAAGCCATTGAGGAAGCCGGTTTGAGGCCAGACGTGTCCCGGGACTACGAGATAGGGTTCGCTCCTGAGTGCCTCCCAAGGAGGGTAGAGATGCCCACGAGCAAGATGACTCGCAGACGGTTCCTGAACCTGTCCGCCATGACTGCTACTCTTGCTATGACCGCCGCCTGTGCTGGCGCTACCGCCACCCCCACCTCCGACGAACCCACGGCCACCCCCCAGCCCACTGCTGTCCCGGCGGGGGCCACCCAAGCGGCGGAGCCGACCGGCACGCCCACCTCTCAGTACACTGAGGCTCCCAGCCTGGCCGCCCGAGTGGCCGCCGGGGAGCTACCACCACTGGAAGAGCGGCTGCCGGCCGACCCGCTGGTGGTGGAGTGCCTGGACGAGCCGGGCGAGTACAGCGGTGACCTCAACCGGGCGGTCACGGCAAACGCACCGGTGCTCTACGCCACGTTCCAGATGGAGGGTCTCACCCGCTGGGATACCAGAGACGGCGGCCTGGCCATCGTTCCCAATGTCGCCTCCAGTTGGGAGGTGAGCGAGGATGCCCGCTCCTACACCTTCCACCTGCGGCAGGGCATGAAGTGGTCAGATGGGGAGCCCTTCACCGCCGATGACGTCATGTTCTGGTATCAGGACATCGCCCTGAACCAGGAGCTCACCCCCGCCTTCCCTTCCTGGCTGACCGTCGCCGGTGAGCCGGTCACCATCGAGAAGATTGATGCCTACACCATCCGCCTGAGCTGGTCCCAGCCCTACACGCTGCTGCTGGAGATGATGAGCTACAACGGCACCCTCACCCCCATCTTCGCCCCCGCTCACTACCTCAAGCAGTTCCACCCTGCCTACACCGATCCCCAGGAGCTTCAGGCGAAGGTAGAAGAGGCGAACTTCGAGGCTTGGTACCAGCTCTTCCTCAACCGAAACGACTGGACGGTGAACCCCGAGCTGCCCAACCTCTGGCCCTGGATACCCACCGGAGAGTGGGGTCTGGGAGCGCGCATCGTGTCCGAACGCAATCCCTACTACTGGAAGGTAGACACCAACGGCAAGCAGCTGCCCTACTTCGACCGCTACATCGTGGAGGCGGTGGAGAGCAACGAGATCATCCTCATGAAGGCCATCGCCGGTGAAATCGACGCCAGCTTGGAAGGGCTGGGTTTCGCCAACCTGTCGCTTCTCAAGGAGCACGAAGAGGACGGCGCCTATACCGTGGTGCAGTGGGAGGGCGGCTACCCGGAGAGCGTCTACGTCAACCAGAGCTTCTCAGACCCGGTGAAGTCGGCCCTCTTCAGCCAGCGTGACTTCCGGCACGCCCTCTCCTACGCCATCAACCGCGAAGAGATGAACGACGTCTTCTGGGGCGGCATGGCCTTGATCAAGCAGCCCTGCGGCAGCAACCTGGAACCCTACTGGGAAGAGGGCTTCGGCCAGACGGCCCTGGAGTTCGACCCCGACCGCGCTAACGCCATGCTCGATGCGATAGGGTTGGACAAGCGAGACGGGGATGGCTTCCGGCTGGACTCCCAGGGCAACCGGCTGCAGCTGTTGCTGGAGTTCTTCGGCACCGATCCGGCCGGCGTACAGCGAGTGGACGTGTACCAGCAGGTGGCCAACTACTGGAAGGACGTGGGGATAGATGCCATCGCCCGAGAGGTGGAGCGAACCCTCTGGGTAGAGCGCGCCACCGGCAACGAAATGGAGATGCCCGGCTACGCCGCCGCCGAGCTGCTGTGGGTGATTGATCCCATCTGGTACGTCCCCTATGGCAACGCCTGCTACTGGGCACCGGCCTACGGCACCTGGACGGCCTCCGGCGGCGCGGGCGGCATCGAGCCCCCGGACGACCTGAAGGAGCTCATAGACTGGTACGACCAGCTCAAGGCCGAACCGGATGAGGCCAGGCGCATCGAGCTCGGCCGCAACATCCTGCGCCGGCACAACGAGGAGCTCTACATGGTTGGCACCTGCCACGGCAGCATCTGGCCGGGGGTGCTCAAGAACGACATCGTCAACTACCCAACCACGGGCATCGCCGACTGGCGCGTGCTTCGCGACCACACCGCCTGGGCCTTCCAGCTCTGGCGGCGGCCAGCTTAAGGCGCCCGTATCGCCGCACAGCAGGGACGCAAGAAGTTGCTTGCGTCCCTGCCCACTGACTCCGACGCATCTCGTTGAGGCAATGAGGGGGGAGAGAGCATATGGGCCAGGCTCCGACCGGTGTGCTGGTGGTGGCTCCATCAACCGTCCAGGTAGATCGTCCGTTTCCCGTGCGGGTCAAGCTGCTGACCGAGCCCTATTACGCTGACGAGGGCTGCTTCAGCGGCTCAGGGGCAACCTCACGCCCCAAGAGCCGATACAACCGCTCGCCGGTCGGCATCCGCTACATGGACAACGTGCCCCTGGAATGGACGGGGTCCCTGGTGATCGAGGGGGGAGACGGGTTCGTGGGCCCTGCCCGCATCGGCCGCGACGAGGGGGTGTGGGGAGCTTTCGCCGACGACCCCCGGCCCATCACGACCATCCCCCAGGTCAGGTTCGAGCGCCCCGGGCTTCACTTCATCACCGTCACCGATGCCGCCAGCGGCGTCCAGGGCGTAAGCAACCCCATCCTGGTAAGCGCCGAGCCCCCGGCGGAGAACCTCTATTGGGGCGACCTCCACAGCCAGACCTTCTTCAGCGATGGGCTGCGCTGCCCGGAGCAGCTCTACTCCTTCGCCCGCAACGAGAGCTTCCTCGATGTCTTCGCCCTGGCCGACCACACCGAGAGCCTGACCGACCGACAGTGGGAGTACTTCGTGGCCGTCACCAACGACTTCAACCAACCGGGGCGGTTCGTCACCCTGGTCGGCCAGGAGTGGACCAGCCGGGAGTTCGGACACCGCAATGTCTACTACCCCGGCGACCACGGCCCCATCCTGCGCTGTGACGACCCGGTCTACGGGCAGCTCCAGAACGTCTATCGGGTGGCGCGGGAGACAGGCGCTCTGGTGATCCCTCACCACTCCGCCAACGCGGTCATGGGTGTCGACTGGTCCAAGGGACACGATCCCCTCACCGAGCGGCTCATCGAGATCTACTCCATCTGGGGCAACAGCGAGCGGCCCGGGCCCGCCGGCAACACGCGCCCGGTGCGCATGACCGGCGGTGAGAAGCTGGGCCAGCACGTACTCGACGCCCTGGCCAGGGGGTACCGGTTTGGCTTCACCGGCGGGGGCGACATCCACGACGGCCGGCCGGGGGACGAGTTCCACAGCCTCCAGGATGACGTCGAGCCCTACCGGCTCCTCTGGCGCCAGGGGCTCATGGGCGTGTGGGCGCCCCGGCTCAGCCGCGAGGACATCTTCCGGGCCCTGTGGGACCGCCGCGTCTATGCCACCACCAACGAGCGCATCTACCTGCGGGTGCGGGTAGGTGGTGCCCCTATGGGCGCCGAGATCAACTGGGACCGCACTCGGCCCCTCCCCGTCGACGTTGAGGCCGCCTCTTCCTCGCCCTTCAGTCGCTTGGACGTGGTCTGCGATGGGAAAGACTGCCTCAGCCAGCCCCTGGATGACCGCCAGGTGTCCTTCTCGGCGCAGATAAACCCTCCCGAGTCGCCCGGTTATGTCTATATCCGCCTGACCCGGGCCGACGGCGAGATGGCTTGGTCCAGCCCGGTATGGACATCGCGAGGCAGTTGACTCATCCCGACACCAGCACCACAATCTGAACCAGTCCCCCGCCACAGGGTCACCGGCCAACCATCCGGACACCGTGACGCTTGCCTCTCCGGGGTCTATGGCATCCCTACCCGAGAAGGAGCATGCAATCAGATGCCCTCATACCCCCGCTGGGCACTGGGCGAACAGGACAAGATCCGGGCCAACAACCTGCTCATCCGCATGGTAGCCCCGGCCATTGTCGAACCGGGCGAGCTCTTCGCTCTGCGCGTCTCGGTCGTCGGAGCAGACCAGATGCCGGCCGAGTTCCCCGTCCGTCTGCGTTTCCTTGACCCCGAGGGCTGGAAGGGCCTCCCACCGGAGGTAGAGGTGCGGGGCGAGCCGGTGCGGCTGGAAGGCGTTTCGCTGGCGAACCCAGGAGCATACTGGCTGTGGGCTTCCTTCGGGGCGGACCCCCAGCACCGCGTAGCCAGCAACCCGGTGCTCTGCCAGGAGAGCCCTCGGGCACGCATCTACTTCGGCGATCTGCATGTGCATACGCTGGACGGGGACTGCCAGCCCTATCTGGTCAAGGAGCCGCGTTTCGCCTTCGACTACATCCGCCACGTCTCCTTCCTGGACTTCTCCGCCAACACCGACCACGTGCACGGGCTCACGGCCTCGAAATGGGAGAGGCAGAAAGCGCTGGTGCGAGAGTACGACCGGCCAGGGGAGTTCGTTCCCTTCCTGGCTTTCGAGTCCTCCCATGCCTCCGGCTTCGGAGGGGACAACAACGGCTACTACCGCGACTTCGAGGGAGACTACTTCTGGATAGACCACCCCGAGATGTCCAGCACCAACGCTCACATCCCCCTCGACGCGCTGTGGCGGTTCATGCAGGAGCGCCCCTACCCGAGCATGACCATCCCCCACCATACCGGCCGCGCCCAGAAGCACCGTTCGTGGGAAGACGGATGGTACAACCCCGACCACGAATGGCTCTATGAGATCTACTCCTGCTGGGGCTCCTCCGAGGAGAGGATGTCCCGCTACCCCATCTTCAACGGCAACTCCGCGGCTCCTGCCTACTTCCGGGATGCCCTGGTGCGAGGGTGCCGCTTCGGGGTGATTGCCTCCGGGGACGACCACATCACCATGCCCAATGGCGCCTCCCAGCAGGGACCGCCCGGCAGCCCCCGCTACGGGCTCTACCGCCACAAGGGTCTGGCGGCGGTGCTGGCCAGCAGGCTAGACCGCAACGCCCTCTGGGAGGGCTTCCAAAGCCGTGCCACTTACGCTACCACCTTCGATCGCTCTATCCTGCTGTTTGACGCCGACGGTGTGCCGGCCGGGAGCGAGATCGAGGTCTCGTCCGAGAGCCAGAGCGCCCGGCGGCTCTCGCTTCGCTTCTTGGCCGGCACTCCCAGGCACAACGCAGTCCAGGTAACCCTCATACGCAATGACCAGGTCCTCTGCACGAGCGAGCGGTTCGACGCGGGCAAACCGCTGGAATGGCAGTTCCTCGACGAGGAGCCCTTCGAGAAGGTAGCCATCCGGGAGGCCCGTTACCGGCCTGAGCCCTTCGTGGCCTACTATGTGCGGGTAGACTACCCTATGGGCGGGTCAGCCTGGTCCAGCCCGATTTGGTTCTGGCATCGCTAGCCGCGGTCATCCGCGGCCGGCAGGCAGATACTCATGGACCCAGAGGAGGTCCCTGCAGATGAACGTCTACATCATGACCGACGTCGAAGGATGTGCCGGGGTCGTGGGGTTCGAGACCCAGACCTACGGCGACGCCAAGTACTACGAGCAGACCAAGCGCATCGCCACCGCCGAGGTCAACGCCGCCGTGGATGCCCTGGTAGCCCAAGGCATCACTGACATCCTGGTGGGGGACTACCACGGCCCGGGTGGCCTTTCCTGGGAACACCTCCACCCGGCCGCCAAGCTCTTGCACGGCCGGCCGCTTGCCCCACGGGACGTCATAGATGCGGTGACCCGGCAGTACGAAGTGGCCATGATAATCGGCCAGCACGCCCTGGCCGGCACCGTGGATGGAACCCTCAACCACACCCAATCCAGCCGCGCGGTGGACTACTACCGGCTCAACGGCCGCCCCATCGGCGAGATCGCCCAGTTCGCCCTCTACCAGGGCGCCTTGGGCCAGCCCGTCATCTTCCTCAGCGGTGATGAGGCCGCCTGCCGCGAGGCCGAGGAACTCATCCCCGGCATCACTACCGTCGCCGTCAAGAAGGGACTGAGCCGCCAGTCGGCCATCTCGCTGTCCCAGCAGGAGGCCCACCGGCGCATCCGCGAGGGAGTAGCGCAGGCCATCGCCAAGCAGCGGGATAACCCCCTGCCCCCCTTTACGCTGCCCGGGCCCTATGAGCTAGAAGTGCGCTTCTTCCACACCGACACCGTGGATGGCCTCATGCGCCGCCCCGGCATCGAGCGGGTGGACTCCCAAACCGTCCGCAAGCGCTCCGACAACATCCTGGACGTCATCTACCTGTAGACGGCGAGCGGCGCAGGGGATTCACCGCAGAGAAGTCACAGGGGTAGGACTTAGGAGAGGGTGGCCGAGCGCGTCTCGTCGCGCTCGGCCACTGTTATGAAATCAGCCCTCAGGCTTGAGCACGATCTTCACCGCCTCGTTGGCCTTGCGGCGGAAGAGCTCGTAGGCCCGAGGCGCCTCTTCCAGGGACATGTGGTCCGTGATCATGAAGGTGGCGTCCAGCTCGCCGCGCTCGATGCGCTGAAGCAGTGGCGCCATGTACTTGTGGACGTGGGTCTGGCCCATGCGCATGGTGAGCCCCTTGTTGAAGGCCGCACCCAACGGGATCTTGTCCACCAGCCCCACGTACACTCCGGCGATGGAGATCGTGCCGCCCTTCCGGCAGGCCATGATGGCCTCGCGCAGGGCATGGGGCCGGCCGGTCTCCAGCCGGGCCAGCTGCATCACCCGGTCGTAGGCCATGTCCACCGTGCTCCCGTAGGCCTCCATGCCCACCGCTTCGATGCAGGCGTCCGGGCCCCGCCCGCCGGTCATCTCCTTGAGCTCCTCCAGGACGCTGGTCTCCTCGAAGTTGATGGTCTCGGCCCCCACGTAGTGGCGGGCGAGGCGGAGCCGCTCCGGTTCCCGGTCTATGCCGATCACCCTCTCGGCTCCCAGCAGGTAGGCACTCCGGATGGCCATCAGCCCCACCGGCCCGCAGCCCCAGACGGCCACCACGTCACCGGGTCGAATGCCGCAGTTCTCGGCCGCCATGTAGCCGGTGGGTATCACATCGGACAGGAGCAGGACTTGGTCATCGCTCAGGTGCGGGGGCACCTTGAAGGGGCCTACGTCGGCGAAGGGCACGCGCACGTACTCCGCCTGGCCGCCCGCATAACCCCCTACCAGATGAGAGTACCCGAAGATGCCGGCCGGGCTGGAGCCATAGGCGATCTCGGCCATCCAGGCGTTGGGGTTGGAGTTGTCGCACAGCGACCACATCTCGTTCCGGCAGTAGTAGCACTGGCCGCAGGATATGGGGAAGGGCACCACCACCCGGTCACCGACCTGGAGGTTGTTGACCTCCGGGCCGATGGCCATGACCTCACCCATGAACTCGTGGCCCAGGATGTCGCCCTTCTTCATGGTGGCGACCCACCCGTTGTAGATGTGCAGGTCCGACCCACAGATGGACGTCGAGGTCACTCTGACGATGGCATCGCGCGGGTTGATGATGCGGGGGTCCTCCACCGTCTCCACCCTGACGTCCTGCTTTCCGTACCAGCAAACGGCTCTCACGTCACCTCCCTCCCGTGGCGGCCTGCCCGTGCCCTCACCAACAGCCCGTGGCCGTGGACCGGGAGGTGCCTCTGCTGGCGCCGACGGGCTGGGGTTCGTTCACCGGCACCTCGCCCGTCTCCATGGTGTGCTTGAGGCGCCGCAAGTCCTCCTTGATCTGCTGGGCGGTGATGCTGTTGACCAGCCGGCCATAGACCGTCCCTACCGCGCCCCCGGGCGGGCTGTATGCAAGCAGCAGCCGCAACTCGGTCCCACGGTCTCCTGGGGCGGGACGGAAGTACAGCGACCCGGCCATGTCTACCTCGGAGCCGGGCAATGACCGCCAGGTGAGCAGCTGATTCTCCCGCTCCTCCACGATCTCCACGTCCCACTCCAGCCTGACCGGCAGCGGGCCAGGTGCCCTCACCGCCCAGTGGGAGCGGCGTTCGCCCAGGGAGCGGATAGACTCAACGTGCGAGAGCACACCCGCCAGCCCTTCCAGCCCCCGGAAGCGCTGATACACCTCCGACACGGGCCGATTGATGGTGATGGTCTCCTGGATGCGTATGCCCGGGCCGCCGGACCACACGTGCCGGGCTAGGTCGCTTCGGCCGCCGCGGCCCATCAACTGATACAGGTAGCTGTGGCCAGTGAGGCCTCGATAGATGAGGGGTAGACCGAAGAAGGCCCAAGGAAGCCTCTTGGGGGCCCTGGCCAGGCCAAAGAGCATCAGAGCGGCACCCACCATCACTGAGATCTGCCGCTCCATGTCCGATATGTTGACGTCGAGGGAGAGCCGTCTCCCGGCGGTTAGTCTCTTCAGGTTTTCCATGACTTGACATCCTCAAACTCTGGTATGGGGAGTATCCCGCTCCGTTTGCGGCGGAACCTCCCCAGGGCGGAACCGACGGCCAGACCCAGTGCTGCCGCTTTCATGGCTCGACCGACAACGGGGTGGGTCTGGAACCAGGTGTAGGGGCTGAAGCTCAGGACGGGGTACCCGATATCGCCGACCACGGCGTCCTTGCCCGGGACCGGCTCATAGAGATTGCCGAAGTAGGGGTCAGGTCGCCGCACCTGGGTGCGCTGGAGCTCGAAACCGGTAGCCAGTAGGAACCCGTCCACCAGGCGGGGAGATAGGCAGTTGAGAAGGCCTAGGAGCCGGCCCGCGCCCCCGGTGTAGATCGTGCGCGTTGGGTGCTCGGCCGCGTACACGATGGCCTGGGCAGCAACCCTTGGGTGATAGACAGGCGGGATCCCCCGAGGCATGACGCCCAGCTTGGTGGCCGCCTTGGCGAAGAAGGGGGTGGCCGTGGTGGCGGGCATGATCTCCGTGACCGCGATCTGGTCACCGGAATGGGCGAGCTCCACCCGCAGCGCCTCTAGGAGAGCGTGCACACCGTGTTTGGAGGCGGAGTAGGCCCCCTGCAGAGGAAGTGAGCGCATGGCCTCGGCGGAGGAGACGACGATGATGGCTCCCTGTCCCTCGCGGCGGAGCCGAGGCAGGGCAGCGCTCAGCGCATAGCCGACTCCCAGGAGGTTGACCTCTATCACCCGCCGGAGCTCCTCAGGCTCGGTGCGGGTGAGCGGTGCGTAGATGCTCACCGCGGCCGTCTGCACCCAGGTATCGAGACGGCCGAAACGCTGATCGGCGGTCTCGGCAGCCCGTCGCACCTGGGCCAGATCGGCGGTGTCGGCCAGCACTGTGGCTGCTTCCGCACCCAGGGCGGCCACTTCTTCGGCAACCGAGGCCAGCCCCTCAGGGTCGCTATCGGCTAGAACCAGTTGAGCCCCACGACGAGCGAAGTCCAGGGCGGCCTGGCGACCGATGCCGCTGGCCGCCCCCATGATCACGACTACTTGCCGATCCAACGGCTTGAGTCTCACACGGCACCACCTGCCGAAGGGTGACGGTGGGCGCAGACGATGCGGCGCCCACCGCTTGATCCCTCAGCCACAGGGCCCTAGGTCAGCGCCTCCCGATCATAGGGCGCTATCCAGCCGAAGTAGGCGGCCAGGATGGCGGTGATGGCATGCAGCCAGACGTCGGCGCCGTAGAGAGGGATGAGCCCGAAGGTGGTTCTGAGGGCCGGGATCAGACCCATGATGGTGAGGATGGCGAAGATGATCGCCACCGTGCGGGCGTAGACGGTAGCCCGGCGCACGCCGGTGTAGGCGTAGATACCCCAGAGACCGATCACCAAGTGCACCAGGTCGTGCAGGATGTTGGTGGGGAAGAGGCCAAAGATCAGGCCGTACCCGGTGTCCAGGCTAAGGTCGGGGGCGCCGGCGGGTGGTGCGCTCTCAATGCCCAAAAGCCCCAGCACGGCGATGAGGGTGTAGAAGACGCCCAATATCAGAGCAAAGTAACGTCTTGCCAACTCAGTCTCTCCTCGGGGCCGGCTGACTGTATCGGCCCACTTCACTTACTAACCCTAAGAGCAAGAACCAAGCGCCACAGATGCCGGCAGGTCACTAGGGTGGCGGCCTCAAGCGGGCCGCTTCAGATCGTACCGGCTGTAGGTGTAACCAACACTCTGCATTTCCAGTCTTCTGCAATAGGCACCTCTACCCGATATTGATAGCGCGCATTTTACAAGTCAGCCGCACAGTTATCAAGCCGTCCAGGGAGAAAAGATGCTAGAATCGTCACCCAACTTGAGGCGGGCGCTCAGAAGGAAGGAGGGACAGAACGCAGCCCCCCCTTCGGCCAATCCATTGACACCGCCGTGTGCCATGCCCTAACATCAACGCGTCAAAGTATCCATCCTAATCAGACCGCTGGTTTCGAACCGGCCTGGGGCCCGGCGGGCGCTCATCTAGACCGTTTCCCCACACCACCCAGAGGAGGCAACTGACAGAGGTACAGCCCACGAGAACCTAGCGGAGCCGCCCACTTCCTGCCGCTCGAGTGCACGCAGAGTAGAGGAGATCGGCGATGAGAACGTGGAACGTCAACCGTCGGGAGTTCCTACGTCTGTCCGGACTCACCAGCGCTCTAGCTCTGGCAACCGCCTGCGCCGGTGCCCCTCCAGCGCCCGCCCCCAGTGAGCCCACCGCTGCCCCACCGGCTACCGCTGTACCCGTTCAGGCCACCGAGGCCGCCCCTGCCGCCCCCGCCTCCAAGTATTCCGAGGCCCCCATGCTGGCGGAGATGGTGGCGGCGGGCCAACTGCCGCCAGTAGAGGAACGCCTGCCGTCGGACCCCCTGGTCGTGGAGTGCATTGACGGGCCCGGCGAGTACAGCGACGATCTCCACCGGGTCCTCACCGGCCCCGCAGACCTAGCCGGCTACCACTGCATCGTCCGCGAGAGCTTCGCCGGATGGGACTACCGCAGCGGCAAGCTCGAGGTGATCCCCAACCTGGCCTCCGGGTGGGACATCACCGATGGGGGCGCCACCTACACCTTCCACCTGCGCAAAGGGGTCCGCTGGTCCGATGGCGAGCCCTTCGCCGCTGACGACGTCGTCTTCTGGTACGAGGACATTGCGCTCAACACCGAGCTGACACCCACGTTCCCCACCTGGCTGACGGCCGGCGGCGAGCGGGGAGTCATCGAGAAGGTGGACGACTACACCGTCCGCTTCAAGTTCGCTGCTCCCCATGGCATCCTGCTCGAGTTCCTATGCTTCAATGGTGCTTCCCTCATCACTCCCAAGCACTACCTCCAGCAGTTCCATCCCAAGTACGCAGACGCCGACGAGCTGGCGGCCAAGGTCAAGGAAGCGGGGTTCGAGGAGTGGTACCAGCTCTTCGCCAACCGTAACGACCCCCACAACAACCCGGACATCCCCGTGCTGTGGATCTGGAAGCTCGAGACCCCCTTCCCGGCCCAGCGCATGGTCTCCGTGCGCAACCCCTACTACTGGAAGGTGGACACCAACGGCAAGCAGCTCCCGTACTTCGATCGCCTGATCAACGACCTGGCCGAGAACAGCGAGGTCATCATGATGAAGACCATTGCCGGCGAGGTGGATTACCAGTACCGGCACATGGGCTTCGCCAACTACCCGCTGCTCAAGGAGAATGAAGAGAACGGCGGCTACACCGTGCTGGAGTGGATCGGCGGCGGGCACCCCTGCGTCTACATCAACCAGAGCGTCCAGGACCTGGAGCTGCGCGAGATCTTCCAGACCAAGGAGTTCCGCCACGCCCTCTCCCACGCCGTGGACCGGGAGTCCATGCGCGACCTGTTCTTCAACGGTCTGGGCAGCCTCGGCAACCCGCCCCTGCGGACGACCGACTACTTCTGGAAGGAAGGGTTCGGCTCCACCGCGGCGGAATACGACGTGGACAGGGCCAACCAGCTCCTGGACGAGGTCGGCTTGGACAAGCGGGACGGAGAGGGGTGGCGCCTGCGGCCCGACGGGCAGCGGCTACAGCTGCTCCTGGAGTGCTATCCCAGCGAGATGGGTTCGCCGGCCATCGACATCTTCAGCCAGATGGCCGAGTACTGGCGGGCCGTCGGCATCGACGCCCAGGCCAAGGAGATCGAGCGCTCGCTATGGAGCCAGCGCGCCCTGGCCAACGAGTGCATGATGCCCTCCTACAGCTGCAGCCCGGTGGTCTGGGAGGTAGACCCCACCTGGTATGTGCCCTACGGCACCTGCTACTGGGCCCCGGCGTTTGCCCAGTGGGTAGCCTCCGGAGGCACGGCCGGCGAGGAACCGCCGTCGCACATCAAGCAGATCGTGGAGTGGTACGAGGCCCTGAAGGCCGAACCGGATCGCGAGAAGCGCCTGGAGCTGGGCACCAAGATCCTGGCCGAGCACAGCGAGCAGGTCTACATGATCGGCTCGGTCACCATTGACCTCACACCCTTCATCAAGAAGAACGACCTGGTGAACGTGTTCGACTCGGCCGTGGCCGACAACCGCGCCAACCACGAGCAGATCAGCTGGCCCTGGCAGGTCTGGCGCCGCAAGGCGTAGGTCCATCTCGGGCCCCGGTGAGGTTCGGGGCGACGTCCGAGCTGCCCCGAGCCTCACCGCCTGGCGTCCCGGGCCGCTGCCGGTTGTCGTCCTATGCCCCTTATGTCATCGCGAGCGCAGCGAGGGATCTGTCCGCCGAGGCCGCAGAGGCTCGACCGCTCGGAGGAGGTGGGCATGCCCCATAAGGCCATTGTCAACGCCACCCTGGTGGATGGCACCGGCTCGCCGTCCCTCCCTTCCGGCGCCGTCCTGATCCAGGACGAGCGCGTGGCGGCGGTGGGCTCGACCGACAGCCTGCCCATTCCACCGGGGACGGAGGTGATAGACGGCACCGGGCTCACGGTGCTGCCCGGCATCATAGACACCCACATGCACGTCACCTCCATGCCCGGGCTCCTGGATGCGCACGGGCACCTGGTCCAGAGCTTCCGCGGCATCGGCAAGCTGCGTCAGTGCCTGGGCTGGGGCACGACCACCGTGGCCAACGTGGGCGGCTGCCCCGAGAACGTCCTCCTGCGGCGGGCCATTGAAGAGGGACACGTACGGGGCGTCGCGCGACTGGTCGTGGGGGCGATGGTCAACGCCACCGGCGGCCACGTGCGCGGCCGCTCCGCCGATGGCCCCTGGGAGGTGCGTAAGGCGGTGCGCGAGATGCTCATGCACGGGGCGGACTTCATCAAGACGGCCGCTTCAGGGGGCTTCATGTGGGAGCACGAGCGCATCTCCTGGGAAGACTACACCGAGGAGGAGCTACACGCCCTGGTCAGCGAGGCCCATGCCCGAGACAAGCGGGTGGCCGTCCATGCCCATGCCCAGCCCGGGCTCAATCACTCCATCGCTGCCGGCTGTGACATCATCACTCACGGCGCTCTCATAGACGACGAGGCCTTGGAGGGCATTGCCGCTAAGGGGCTCTTCTTCGTGCCTACCCTCTTCATCACCAGCCAGGACTCCTACGAACGACCGCACCTGCCACCCTTCATGAAAGCACGCATGCAGGAGGCCCACCCCGTTCATCGCGAGGGTGTGCGGAAGGCCCGCCGGATGGGCATCACCATCGCCGCGGGCACGGATGGGGGACCGGGAGACGCCATGAAGGAAATGGTGGAACTGGTCCGATGCGGGCTGTCACCCCTGGAGGCGATCGTGGCCGGCACCCGCAACTCCGCCCATGCGCTGGATGTGCTGGGGCGCGTGGGTACCCTGGAGCCAGGCAAGCTGGCTGACCTCATCCTCGTGCGCGGCAATCCCCTGGGGGACATCGAGGCCCTGACCGACCGGGCCAACCTGGCCCTGGTGATGAAGGAAGGCCGGGTCGAGGTCACGGATGAGGAGTACCGGGAGCACTGGCACCCGGCGGAGTGGCTGGGGTAGATAGCAAATAGGCCGGCTCTCGCGCTGCCGCCCATGGGCGTCGTCGGGTAGGACCCGACGAC
>JBMNTK010000011.1:0-35786 GCA_050945695.1 Anaerolineae bacterium | reverse complement strand
GGGGGTTAGGTTCCCCCGGGGGCTCAGGTTCCTCCGGCTCGCTGCGGGCGGACCGGCGGCTGCTGGTGGCGGTGGCCGGGCTGGTGGGGGCGCCGGTGGCGGCGCACTTCTTCGGCCCCACGTGGACGGCGCTGTGGCTGGTGGGCTGGGGAGCGCTCTTCCTGCTCATCGCCGTGATTGACTTCGAGCACCGGCTGGTGCTCAACCGGGTGTTGCTGGCGGCGAGCGTGGTGGCGCTGGCGACGACGCTGCTGGGCGTGCCGGGGGCGACGCGGCTGCCCCAGGCGCTCCTGGGTGCCGCCTTGGGGTTCGGCCTGTTCGTGCTCATCGCCCTGTTGGGCCGGGGAGCGATGGGTGCCGGGGACGTGAAGCTGGCCGGGTTCATCGGCCTGCTGGTGGGATACCCGGCGGTGTTGCAGGCCCTCTTCGCCGGGATCGTGTTCGGTGGGCTTGCCGCGCTGGCCGCCATCCTGATGGGTCGCGGCCGCAAGTCTACGATTCCCTATGCGCCCTGGCTGGCGCTGGGGGCGATGGTGGTGTTGGTGCAAGCGGCGTGAAGCGTGACGAGCGATGCGTGACACGTGACACGTGACGAGTGACTCATGGTCTGAGAGGGCAGTCACGCTTCACGGTTCACGCATCACGCATCACGTGTCACGTATCAGATCGAGGTGAGCATTGGTTGAGGCATGGGTTGATTGGTTGATGTCGCAGCTCTCGGTAGGAGATGCGCTGGGCCGCTCCCTGCTGCTCTATGCCGGGGCGGTGTCCGGGCTGGCGGTCTTCTGCTTCTTCCTGGCCCTCCGCGATTTCATCGGCGTCTACAGCCAGACGGCCGACCGGCTGGAAGAGATCGTGGCCATGGACGTGGCAGAGGCGGACGAGGCCCGGGCCCGGCGCAAGCGGCCGGGGATCCTGAGCCGCCTGGTGATGAAGCTGTCCATCGCCCCGGGGATCGCGCGGGACCTGGAGCGGGCCAACGTGGCCCTCTCGGTGCCGGAGTACGTGCTCATCATGGCGGTGGTGGCGGCGGCCGGCTTCGTTTTCGGGCTCTTGCGCGGATCCATCATCCTGGGGATCCTGCTGGCGATGACGGCGATCATGTTCCTGCGGCTGTGGGTGAGCCGGCGGGCACGGCTGCGTCGGCTGGCCTTCGCCCGCCAGATCAACGACATCATCAACCTGCTGGTGGGCTCGCTGCGGGCCGGGTACGGTCCCGTGCAGGCTCTCACCATCGTCACCAAGGAGATGCCGCCGCCTGCTTCCATCGAGATGGGGCGCATCGTGCGCGAGGTGCAGCTGGGGCTCTCCCTGCCCCGGGCGCTGGACAACTCGGTGGAGCGGCTGGAGAACGACGACTGGAGCCTGATCGTCACCTCGATCAAGATCCAGTCCGAGGTGGGCGGCAACCTGGCCGAGATCCTGGAGACGGTGGGGCACACCATCCGGGAGCGGGTGCGCATCCTGGGCGAGATCCGGGTGCTCACCACCCAGCAGCGGCTGACGGGGTGGCTCCTTACGCTGATGCCCATCGCCCTGGCGGTCATCCTCTACGTCATCAACCCCGACTACATGAGCGGGCTGTTTGCGCCCGGGCTGCCCATCATGCTGGCGGTGATGGGTGTGGTGGGCATCGTCCTTGGTGGTATCGTTATCCGCCGGATCGTGGCCATAGACGTCTAGGTGTGAGGGAGTACCGTCTTGCCCGAGACATTCATCCAAAGCTACGGCACCCTGATGGTAGGTGGCTTCACGCTGCTGAGCGTGCTGGCCATCACCATGTCGTTGCGGCCGCGGCGCAGCCCCATCACGGAGCGGCTGCAGGCCCACGCCCAGTTCGAGCTGGCGGACGAGGAGCTGCAGCGCCCCTTCTGGGACCGGGCGGTGTTGCCCTTCCTGCGCAGCATCCTAGGGCTGCTCGGGCGTCTCTCGCCCCGAGGTAACGTCGAGGGGCAGCGTCGGCTCCTGCTGCTGGCCGGCAACCCGGGCAACCTGTCGGTGGTGGACTTCCTGGGCGTGAAGCTGCTGCTGGCGGGGGCGTTCTTCGGGCTGGCGCTCATGTCGGTGGCCAAGTCCCCCAACCTGTCGCTGCAAGGGGTGGCCACCCTGGTTGCCGCGCCTGTCCTGGGCTACCTTCTGCCGACCATGTGGCTCAAGCGTCGCATCAAGGCCCGCCAGCACCGCATCGAGCGGGCCCTGCCCGACGTGCTCGACATGCTCACCATCTGCGTGGAGTCGGGCCTGGGGCTGGAGGCGGCCATGCTGCGGGTGGGCGAGCAGTGGGATAACATCCTCACCCGCGAGATGAGCCGGGCCGTGCGCGAGATGCGCATGGGCATCAGCCGGGCCGATGCCCTGCGGCACATGGTCCAGCGCACGGAAGTGCCGGACCTGGGGGCGTTCGTGGCGGTGGTGGTGCAGGCGGAGCAGCTGGGCGTGAGCATCGCCACGGTGCTTCGTACCCAGAGCGATCAGATGCGGGTGGTTCGCTGGCAGCGCGCCGAGGAACGGGCCCGGGGGGCGCCGTTCAAGATGGTGTTCGCCATGGTGTTCCTCATCTTCCCATCCTTGTTCATAGTCATTCTGGGGCCCTCCATCCCCCGGTTCCAAGAGTTCCTAGCAGGGATGACCCGTTAGCGAGGTGATGATGGTAGACTCGACGAAGCCCTGGCTTCGCGACCCTCTCTATTACCAAGGGCTGCAAGCGTCGCAGACAGGCGACTGGCAGAAGGCCGTCCAGGCCTATGGGCGGCTGCTGTCGCAGTATTCGGCCAATGAAGAGGCCAAGGCCGACATACAGCCGCTCCTGGACGACGCCCGCCTGCGCATGAGCCTGGACCAGGAGTACGGTGCCAAGGTAGCCAAGGGCACACGCAAGCCGCTGCCGGTGGGGCGGCTGGTCGTCTGGGCAATGATCGCGGTGCTGGCCGTGGGCGTAGTGTACCTGTTCGCGGTCGCCCGCCAGCCCGAGCCGGTTCAGGGGCAGACGGTGGACGTGGAGGCCACGACGGAGGCCTTGCGCGGGGGTCTGCTTGCCCAGGCCAAGTCGGCGGCGGCAGCGGGGGACTTCGCCCAGGCCATCGCTATCCTCCAGGACCTGCTCACGCGCTTCCCTCTGGACACCGAGGTCAAAGAGCTGTTGGACTGGGCCCAGGAGCGCTGGCAACTGGCCAGGCTCTACGACCAGGCGCAGGAACGCCTGGGCGCCCAGGACTGGACCGGTGCCCTGACAGTGCTGGAGGAGATCCACGCCAAGGAGCCGGGCTACCGCGACGTAGCGGCGCTCATGGAGCAGGCGCGGCTGGGGCAGAGCGTCGAGGGGGTGTGGAACGAGGCTCAGGACGTCTACGCCCATGGCAACTGGCAGGAGGCGGCCAACCTCTTCGACAACATCCGCCGCACCTACCCCTCTTACCGCAAGACCGAAGTGGCAGAGCGGCTCTACCACTGCTACATGAGCCTGGGGCTGGAAGCGGTGGAGTCGGCCGAGGGGCAGCCTGAGCCCATGGCCAAGGCCGCCGAGTACTTCACCAAGGCCCTGACCTATCGGCCCGGGGACCACCGGGCCACGACGGAGCGGCGCCTGGCCCAGACCTTCCTGCCGGCCCAAGAGGCCTTCGCCCAAGAGCGGCTGGACGAGGCCATCCCAGTGTTGCAGACCATCTACGACACCCGCTTCAACTACATGCGGGGGTCGGTGGCGCAGATGCTCTACGACGCCTACATAGCCCGGGCGCTGCGCCACGAGCTCAACGGGGACCTGTACCTGGCCCTGCTGGACTACGCCTCGGCGGAGCGCATCACCGGTCCGGACACGTCGGCGGCCGCCCAGAAGCGGCTGGAACTGGCCATGTTCCTCACGCCGACGCCGGCCCCGCCTACGCCGACGCCCTTCATCTGGGACCCATCCCTGATACCTACCCAGGCGCCCGAGCCCACGCCGCTGCCGCTGGCTTCCTACAAGGGGCAGATCGCCTTCTGGACCGACCGGGAGGGGGTTACCCAGATCTTCCTGATGAACCCCGACGGCACTGACCAGCGGCCGGCCAACCTGGCCCGCTGGGGCGCGACCGAGTTCGAGGAGCTGCGCAAGAAGGAGATGGTGTCGCCCGATGGTGGGTGGCAGCTGTATGTGGCCCGGGGCAATAACCGCGTCGCCCAGGTCTGGGTGCAGGAGCTGGTGAACGGGTCGGCCACGGGCAACAACAAGCAGCTTACGTCGCTGGATAACGTCTGCTACGACCCGGTGTGGAGCCCAGATGGGTGGCACGTGGCCTTCGTCTCTGAGCACACCGGCAGTGACGACATCTGGACCATGACCGCCGACGGCCAGAACGTGACCCAGCTGACCAAGAACGACTGGGAGTGGGAGAAGCACCCGTCCTGGTCGCCGGATGGTACGCAGCTGGTGTACTGGTCCAACAAGGATACCGGCCGGCAGCAGATCTGGATCATGAACGCGGACGGGTCCGGCCAGCGTAACCTGAGCAACAACGAGTACAACGACTGGGACCCTATCTGGATCAAGTAGCGCCGCTCCGGGGAGGCCCCCCCGAATGGCTCAGTGAGAGGGAAGTGACATGGCGTTTTTCCGGCGCTCGACACCGAAGACCGATAACGGCCCGCTGCAACAGCCGGCTCACCCGGCCGAGCAGCGGACGGCCGATCCAGTGCAGTACAACTACCTGGAGGAGCCGTACGTCAGCCTGAAGAACCGGGTTCAGATGCAGCTCATCGCCCAGCAGTCGGCCAGGCGGGGGAACGGAGACCCGACGGCTCTGGATGCCACCGAGCTGCGCGAGGAGATCCGGGAGCTCTACGAGGCGGCGGTGAGCGAGAGCGGCCTCATCCTCAACCGCTCCCAGAAGGAGCAGCTGCTGGAGCAGATCGTGGCCGAGATCCTCGGCTACGGTCCCATCGACGCCTTCCTCCATGACGACGACATCACCGAGGTCATGGTCAACGGCCCCAAGCAGGTCTATATCGAGCGCCGGGGCAAGCTGGAAGAGACGAACGTCACCTTCCAGGACGACGAGCACGTGATCCGCATCATCCAGCGGATCATCGCGCCGCTCGGCCGCCGGATCGACGAGTCATCCCCGATGGTGGATGCGCGCCTGCCGGACGGCTCCCGCGTGAACGCCGTCATCCCGCCACTGGCCATTGATGGGCCGACGCTCAACATCCGTCGGTTCGCCCGCATCCCCTACACCACCAGGGACCTGATCACGTTCGGGACGATGACGCCGGAGCTGGTGCAGTTCCTAGAGGCGTGCGTGAAGGCCCGGCTCAACATAATCATCTCCGGCGGTACGGGCACCGGCAAGACCACCCTCCTGAACGTGGTCAGCGGTTTCCTGCCCGAGAACGAGCGCATCGTGACCATCGAGGACGCGGCGGAACTGCAGCTGCGTCAGCGCCACGTGGTGCGGCTGGAGGCTCGCCCTCCCAACATCGAGGGCAAGGGGCAGATCACCATCCGCCAGCTGGTCATCAACGCCCTGCGCATGCGGCCCGACCGCATGATCGTGGGTGAGGCCCGAGGCGGTGAGGCCCTGGACATGCTGCAGGCCATGAACACCGGTCACGACGGGTCCATGACCACCATCCACTCGAGCAACCCGCGCGATACCCTGCGCCGTATCGAGACCATGGTGCTCATGGCAGGCATGGACTTGCCCCTGCGGGCCATCCGCGAGCAGGTTGCCTCGGCCCTGGACCTGATCGTCCACCTGCAGCGCATGTCCGACGGCGTCCGGCGGGTGACGCAGGTGACCGAAGTCCAGGGGATGGAGGGGGACACTATCGTGATGCAGGACATCTTCGTTTGGAAGCAGACGGGGATCGAGAACGGGAGGGTGATCGGCCGACTGATGCCTACCGGCATCCGTCCGTCGTTCGTCACCAAGATGGAGCTGGCCGGCATAACGCTTCCCCCCGAGATCTTTGGGTATACCGGACGATGAAGCAGGTACGGGTCATCAACGAGAGCCGGGGTGTCACCCTGGCAGAAGTGGCGGGCGTAGCGGACAACATGTGGACGCGCCTGCGGGGGCTGATCGGCCGACCCCCGCTGCAGGAGGGGCAGGGGCTGATCATCCGCCCCTCGACGGGTATCCATACCTTCTTCATGGGCTACCCCATAGATGCCCTCTACGTTGACTCCGGGGGCCAAGTGGTGCGGTGCCTGGAGAACGTACGTCCGTACCGGTTTGCGCCGGTGAGCCCCAAGTGCCGGATGGTGGTTGAGCTTCCGGCTGGCACCATCAAACGCACGGGTACGGCAGTTGGGCATCGAATCGCGACTGGATAGAGGGCGGCCTAGGACTGAACGGATATCGAGCCGGGCCGAGGGTGGCTATGGCCAGGCTATGGCGGTGGCCCTGGGGTTCTACCTCTTTGGGCACTTAGCCGATCTCGGCGCCACCCTGGGCGGCCTAAGGCATGGCCTCGAGGCTGGCAACCTGTTACCTGGCCTGGCCCTGAGGTACGGAGGGGTCTGGGCGCTGGTGGCGGTGAAGGCCTTGGGAGCGCTGGTGACGGCGTGGGCATTCTGGCAACTGCGCCGTCGTGCCCTGGCCTTAGTGGTGGCGTGTACTCTCGCGCTGGTCCTGCTCTACGTCGCCTCGCTCAACTTGCTAGAGGTGCTGGAGGCTGTGGCCAGAGCCCGGGCCTTAGGTGCTTAGCGTCGAGCCCAGGAAGAACGCCCCCTTGGCCATAAAGTAGACGCCGAACGTGGGCAGCAGCACGGTGAGAGTGGCGCTTCCGGTGGAGAAGCCGAACAGCACCAGGAACAACCCACCGAGAAGGAATATCAGCCTGCTGAGCAAGGGGATGAGGCGCATCATATGGCTCCAGTGATGAGACTATCTCCCATATCGGCAAGTATCCTTCGGAACTTTAGTGGGAATGTGAGTTGTTGGCCTGAGGTCACCCAGACGTCATGACGACACTCAAGTGTGGGCTGGTTCTGTTCGTGGCTATGGTCGCCCTCGTAGGGTGTGGCCTGCCCACTCCACCTGATTTCGAGCCCACGCGCAGCCGCATCATCACCCCCGAGGTCCGGGGTACCTCCACCCCGACGCCAAGCCCGACGGTAGCGCCTGTCGCTGCGGCCGATACACCGTCGCCGACCATGATCGAGCATCGCGTGCAGAGTGGGGATACGCTGAGCCGCATCGCCCGCCGCTACGGGGTGCCCATGGAGCTGATCCAGCAGGTCAACGGGATCAGGGATCCTAACCGCATTCAGGTGGGCCAAGCGCTGATGATCCCTGTCTCTGGAGATGCTGCCCCCGCTACTCCCACGCCCACCAGCGTCCCCGCGGCCACACCTAGCGACACACCCACGCCAACCGCGGCGTTGGCGGCATCGCCTACCAATACCCCCATGCCAACCATAGCGCCCACGGACACTCCCGCTCCGGTCCTAGTTGAGCACGTGGTACAGACGGGGGAGACACTAGCCCGGATCGCCAGGAGATACGGCGTCTCGGTCGAAGACATCCAGCAGGCCAACAACATCAGGAACCCCAGCCTGATTCACATCGGCCAACGACTGGTGATTCCAGCGGCATCGGGGGTGGCCATCGCCTTCACGGCCACTGCACCGCCCATCCCAACTGACGTGCCCACGGCCACCGAGACGGCTACCTTGGCACCGACGGAGACGGCGACCCTGGTGCCGACAGACACGCCGATCCCCACGCCGACGTTTACGCCCACGCCGCGCCCCACTGCTACCCCCACTCCGCTGCCACCGCCGGCCTGTGGTGGGGAGATCCGGCGCCTGGCCCAAGAGGCAGAAGTAGTGACTCTGCCCTCGGGCGCCACCATTCTCGTTCCGCCAGAGTGGTCCGCGGAGGAAGTGGCAGGCGTGGCCGGGTCGCTGCCCTACCTGTCGGACAAGCGCATGTCGGTCATGATCTATCTGGTCGGCCGGCCGGCCGAGGTCGGCGTGGATACTAGCCTGGGTCTGGTGCTCACGCTTTCGGGCGCAGACAAGGCCAGCCCAGTCGTGCAGCGAGTGGAGGGTGACAAGGGCGTGGCGGTCTGGGACGAGACGACCGGTGATGTGCACCACGTCCTGGTGGGGTACGTCGTGCCCGAGTACACGGGGGTGCTGGCTACCACCAGTGCCTTCTGCCCTAGCGCTACCGCCCATTCCGCCGCGGAGGCGGAGGAGTTTGCCCAGTTGCTGATCCGGATAGTGGATTCCTACCGTCCGGCCCAATAATCGGCGAGCCGGTAGGCTCGAGCCGCCATCCTGAGCGAGAGGTGCCACAATGCTGTCAACGTCGTCGTTCCTCCGCGCCCTGATCGTGGCCGCGCTGATCGCTTGCCTGGGAGCCTCTGCGGCCCACGCCTCTGAACCGGGGACCGCTGACGCGCCCCCGGGAGAGGAGCCGCTGGAAGCGCTGATGGCGGCTCCTGCCTTGCTGTCCCCTCCGGATGGCGCCCATACCACTGGCAACCCCAACGATCCGGACTCCAGTCGGTTGCTCTACCCACCTCTGGGCATACCGACCTTCACCTGGGACGACGTGGATGCCAGCAAGTACGAGCTGGAGATCGCCACCACTCCCGCCTTCGGGGCCAGCGTGGTATTGCGGCGCAGCAACCTGCAATACACCAGCTACACCCCGACAGGCTTTGACGAGACCGGTGCCGGTCTCGGGCTGACCGAGGACGCCCAGCACAACTTCATTGACCAGGCCACTTTCTACTGGCGTGTGCGGGCCTGGGACGACGAACAGAAGCAATGGGGCAGCTTCTCACCCGCTCGGACCTTCGTGCGGCACTGGGGATACGTGCCCCAGCTGCTGGGCCCGGCCCACCTGAGCACCCAGAGTGGCACGCCGGCGTTCAGCTGGGAGCCGGTCCCGGGAGCGTCCTTCTATCAGATCCAGGTGGACACCTCCAGCGCCTTTGGCTCTCCGTACATCAGCGCCGCCACGGACGTTCCCTTCTTCACACCGACGAACTCCCTGCAGAACGATGACGACATCTTTTGGAGGGTGCGGGCTTTCCACCGCCCTAATAAGGGAAGCTTCACGGGAGGGCGGGGAGGCCCGTGGAGTGAGGTGCGCCAGTTCAAGCTGGCCTGGAGCAGCAAGTCGGCCGAGTGGGACACCCGGCCTCTGCAGCTGACCCCACCCAACAACGCCAACTACATGAACCGGCCGCTCTTCTGCTGGCGCCCGGTACCGGGGGCGAAGTCCTACTCCATAGACGTGGCTACCAACCCGGGCTTCGTGGCCGATTCCTTCGTGGTCAAGGAAGCCAAGACCGAGGGCACGTGCTACACCTTCAACCGCGACAGCACGTACAAGCTGGCACCGGACACGACCTACTACTGGCGTGTGACGGCGCTTGATGCCCGGGGCTACCCGGGCCAACGAACCGATGAAGGGACCGCCAGCGCGCCCTTCCAGTTCCGCACCGCGCCTGACGAGCCGCCCACGGTACCCAGCCTGTTCTACCCGCCGTACTACTACCCACCGGTGCTCCCTCAGAACTTCGAGGACCGGACGGTAGCGGTGCCCACCTTCGTGTGGGACCACGTCGAGGGTGCTACCAGCTACCAGCTCATGGTGGACGATGACCCCGCCATGGCGGAACCGCACCTGGCCGTCATAGACACTGAGAACGCCAGCTATACCTTCACCGATCCCAGCGCCTACGGCCTCCAGGACGGGCAGGTCTACTACTGGAAGGTTCGCTCGAACCTGTCGCCGCCGTTCAGCGAGCTGAACACGCGCTGGGCCATGAGGCTGGACACGCGGCTGCTGCCGGTGTCGGACTCGGTCAAGCTGATCCAGCCCACCTACCGGGCTCACCCATGGACGGGAGGGTTCCGGTACGGGCAGGAGAGCCTAACCTACTACCCGGTCTTCTCCTGGACGGCGGTAGCGCCCGCGGGCACAGCTGAGTACGAGATCGAGATTGCTTGGGACGAGGGTTTCGTGCACCGGGTGCACGTCGGTAGGACCAAGTGCACCGAGTACACCCCCGTGGAGCGGCCCGAGCCGGGCACGTACTTCTGGCGAGTGCGACAGGTGAGCCCGCAGCTAGGGCCCTGGAGCGACCCTGGGCGGTTCATCATCAGCCGCAACTTCAGCTTCGCCATCAGGCCCACGTTCGCGGACCCCGGCCTCTGGATGGTAGCGGTGTCACCGTCGTACTCCCCACCTGACGAGATCGGTGATAGCGGGCTGTACGACCTACACCGGCTCCACTTGGTCAACGACAGCGATGCCTGGTGCTTCGCCGTCCTCCTGCCCTTACCCGACACAAGGCTGGGGTTCTATTTAGATACCGATCACTTCGACCACAGCGGGGCGACTACTCCCCCTCCAGGCAGGCCTGGTCCCCAGACGCCGGTAGCTCACCTGCCGGAATACGCTATCTACGTAGATGGCCCCACCGGTGCTTCGGAAGTGTTGCGCTGGACTGGGACGTCGTGGGAGAGCCTCGGTACGCTAGCCAACATACTCGGCCACGTCATCTACTACGGCGTCGGAGTGGTGGAAGTGAAGGTACCGGTAACGGCCATCGGCATGCCCGGCAGCCTCTCGGTGAACGTCTTTAGTTACGACGCGACCGGGGTACAGGATGTGTTTCCCGATCAGCCGGGCGACGCCCAGATGGCGGCGTTCCTCACCGAGGGCACGGCTCCCACACCTCTGTACCCCGCTAATGCGCCATCGGACCCGTCACTGGCGGTGGTGGAGCGCAACACTCCGGTGCTCATCTGGCGTCACCACGACTCGCTGGCGCCGCGCGGGGTCCAGGCGACCCTCTTCTTCCAGACCTTCCAGGACGACACCTTCTCCAACCTCTACGAGTCGGAGAACGGCAAGGCACCCAACTTCACCTCATCGGCTGCCTGGTTCTGGGATGCCAACCCTTACTGGGCTCCTCAGGTGCACTACAGCGACAACGATAGCTACAACTGGCGGGTCAGCCGCGCCGGGTTTGGGCCCTCGGCTCCGCACCGGTTCAGCAAGGCTGGGTACGTGCCCACTGACCTGACGGTGGAGCCGCTGGTATCGGACATCGGTGACGGGGTGGCTTACACCGACCGTACCCCCGCCTTCCATTGGGAGCCGGCCCAGTCAGCGGTCAAGTACCGCTGGGAGCTGTATGAGGGGAGCGTGCGGAAGGCCTCCCAGGACGTGATGATGCCCTTCTACGCGCCCACGGACGCGCTCAAGGATGGCACCTACACCTGGAAGGTCTGGGCCATAGATGCCCGCGGCCGGCTGACGGAGGAGGCTGCTCAAGGGGCGTTCAGTAAGGTATCGCCGCCGGTGCGGGGCCTGCGGGTGTATCTCACTGCCAGCGCCCTGGAGCTGGTCTGGCACCCGGTCGAGAACGCCGCCTACTACAAGGTGCTCATAGCCTCAGACGATCAGTTCTCGCGCAGCCTCCAGTCCTACACCACCTCCAACAGCGTCTTCTCGCCGGAGGCGGTGCCCAAGGCGGCGCGGACCGGGTCGTTCTTCGTGCGGGTGATCACCTGTGACAACGAGGGCAACGAGGGCCCGTACGTGGACCTGTACTTCCAGTCTCCCCAGCAGTACCTGCCGTTGGTCCTCACCGAGGACTAGGGCCACTGGGCCCCCCGCCGAGAACAAACAAGCCCCCGGGATCACCGGGGGCTTGTCCTTTGGGTCGGGCTGTCTTCTAGAAGAAGACCTTGGACACCTCGTAGAGGTCCAGGTCCACCGTGCGGTTGCGCTTGAGGGCCTCCTCCAAGGGCACATCCACCATCTGGGAGCACTTGAAGGCGGGCATGTAACCGTACTTGCCTTCCTTGACCAGGTCCGCCGCCCGTACACCCAGGCGCAGGCCCAGGACCCGGTCGAAGGCGGAGGGGGTGCCACCGCGCTGGAGGTGACCCAGCTGGACGGCACGGGTCTCGAAGCCGGTGGCGGCCTCAAGCTGCTCGGCCAAGGTCTGGCCCACCGCGCGCTTGGCGAGGATCACGTGACCGAAAGCGTCGCGCTCCTCGACCTGCTGCATGCCCTCGATCTCGGCGCCTTCGGCCACCACGATGATGGAGAAGCACTTGCCCAGCTCGTAGCGGCGCTTGAGGTTGGCCACGATGTCGTCAATGTTGACGGGCTGCTCGGGGATGCAGATGTAGTCGGCGCCACCGGCCATGCCGCCGTAGACCGCTACCCAGCCGGCATGGCGGCCCATGACCTCCACCACCAGCACGCGGTGGTGAGAGCAGGCGGTGGTGTGCAGCCGGTCTATGGCATCGGCCACGATGTCAATGCTGGTGGCAAAGCCGATGCAGAACTCCGTCTCGCCTACATCGTTATCCATGGTCTTGGGCACGCCCACGCAAGGCACACCGTGGTCGCGGTAGAGCTTGAGGGCCACGCCCAGGGTGTCGTCACCGCCAATGGCCACGATGGCATCCAGTCCCAACTTGGAGACGTTCTCCAGCGCCTTCTTGAGGTCGGCTTCCTTCTTGAAGGGGTTGGTGCGGGAGGAGCCGAGGATGGTGCCCCCCACATGCAGGATCCCCGAGACCCGATTGTGGTCCAGAGGCACGACGTCGGCTTCGATCAGGCCGCGCCAACCGTCAAGGATACCGGTCACTTCGTAGCCGTGCTGGAAGCAGCGCCGAGCCACGCCTCGGATGGCAGGGTTGAGTCCGGGGACGTCTCCTCCGCCAGTCAGGACTCCTACTCTCATGTCTCCACCTCCTCTGATGGCTGTCGTCTTGCCTATGCTCACTCCACCGCTGCAAAGCCGGGGCCGCGCTCGGCCCCGCGTGCCGACCCCTGGGGGAGACGCGTCGCTTTACCGGAGGAGCCGAAGAGCCTGATCTTCTCCTGCACCCGCTTGCGTACCTCGTCGCGGGCGGGGCCAAGGATCTTGCGCATATCGAACTCGTCCGCGCGGGCCGCGGACTCGGCCCGGAGGGCCTCGGTGAAGCCGGCAGCGATGTAGGTGCCTACGTTGATCTTGGCTATGCCGCACTCGATGGCCGCCCGGATACTGTCCTCGGTGACTCCAGAGGAGCCGTGCAGGACGAGAGGGACGTCCACCTGGGCGGCGCAGGCGCGGATGCGCTCCTGGTCGAGCTCGGCGGCCTGGGAGCGCATGGCGTGCACCGACCCCACCGCGATGGCCAAGCTATCGCATCCGGTCTGGCGGACGAAGTCGCGTGCCAGGTCGGGGTCGGTCATGTGGCTGGAGATCTGGTCGGCGGTCACCCGGTCGCGGCTTTGGAGCACTTGGCCCAGTTCTGCCTCCACCGGGATGCCACAGGCATGGGCAGCCCGGACGATGAGGGCGGTAGTAGCCACGTTCTCTTCGTAGGGCTTGGCCGAGCCATCGAACATGAGGGACGTGAACCCCGCCTGCAGGCAGCGCATGTTGGTCTCGAACCCGCTGCCGTGGTCCAGGTGGAGTACCACCGGCACCGAGGCCTCCTCGGCCCCGGCGCGTACCACCGCGGCCAGGTAGGCCAGGCCCCCATAGCGAATGGCCCCCTCGCTGATCTGCACGATCACCGGGGCGCGCTCTTCCTCAGCCGCCTCGATGACGGCCTGAATCATCTCCAAGTTGTTGGCATTGAAGGCACCCACGGCGTACTTCTCGCGGCGTGCCTGCTGAAGGACCTCTTTGCTGGTGACCAGAGCCATTCACCTACCCCCTCGCGACAAAAACGGGACCCATCCAACCCACCGTTGGGCCCCGCGGGCACCACGATATCAGGACCGGCGACGCCAGTCAACAATCACGGCGGTCAGCCTGGCCATCACTGGGCCTGAAGCGCCTGCCGCAGCCTCTGCCAGGAGAGCGGCTGGCCGGAAAGCAGCGTCTGGGCCCGGAAGAGACGCGCCGCCCCCTGGATCGCCACATAGGCGGCCGCGATCAGGAGGATCAGGCTCAGCGCCATCTGCCAGGCCGGGACCGACACCTGCGCCACCCGCGCGATCATGGCCACGGGCGCGCTGAAGGGCACGATGCTGAGGATGACCGACAGCGGCCCGTTGGGCTGGTTCACTATGGCATTGATGAACCACAGAGGGATGAGCATGGGCAAGTAGACCAGGAAGGTGGCCTGGCTGGCATCCTTCAGGCTGGGAGCCAGGGCGCCCAACCCGGCGATCAGGGCAGCGTAGAGCAAGTAGCCCAGGAAGAAGAGGACCACCCCCCAGACTACCGTTCCGGCCCCGAGCTGGTACCCCTCTGGGATCCGCAGCCCGCGCTCGCCCAGGTCCAATATCAACACGGCGGTGATCAACCAGGCCACCAGCTGAACCAGGCCGGCGATGCCCAACCCCAGGGTCTTTCCGGCCAGCATCTGCACCGGCGACACGCTGGAGAGCATTATCTCTATCATGCGGGTGTCCTTCTCGTTGGAGACGCTGGACAGGAGCCACCCGGAGGCGAAGGTCAGGGACATGAACAGAAGCATGATCATGGCGTAAGGCAGCCAGTACGAGACCGATTCGTTGGACTCCCGCTCTTGCTGGGCCTCGAGGGAGATCTCGCTGAGACGGACCGGCTCCCACAGCAGGGAGGCGAGCTCGGGGTCGCCGGCCACGTTAGTGAGCAAGACGAACCGGAATGCCGTGGCCCGGCCCTCAGCCGCCAGGGGGTTGAAGTCCCGGCTGTAGAAGGTCAGTTCGCCGGTCTCGAGGATATCGGGCGGGATGACGTAGAAGCCGGAGATGTCGCCCCGGCCCTCGGCCTGTCTGGCTTCCTCCAGAGAGGCGAAAGCGACGTAGGAGCCGGCCAGCGGAGCGGGGATCTCCTCCAGCACTCCCGCCTGGTCCACGTAGCCTTGGGGCGCGGAGGGAGCCTCGGGCATGGCCAGGCTCACGATGTCCTCTTCGGTGGGCGCGCTGATGTTGAGGAACCCAACCACGAGGGCGGCCAGCAAGGGCAGCCCCACCACCAGAAAGAGGAAGGAGCGGCGTCTGACGATGCTTACGAACTCGTGGACTAGGATGATGCGGACGGGGTTCACGACGTCTGCCCTCCGATAGCCTGGCGAACCTCGTCCCAGCTCAGGCGCTGGCCGTAGCGCAGCATACCGGCGCGGAAGGTGCGTGCGGCCAGGAAGATGGAGCCGATGGCCGATGCCATCAGCAGGCCCAGGCTGAGCACGATCTGCCAGAGAGGGATGTTGGTGAAGGCCCAGCGAATGCTCAGGGTGAGCGGCGCTGTAAGGGGAAACATGGTCAGGATCACCGATAGCACCCCGTTCGGGTTGTTGATGAGCACCGGTGTGAACCAGGCAGGAACGAAGGTGGGCAGGGTGACCAGGGTGGACAGCTGGGAAGATTCCCGCAGCTCGGTGGTGATGGAGCCGATGGCGGCCAGAAGGCTGGTGATCAGGATGTAAGCTGGCA
The DNA here is from genome assembly GCA_050945695.1 of Anaerolineae bacterium. GTDB lineage: Bacteria > Chloroflexota > Anaerolineae > DRVO01 > DRVO01 > Ch71. Next base: position 20,400 of record JBMNTK010000011.1, on the reverse strand, counting down.
GGAACGTGACCAGGATGAGAACGACGTAGGACCAGTCGAGCCTGAACGTGCTCAACTCCTCAAAGCGCGCCCGGGCGACCACGAGGCCCACCGCAACCACCACCGCCCAGGCGAGCATCTGCGTCAGCCCGATGGCGAAGATGGCGGAGATCTTGCCGGCCATGATCTCGTCGGGTGAGACCGACGTGACGATGATCTCCATCGTCCGAGTCTCCTTCTCCTCCACCACGGCATTGAGGGCGTTGGAGGAGCTGCTGATGACGATCATGAAGAACAGGATGGCCGCCAGGAAGGGGATGATCACGTTGGGCCAGCTGGACTCGCTGAACTCACGGCGCCCGTCCAGGGAGCGCACAACCAGGTCTACTCCCTCTGTAGCCCGCTGGCGTTGCGCTTCTGGAAGCGACTGGGCAAGGTTCCAGCGCAGCCAGGAACTAATGCCTTCCCGTGCCGCCCGAGGGAGAGGGCCGGGGCTGTAGGAGGTGACCTGGCGAGTGGTGAGGTAGTCGGATCCGATCACGAAAGCGGCATCTAGCGTGCCGTCATTCACTGCCTGTCTGGCGGCGTCCACGTCCTCGTAGAGGATGAACTCCGGGGCGCCTTCCTCAGGTAGTGGACTCGGCTGACCCAGGATGCCCGCCTCGTCAACCACGCCCAGGGGCTTGCTCACCGACTCGGCGGATGTGCCCAGGAACCCGGCGATGGCAATACCCGCCACCACGACCAGGGGCAGCAGTAGCGACGAGAGGAGGAATCCACGTTGCTTCATGCGCCGACTATATTCGGAGAACGCCACCACTTTGACCATGCTCAGTCTCATGAGGCCATCTCCTCCGCACCGGTGCTGAGGTCGGGGACGGGCTCACCGGCGCCGGTCACGACGCTGACGAAGATGTCGTCGAGGGAGGGCGCAGCGACCTCGAACGCCCGCACGCGCAGATCAGGCCGGGCGCACAGGCTGGCCAGGACGTCTTGGGGAGTGGTGCCCTCGTCGAGGGTCAGGCGGAGGCTGCCGTTCTCGGGCGCGACGGCTAGCACCCCGGGAAGCGTGCCGACCTCGCCCTCCACCGATACGCGCACGGCGTTACCGGCATACTGCTGGCGGATGTCGGCCAAGTTGCCGTAGAGGACGCCTTCACCTCGGTTGACCAGGAGGATGCGGTCGCACAGGGCCTCTACCTGGTGCATCTGGTGAGTGGACATAATGATGGCCTTACCGGCTGCCCGCTGCTCCTCCATGATCTCCTTCACCCGCCGGGTGTTCACGGGGTCGAGGCCGGAGAAGGGCTCGTCCAGGATGAGCAGGTCAGGCTCGTGGGCCAGGGCAACCACGAGCTGGGCCTTCTGCTGCATGCCTCGGCTGAGCTCCTTGACCTTCTTGGCGGAGTGGTTGGCCAGGTCGAGGATCTCGAGGTAGTGGCGAACGTTCCGCTCAGCGTCGGCGCGGCTCAAGCCCTTGAGGCGGGCCAGGTAGACCAGGCAATCGAGCAAGGCCATCTCCCGGTATAGGCCCCGCTCTTCAGGTATGTACCCGATGCGGTGCTTCTTCTCCTCGCTCATGGGGCCACCGAGCACGGAGACGGTGCCCGAGTCGGGATGGAAGATGTTGAGCATCATGCGGATAGTGGTGGTCTTGCCGGCGCCGTTGGGGCCTAGGAGGCCGAATATCTCGCCGGAATAGACCTCAAAGGATACGTCCCGGACCGCTTGTACCCGGCCGAAGCGCTTGCTGACGTGGGTGACTTCGACTGCAACCACTGACCGCGCCCTCCTCCCAATAGCCTTTCACTCCCTGTTTCCGAGGCGCACCGATTGTACCACGGTGACCCGACAAGGGGATAGGACCAAGCACGGTCGCAGATGCATCGCCGTGGCCCGCGGGCAATAAGAAGAGCCCGCCGCAGTGGCGCGGCGGGCTCTGTGGTCAGGCGAGGGTGTGAGCTCTAGCTGACCATGCGGAAGGTGTACTCGATGGCGCCGGCACCCAGCACTACCACCGGCTCGCCGCTCTCGTCTTCCTCGAACTGGAAGCTGATGCTCAGGCCGCTGGTGATGGACACGTAGGCGTCCACCTCACCCTCGTCGTCCAGGTGAGGCACCAGCTCCACGCGGAACTCGCCAGCGTCCGCCATCAGCTTGCCGTCCTCGAGCTCCAGCACCAGCTGGCCCAGGGCGGGATGGGTGTAGGTGCCCAGGAAGGGCTCTACCGCCTCCACATCCACGCTCTCCTGGAGGTTCTCGCGGACTTCTTCCAGCGCTCTCTCGGTCTGCTCGACGGAGAAGTCTATGAGGGCATCGAACTCCATGGGCTGCTCGAAGAGCAGCTCGAGCAGACGGATCCGAATGGCCTCGTTGAGGAGCGAGCCCTGCTGGTTGGTGAGGACGCTAATGCCGATGTCAATGTCGGGCATGAAGGCCAGGGCCGAGGTGAAGCCCAGGGTGTTGCCGGAGTGATGGATGACCCGCAGGCCCTTGTACTCGTCAATGATCCAGCCCAGTCCGTAGCTGGCCTCGGAGCTGATGGCGATCTGAGGCTCCCAGGTGACGGCCAGGTTCTCCGCCGATATCACCCGGGTGCCGTTGGGTGCCACTCCCTCGTTGAGCTCGGTGATCAGGTAGTTGCCCATGTCCAGCACGTTGGACCACATGCTGCCCGCCGGAGCCATAGATACTAGCAGCTCCTCCCGCTCCAGGGGGACCTCCACGTACTCGCCTGTGAGCAGGTCGAGGGTGTAGGGGGTGGCGTGGTTCTCTTCCTTTCTCACCTCGTCGAACGAGAAGGTGGAGGAGGACATCTCCATGGGGTCGAGGATGCGTTCCTGCATTAGCTCGACGTAGGCCTCGTAGAGGTTGCCGTACTCACCGCCGGCAGCCAAAGCCGCGATGTAGCCAGCAGCGGCCACCATCTGGTTGCTGTACTGGAACGCCTCACCGAAGTCGGTGAAGAACTCGAATGTGGCCAGCGACTCGATGACCCCCTCGGCCGTCAGCTCGTCGGCGTTGAAGATCCACTCGACGTCACGGCGGGGGACACCGGTGCACGCGCAGACCAGGTTGCGCATGGTGATCTGCTCGGTGATGTCCGGGTCCAGCACCTCGAAGCTGGGCAGTATCTCCACCACCGGCGTGTCCCAGTCGAAGACTCCTTCGTCCACCAGCGAGCCCATCAACATGGTAGTGAGGGACTTGGTGGAGGAGCCGATCATCATGAGGGTCTCGGGCGTGACCTCCTCTTCAGTCTCGAGGTTACTGACCCCGAAGCCCTCGGCATAGACGATCTCGTCGCCCTGCACGATGGCTATGGCAACACCTGGGACCTCCAGTTCCTCCATCTTCTCCACGATGTAGGCTTCCAGCTCCGCCAAGAGCTCGTCGCTCAGGGGCAGAGGCTCAGCCTCACTCAAGTCCACCTTCTCGAGAGCGAAGATGTCGTAACCGGTGGTGATGATCTGCAGCTGCGCCTGACGCCGCTGGAAGACAGCTAGATCGCTGCGGAAGGCCACTACGTAGGCGGTCCCATCCACCAGCCAGCCGCCAGCGAGCACCAGCTGCTCGTCATCGCCGGTATCGTAGGTGATGGTGAGGGCCTCGTCCTCGCCGCGGGTGGTCGGCTCCTGGATGATGTCGTCAGGCTCCAGGTCGAACTCCGGATCCACCATCTCCCAGAGCGCCTCGATACCCTCTTCGACGCTCTCGGCCTCGATGGCCGCTACGTAGACCTCGATGTCCTCGTCAGGGACGGTGAGCAGGCCGTAGCCGTTGGCAACTTCGGCCGTCCAGTTGGTAGGGATGGGGACGCTGAAGAGGCCAGATGGGTCTTCGTAGCTGGCTACGGGCTCAGCTTCCTCGGTCAGCGCCAGCGCTTCCACCGCGGGCAGGAAGACCTCTTCGCGCAGGGTCTCGCGCTCGTCGGAAGTGGACTGGAGGAGGACAACATAGGCCGCCTCATCGGTCTCGGCCAAGGCCAGGTCCACGATGATCGGGCCCAGGGCGGGGACGTCAACCTCTACCTCGTACAGGTCCCAGGAGAGGGCCTTAGTCTCCAGCGTCTCTACCGGCTCTGGCAGCTCCTTGAGCCCGAGCTGGACGAGGAGGGCGGCCGCGACCTGCTGGCGGGTGGCGCCAGGAGCGACCTGCTGGATGATGCGGGTGATGGGGTCATCGGGCCGCAGGTAGATGCCGGGGCCTACAGCCTCCCACCCTTCGGGGACCACGCCCTTTATGCCCATGGTATCGTCGGTGAAGGGCACCAGCTCGAGCGCACCGGGCGTCCCCGTAACCTCAGGGGTGGCTTCGGGCGTGCCGGTGACTTCCTTGGTCGCCTCGGGAGTGCCAGTGACTTCCTCAGTCGCCTTGGGCGTGCCAGTCGCTTCCCGGGTTGGCCGAGGGGTGCGGGTAGGCCTGCCAGTAGGTTCGGGCGTGCCGGTCACCTCTTCGGTGGCTTCAGGTGTGCCAGTCGCCTCTTCCGTGGCTTCTGGTGTACCGGTCACCTCTTCCGTGGCTTCTGGAGTCCCGGTCACTTCTTCGGTGGCCTTGGGTGTGCCGGTCATCTCAGGGGTGCCCTCGGCCGTGGCCTCCGGCGTACCGGTGACCTCGATGGTGGCCTCTGGGGCCTCAGTCACTTCGGCGGTGACCGCTGGTGTCCCGGTCACTTCCGGGGTGACCTCTTCCGTGGCCTCTGGTGTTCCGGTGACTTCCTCGGTGGCTTCCGGTGTGACCGTCAGCTCCTCAGTAGGCTCGGGCGAGGCGGCGACTGTGCCGGTGACTTCTGGGGTGCCGGCCGCCTCGACGGTAGCCCCGGGAGTGCCGGTAACGGTAGCGGCCGGAGCCGTCGTGGCGGCGGCAGTCGCCTCCGGACTAGGCTCCGCCGTGGCGGCCTCAGTAGGCTCCGGGGAAGGCGCCGTCGTGGCGGTTGGCTCCAGAGTCGGTTCCGGTGTCGCCGTAGGCGCTGGCGTCGGCTCGGTAGTAGCCGTTGGCGGCACAGGCGTGTCGGTCGGGGGCACCGGCGTGTCCGTTGGCGGCACGGGCGTGTCCGTCGGGGGCACAGCCGTAGCCGTTGGTGGGATGGGCGTGTTGGTAGGGGCCGGCGTTGCGGTAGGCTCTGGGGCGCCCCCAAAGCAGGATACCAAGAGCGCGGCAATCAGGATAAGCGTCACATAGCTAGCAAGTGCGGTCCTTTTCATAAGACTCTCCTGACTCGTTAGGTAGCAGGGCGGTCCTTAGTATCACACTTCCCGCCGCTGCTGCTAACCATGGTACGAACAATGATCGTACCTGGTGTCATGCCTTCAGGATCATACCACTGTCTGGATTTTTGGTATAGACCAGAGTGGCAACTACGGTATCAGCTACCTCTGGGCGGTGTCGTCCCGGGAGCCATCGGCTTCACCTGCTCCTGGGGCAGCCGGGAGAAATCGCTCCACGATGGGCGCGAAGGCCTCGGCCGGGTGGCACTCCGCCCGCCCGGAGTCAGTCAGTGCCGCGAGCTCCGGGTCAACCGGCAGCCGACCGAGCAGCTCGGTGCCCAGGTCAGCAGCCAACTCCGCGGAGTGGCTGGGGCCAAACAGCTCGATCCGCTCAGCGCATCGGCGGCAGTCTACATAAGCAAGGTTCTCGATCACCCCCACGATGGGCACCCGCAGCTGGCGGGCCATGGATGCAGCCTTGCGCACCACCATCGCCGAGAGGGCCTGGGGCGAGGTGACCAGGAGTATGCCATTGAGGGGGATGGTCTGCAGCACCGTCAGGGAGGCATCGGACGTGCCGGGCGGCAGGTCCACCAGCAGGTAGTCCAGGTCTCCCCACACCACCTCCTCCCAGAACTGACGGATGGCCCCTGAGATGAGGGGGCCGCGCCAGATGACGGCCTGGTCGTCGCTGGGCAGGAGCAGGTTGATGCTCATGACCTTGATACCGGTCTGGGTCTCCGGTGGGAGGAATCCCTCCTCCACCACCTCCGGCCGGGGCGGGGAGGGGAAGAGCATGCGGGGGATGCTGGGGCCGGTGATGTCAGCGTCCAGGATGCCGACCGTGTACCCCCGGCGGCGCAAGGCCACCGCCAGCAGCGTAGTGACGCTGGACTTGCCGACCCCGCCCTTGCCGCTCATGACGGCCACGCTATGGCGGACGTGGTTGTCGGGGTGGGGCCGCTCCTCGCGCAGGCGGCGGAAGGTGCGCTCCCGCTCCGCGGGCGTCATCTCGGTCACGGCCACCTCGACCTGCTTGACTCCCCGCAGGCGAGCCACGGCCTGACGAGCCGCCTCTACCAGCTGGTCGCGCAGGGGACAGGCCGCGGTGGTCAGGGCGAGCGCGAAGCGGACCCTATCGCCGCGCACTTCTAGGTCGCGGACCATGTTCAGGCTCACCACGTCGCGTCCCAGCTCCGGGTCTTCTACGGTGCCGAGGGCGCGAAGGACCTCTGCCTCGGTGGGCATCATGCCTCCCCAGCCGAGCCCCACTCGGACTCGGCACTGTGCTGGCCGCCAGTCTAGGCGGAGACGGAAGTTGGGGTCAACGACGGCGCGAAGTCATGGCCTGCAGCTCCCGGCGGGCAATCCACCCCACCAGCCACTCCTCGCGCAGCTTCCAGTCGGGCATGACCTGGGCCATCAGCTGCCGAAACTCGGGCCCATGGTTCAGGACGCGAAGGTGAGCCAGCTCGTGGCAGATGAGGTACTCGCGGAGGAGGCGGGTCATCTGAAGGATGCGGTCACTGAGGGTGACGTTGCCCCGGGAGGTGCACGAGCCCCATCGGGTGGACATGGTCCGCACCTGCAGCCGTTTGGGCTCTACCTGGAGCCGGCGGGCGCATTCCTCTGTCTCCTGACGGAGCTCCTCTCGGGTGAGCGGGCGCGGCGGGTCGGGCTCGGGCGGAACGAGCCTGGCGGCCCGGGTGAGGTGCTGGGAGATGGCCTCGCGAACGCGGGGATCGCGGACGGAGGCCCACTGGGGCAACCGAACCTCTACCCCGGAGGGCCCGATGCTCACGGCTAATGACTTGCGGTCCATCTTCTTGAAGCGGATCACGGCTGTGGCCTCGTGGCCAGTCCGGCAGCAGACGTTGGTGCCGGCGAGAACGAGGAAGGCAAAAGCATGTGGGTGACGGCCTCTCGCATCCTGTCTGGAGGTGGCGGCGCCGAGAGCGTGATTCCGGCACCGCCATTCGACCAAGGGTGTATAGCACCTTCGGGGGATGGTGTCGAGCCTGCGAGTAGCCTGGCGAGATGGGCCTCACGAAAAGCCACCCTCTTGTGACTTCATGGGGATTGGCGCCGTAGCAGAAGAGGCGATCGTCTTGCATGCCGGAGCCTTGCTTTACAGCAGACTTGCCCCAACCTATAATCCCGCCAAAGGCGGCCCCGTGGTGGGGTGTCGCCGAGCAGCGTTAGTGTGAACGTTAGGAGATTTCATGCAGTACGACGAGTTTGTGGGCAAGGTACAGAACCGGGCCCGACTAGGCACCACCGGCGAGGCGGTCCGCGCCATCCACGCTACCCTGGAGACCCTCGGGCAGCGCCTGTATGGCGGGGAAGCCGACGACATCGCCGCCCAACTCCCCCGTGAGATCGGCACCTACCTTCGTGAGGCCACCCGAAGCCGTCGTCCAGAGAGCTTCGGGCTCAGCGAGTTCTACCGCCGAGTGATGGAACACGCGGGACCGGGCATCGAGTACCCGGACGCCGTGTTCCTAGCGCGAGTGGTCATGTCCGTGGTCGCTGAGGCGATCTCTGCCGGTGAGATGCAGGACCTGAGGTCCCAGCTCCCGGTCGAGTACAACGATCTCTTCGAGTTCGAGGACATCCGGGACCAGACCTAGCCGCCTAGGCAGGGCATGGCCTGGCACTAGGCACGTCGCGATCAGCCGTCTTTTTCTCCAGACCTCCAGGCACCGAGCGGCCGTGCCCCGCCGCGCAAGCGTGGCCCTTGGCGATGGCAGCCGGCAGCGTATCTGCCGCCGGATGGTCCGGTGGGGCAGTCAGTCTGTCGTTAGTGGTCTTTGGTCGTTAGCGGAGGTATCTGGAGATGGTAGAAAAGCGATGGACGATCCTGTTGTTACTGACGGTGGTCGCCTTAGCCCTAGTGGGGCTAGCAGCTCAGGCGCAGACGCCGACGCCGGCCGTGACCGAGACGCCGGCGGAGGTCACGCCCGAGGTTGCCGAGACGCCGGCAGAGGCCACGCCTGAGGTCGCTGAGACGCCGGCAGCGCCGGAGGCCAAACCCACCGGCTTCAGCGTCGCTCCCGTAGCCACGCCGGGCGGCATCCTGCCGGGGAACCCGCAGGTGCAGCTCGTCAAGGTGGCGGACGGGTTCCTCGATCCGGTCAACGTGGTAAGCCCGCCGGATGGCAGCGGCCGGCTCTTCGTGGTGGAGCGCTCGGGCACTATCCGAGTGGTGCAGGACGGTCAGCTCCTGGATACGCCTTTCCTTGACCTCACCGAGGACACCTTGAGCGCATTCCTGGAGCAGGGTCTATATGACATCGAGTTTCACCCGGACTTCGCCAACAACGGTCTGTTCTACGTCCACTTCGCCGAGCTGCTGCGCAACGGCGATGGGATGATCGTGGAGTTCAGGGTATCGGAGGCCGACCCCAACGTGGCTGACATGGAGAGCGCCCGGGTCATCCTGCAGATCGAGCAGCCCTTCGCCAACCACAACGGTGGCGAGCTGGTCTTTGGGCCCGACGGCTACCTCTACATCGGCAGCGGTGATGGTGGCTGGGAGGGCGACCCGCTGGGGGCCGGCCAGGACCTGACCACCCTTTTGGGCAAGATCCTGCGCATTGACGTCAACCTGGAGGGCGGATTCCACCCGTACTTCATCCCGGAGGACAACCCCTTCGCCGAGCAGACCCGTCTCGTGGCCCTGTTTGGCATCCCAGAGGGCGAGTTCGCCGCCATCCACACCGGGGCCAGGCCGGAGATCTGGGCCTACGGGCTTCGCAACTCCTGGAAGTTCCACTTCGATAGCCAGACCGGCGACCTCTACCACCCCGATGTGGGCCAGAACCACTGGGAGGAGATCAACTTCCAGCCGGCTGACAGCCCGGGCGGCGAGAACTACGGTTGGGACTTCCTCATGGGTTCCTACTGCCATCCCATCGAGACCGAGTCTTGCACGCAGGTGGGCGTCCTGCCTGTAGCGCAGTACAGCCACGACCTGGGCTGCGCTGCCATGGGCCTCGGCGTCTACCGGGGCGGGCAGATCCCTGGCCTCGACGGGGTGTACCTGGTGGGCGATTTCTGCTCCGGGCGCCTGTTCGGCCTGGCGCGGGATGAGGCCGGCGAGTGGCAGTTCCAGGAGCTGCTGCATCTGGGTGTTCGGTTCACCGGCGGAAACCCGGCCCAAGATGGCAACATCTACGTGACCACCTGCAACTGCGACTACGGTGGCCCTGGTCCCCTGGAGAACCCGCCCGGGTCGCTGTGGATGATCGTGGCCGCCGACCAGGTCCCGGAGGGAGCGGAGACCGCACCTCTGGCTGAAGGCGAATAAGGCTTCGGGCGCTCCTGAGTGCTGACTGCGTAACTCGCGATTAGTCAACGGCCACGCAGGAGGATCACCTCGGTCTTCCTGCGTGGCTTGCCAGGTGCGGCAGTCTGGTGGTCCTTGGAATCACTGAGATCTACTGTTGGAGGACGCGTATGAGCCGGCGATTGGGCCCAGCACCGACGCGCAGGGCTAGTGTGCCGTTGCTGGCGGCGCTTGCATTGACCCTGCTTGTCGGTGCGCCGGTGTCCGCTCAGGGCCCGGAGACGGCCGGCCAAGCTGACCTGCGCAGTGCCGCCAGCATCTCGTTGTTCAAGGACATCAACCAGACTGACCCCTCCAGCGTCGGCCAGATCTCGGAGCTAACCATGGTGGGGGACGTGCTGTACTTCACTGCTCCACTCAGCGGGGCCGGGTACGAGCTCTGGAAGAGCGATGGCACCGAGGCCGGCACCGTCATGGTGAAGGACCTAGTGCCTGGCCTGTTCAGCTCCACTCCTGACAGGCTGACTGAGTGCAACGGCGTCCTCTTCTTCATTGCATCGAGCCCAGGCCTGGGGACTGAGCTCTGGAAGACCGACGGCACCGCCGAGGGCACGGTGTTGGTCAAGGACATATACCCGGGCTTCAGCGGCCCCTACGTCGTCGCCCCGCCGAGCGACCTCACGGCGTGGGGTGATGTCCTGTACTTCGCCGCCGACGACGGCGTCAATGGCCGGGAACTGTGGCGCAGCGACGGCACCGAGGCCGGCACCTACATGGTCAAAGACATCAACCCTGGAGCCAACTCCTCTCAACCCACCGAGCTGGAAGTGGTCGGTAGTACCCTCTACTTCGCCGCTGCCGGGGTCGGGGGGCGCGAACTCTGGAAGAGTGACGGCACCGCCGCCGGGACAGTGCTGGTGAAGGACATCAATCCTGGTCCAGCCTTCTCTAGCCCCACCAACCTTACTGGGGTGGGTGGGACCCTATTCTTCGCGGCCGAAGACGCCTTCGTGGGCAGGGAGCTCTGGCGGAGCGATGGCACTGATGCCGGGACGGTTCTGGTGAGGGACATCGTGACCGGCGCGGCCGGCTCCTCACCAAACGAATTCGCAGGAGTGGGCAACGTGCTGTACTTCGTTGCCGGGCAGGACCTCGACCGGGAGCTGTGGAAGAGCGACGGCACCACGGCGGGGACGGTCCGGGTGCGTGACATCTGGCCAGGCGCCCTTGGGGGCTCCAACCCCGTGGCCCTCACTCCCCTGGGCAGCGAGCTCCTCTTCTCCGCTAACGACGGCACCAATGGGCGTGAGCTGTGGAAGAGCGACGGCACCACGGCCGGCACGGTCATGGTGGGGGACCTGAACCCGGGAGCGGGGGACTCGAACCCCAACGGGCTCCTGGCATGGGGCGGGGCGCTGTACTTCTCGGCCGATGACGGTAGCAGCGGCGTTGAGCTATGGCGAAGTGATGGCACGGCGGCGGGCACGACCCGTGTCGCCGATATCCAACCCGGGGCGGAGTCATCCTACCCCGGTCAGCTGACCCCGGCAGGCGCTGCCTTCTACTTCCGGACCTCTGGCGGCACGTCCTCCGGGCAGCTGTGGCTCAGCGATGGCACCGAGGCCGGCACCGTGCTGGTGGCCGCAGTTGGCCCCGACACCACCGACTCGTACCCCTCAGAGCTGGTGAGCACTGGGACTCTGCTCTTCTTTTCCGCGTATGATGGCGTTGTCGGCCAAGAGCTCTGGCGGAGTGACGGCACCCCAGAGGGCACTGTCCTGGTCAAGGACATTGCGCCCGGCCCAGACTCGTCGAACCCGTCTCACCTGGCCGTCCTGGGTGACACCCTCTACTTCAACGCCTACGACGCCACCTATGGGTACGAGCTGTGGAAGAGTGACGGCACGCCGGAAGGGACGGTTCTGGTCAGCGACATCTATCCCGGAGGCGACTCCTACCCGCGCGACCTCTGCGTCATGGGAGGGGTGTTGTACTTCTCCGCCTCTGACGGCACTGCGGGACCTGAGCTCTGGCGGAGCGACGGCACCGCAGCCGGGACAGCCCGCGTGGCGGACATCCGTCCGGGCCCGCTGGGCTCGTACCCGGACTCCCTGACCGTTATGGGTGACTACCTCTATTTCAGCGCTGACGACGGTGTCGCTGGGGCGGAGCTGTGGCGCAGCGACGGCCTGGTGGGGGGCGTCGTTGAGATGGTGGCTGATATCAACCCGGGGCCCGAGCCCTCGTACCCCACCGGCCTGACCGTCGCCGGCGGCACGCTTTTCTTCAGCGCTACGGAGCCTGCGCACGGCTATGAGCTCTGGAAGAGCGATGGTACCCCTGGCGGGACGATGCTGCTCGCGGACATCGTGCTCGGTCCGGTCCCCTCGTTCCCCACGCAGTTGGCGGCACTGGGCGACAGCGTGCTGTTCGCCGCGGAGGATGCGGCCAGGGGTTCTGAGCTCTGGCGCAGTGATGGGACGCCGGCCGGCACGGTGCTTGTCAAAGACATCAACCCCGGAGTGGAGTCCTCGGTCCCGAGCCCCGTGGGCACCCTCGGCGGCGTGTTCTACTTGGTAGCCGGGGAGCCGGAGAACGGCCGGGAGCTGTGGCGAACCGACGGTACCGCCGACGGCACCGTGCTTGTCCACGACCTGGTCCCTGGCAGTGCCAGTTCCAATCCGGAGTATGTGACCGGGATGGGAGGACGGCTCTTCATGAGTGCCTCCGACCTGGCCCATGGCCGGGAGCTGTGGGCCGAGCAGTCGGTGTTCACGGTGCTATTGCCCATCGCCTTCCGCGAGCACGGCGGCTGAGCCCGCCCTCAGCGTCGGCGACCGACACGCCGGCTCCTCTCTGCGCTGGCCGGCACCAACCTATATCGTCGAGGTGAAACCATGTTAGCCAGACTCCGTATGCCGATAGCCCTGGCGCTAGTAGCCCTGCTGGTGCTGGCGCTAATGAGCGCCGCCTCTGCCCAGGCTCCTAAGGAACCGGGCGACGCAGGTGAGCCCCTGCGCACGATCCACGTCTCGGGCGTGGCTCAGGCCCAGGCCCAGCCGGACCGGGGTGTGATCTCGCTGGGGGTGCAGACCCAGGCGGAAGTCGCCACCGAAGCCATTGCTCAGAACAACGAAGCCATGCAGGCCGTCATCACCGCGCTCACCGAGGCCGGGGTGGCGGAGGAGGACATCCAGACTCAGTTGGTGCAGCTTCAGCCCCAGTACCAGTCTCCTGACGAGCCGACCACCCGCGGTCAGGGGCAGATCATCGGGTACATGGCCTCCAACACGGTGAGGATCACCGTCAGAGACCTGGAGCAGATGGGAGCCCTGCTCGATGTCGCCGTCCAGGCGGGCGCCAACGTGGTGCATGGGCTTGGGTTCGAGATCAGCGAGGTGACCCCGGTCGTGGACCGGGCGCTGGAGTTGGCCATGCAGGATGCGCGGCGCAAGGCTGAGCTGCTGGCTGCCCAGGCCGATGCAGAACTGGGGCCGGTACTCAGCATCACCGAAACCAGCCGCGTGCCGGGGCCGGTGGCGGAGGTGGCAGGCCGGGGCGGCGCGGCGCCGGTGCCCATCCAGCCTGGCACGGAGACCATCGAGGCTCAGGTCAGTGTGACCTGGCTGCTGCAGTAGCGAGCAGACACAGGGGGCAGGAAGTGCAGCGAGACGACAAGGTTTTCATCCGCTGGTTCGAGGACCTGACCAACCAAGACGTGCCCATCGTCGGGGGCAAGAACGCTTCTCTGGGTGAGATGATCCGCTCCTTGGGCGAGAAGGGCGTTCGGGTGCCCGGGGGGTTCGCTACCACGGCGGATGCCTACTGGGCCTTCATCGAGGAGAACGACATCGCCGACCGGATGCGGGCGGAGCTTGCCCGCCTGGAGGAGGACCGGAGCAATCTGCAGGAGGTAGGGCGGGCTATACGGCGCCTCTTCTGTCAGGGGCACTTCCCGGAGCGGCTGGCAGAGGACATCCGCGCCGCCTACCGGGAGCTGTCCCGCCGGTATGGCGTTGACGAGGTTGACGTGGCTGTGCGCAGTAGCGCCACCGCCGAGGACCTCCCGGAGGCGAGCTTCGCCGGGCAGCAGGAGACGTTCCTGAACATCCGGGGAGAGGCCGAGCTGCTGGAGGCGTGTCGCAGCTGCTTTTCCTCCCTGTTCACCGACCGTGCCATCAGCTATCGCCAGGACCGTGGCTTCGACCACATGTCGGTGGCGCTGTCGGTGGGCGTGCAGAAGATGGTCCGCTCGGACAAGGCCGGGGCCGGGGTGATGTTCACCCTGGACACCGAGAGCGGGTTCCCGGAGGTGGTGGTGATCAACGCCTCCTGGGGGCTGGGCGAGACGGTGGTGCAGGGGAGCGTCAACCCGGACGAGTACCAGGTCTTCAAGCCCCTGCTTGGGGACCCCAGCAAGCGCCCCATCATCGAAAAGCAGATGGGCGCCAAAGAGCGCAAGATCGTCTACGCCACCGGCGGGACAGAGACCACCAAGGAGATGGACACCACCGCGGGAGAGCGCCACTCCTTCGTGCTGAGCGACGAGGAGATCCTGCAGCTGGCCCGCTGGGCGGTGGCCATCGAGGACCACTATGGCCGCCCGATGGACATCGAGTGGGCCAAGGATGGCGACAGCGGCGAGCTGTTCATCGTCCAGGCCCGGCCGGAGACCGTGCAGTCACAGAGGGAGGCGACCTCTCTCAGGACCTTCACGCTTCTCCAGATGGGCGAGCCCATCCTGTCGGGATTGGCGATCGGTCAGGCTATCGCCACCGGCAAAGTGAACGTCATCGAGAGCCCGCAGGATATGGGGCGGTTCGAGGACGGTGCCATCCTGGTCACCGGGATGACCGACCCTGACTGGGTGCCCATAATGCGGCGAGCGGCCGGCATCATCACCGACCATGGTGGCCGGACCTCGCACGCTGCCATCGTGAGCCGGGAGCTGGGAATCCCGGCCATCGTGGGCACGGGGAACGCCACCAAGGTGCTCCGGGACGGGCAGGAGATCACCCTATCGTGCGCCGAGGGCGACGTGGGGCACGTCTACGAGGGCATCCTGGAGTTCGAGGCCACGGAAATCGACCTGAGCCAGGTGGCCGAGGTGGACACCCCGATAATGATGAACATCTCCAGCCCGGCGGCTTCCTTCCGCTGGTGGCGCCTGCCCACCCGAGGGGTAGGGTTGGCCCGGATGGAGTTCGTCATCAACAACATCATCAAGGCTCATCCCATGGCCCTGGTGGAGTTCGACAACCTCACGGACCGCGCCGCCCGGGCCGAGATCGAGCGCCTGACCGAGGGGTATGAGTCCAAGACGGAGTACTTCGTCCAGCTGCTGGCGCTGGGCATCGCCAAGATCGCCGCTTCCCAGTACCCGAACCCGGTGATCGTGCGCATGAGCGACTTCAAGACCAACGAGTATGCCAACCTCATCGGCGGACGCCAGTTCGAGCCTGACGAGGCCAACCCTATGCTCGGCTTCCGGGGAGCATCGCGCTACTATAGCGACGCCTACCGACCGGGGTTTGCCCTGGAGTGCCGGGCGGTGAAGCGAGCCCGGGAGGAAATCGGACTGGACAACGTGGTGGTGATGATACCGTTCTGCCGCACGCCCGAGGAGGCCGATAGGGTTCTGGAGGTGATGGCGGAGAACGGCCTGCGCCGAGGCGAGAACGGGCTTCAGGTCTACGTGATGGCGGAGATCCCGTCGAACGTGATACTGGCGGACCGGTTCGCGGAGCGCTTCGACGGTTTCTCCATCGGCAGCAACGACCTTACGCAGTTCGTCCTGGCAGTGGACCGCGACTCAGCGCAGCTGGCCCAGTTGTTCGACGAGACGCACGAGGCGGTCAAGCGCACGATCAGTGACCTCATCCGAGCGGCCCATGCGGCCGGCCGGAAGGTGAGCATCTGCGGTGAGGCGCCCAGCAACCACCCTGAGTTTGCCGTCTTCCTGGTTGAGGAGGGGATCGATTCGATCTCGTTGGAGCCGGACAGCGTGGTGCCGGTGCTGCTGAAGCTGGCCGAGCACCGGGAGGCGGCCGGGTAGCCGAGCCGGCGCACGGGAGTGCAAGGGCCTACCTCCCGGAGATGTCTTGAACACATGGAGGAACGTATGCCTAAGCGTATTTCGACCGCGTTATCAATCTTGATAGTGCTTTCTCTGGTGCTGGCCGGCTCCGTCCCGGCCCTGGCGCAGGCGGGAGCGGTGACCCGCAACATCACCGTCGTGGGCACGGGGACGGTTAGTGTTAGCCCTGATGCGGCCATGGCCAACCTGGGCGTGGAAAGCTCTGCTCCCGACGTCGCCCAGGCGGTGTCGGAGAATGAGGAGAGGATGAACGCCGTGCTGCAGGCCCTGCAGGAGGCCGGCGTCTCTCAGGAGAACATCCGCACGAGCGAGTACAGCATCTTCTTCGATGAGGGCATCCGGGGGCCGGATGAGCCCGCGCAGCCGGTGTACAGGGTGTTCAACACGGTGCTGGTCACCATCGAGGACATCGCCGCCATTGGTGAGGTCCTAGATGCCGGCATAGCCGCCGGGGCCAACCGCATCTACGGCGTGAGCCTGACGGTGCAGGACCCGTCGGAGGCCATGTCTCAGGCACGCGAGGAAGCCATGCAGGATGCGCGTGACCGGGCAGAGGCGCTAGCCGAGCTGCAGGGCGTCGGGGTGGGCCCCATCGTGAGCATCAGCGAGGTCGTCACCGGAGGCCCGATCCCGCTCTTTGCTGGCGGGTTGGCGACGGAAGCTCCGACGGCCCAGGCGGGCCCCATAGCTCCGGGGCAACTGGAGGTATCGGTGCGCATCCAGGTGACGTTCGAGCTCCTGCCCGAAGGGGCCGAGGGTGAGACCCCGGAACCGACCGCTACCCCGGCCCCTACCGGTGACCAGGTCCGCTACGTGCTGGTGGTGGGCGAAGGGGTGGCGCAGGCCACCCCCGATCGGGCCACTGCCACCGTCGGGTACGAGAACGGAGCGGCGGACATCCAGGAGGCGGTAGCCCAGAACCAGGAGGTGATGAGCCAGATCATGGCGGCCCTGGAAGCCGCAGGGGTGGCCCCCGAGGACATGCGCACCGCCAACTACAGCATCTTCTTCGACGAGGGCATCCGTGGGCCGGGCCTCACCGTTGAGCCCGTGTACCGGGTGTCGAACATCCTGGATGTGACCATCCGGGACCTGGATGCGGTGGCCGAGGTGCTGGGCGCTGCGGTGGAGGCGGGCGCCAACCGCATCTTCGGCGTGAGCCTGACGCGGGGCGACTGGTCGGAGTTCGAGACCAGTGCCCGCGAGGAGGCCATGGACGATGCGCGCATGAAGGCTGAGCACCTGGCCGAGCTTGCCGGAGTCGAGCTGGGTGAGCTCTTGAGCGCCAGCGAGGTGATCACTGGCGTCCCTGGACCCTTGTTTGGGGTGGAGAGGGCGCTGGGGCTCGGCGGCGGCGCCGGTCCTATCGTGCCCGGCCAGCTCGAGCTTCGCACCAGCCTGCAAGTCGTGTACGCGATTCAGTAGTCCTCCTGACCGCACGAGGCAGCCTGTTCGATTCGCGACCAAGGACCCGGTATCCGATCGGGAGCCGGGTCCACACCGATCCCCATAGGGAGGAAGCACAATGTGGAAGGAGTTCAAGGCATTCATCGCTCAGGGTAGCGCGTTCGACTTGGCCGTGGGCATCATCCTCGGTGCCGCATTCGGTTCGATCGTGAACTCGCTGGTCAACGACGTCATCATGCCTCCCATCGGGCTACTGCTCGGCGGGATTGACTTCAGCAACCTCTTCATCAACCTGTCGGGGCAGCCCTATCCCAACCTAGCCGCGGCCCAGGCGGCCGGAGCCCCTACCATCAACTACGGGATCTTCATCAACACCATAATCAGCTTCCTGATCATCGCCTTCGTGGTCTTCTTGCTGGTCAAGGCGGTCAACCGGCTGCGGGCGGCTCCGCCGGCGACCGCCACGACCAAGGAGTGCCCGTACTGCCGCACCGTGGTCCCGATCAACGCCGTCCGGTGCCCGGCCTGCACCAGTGACCTGCACGCGGCCGCGCCCGGGAGGCTGTAGTCGGAAGGCGGCCTCGGGGAGGGGCCAGGGCAGTGCCGGCACTGCCCTGGCCCACGCGCGTTGACCGAAGGGGGCGGATGGCGTATACTTAAGGTTGCCGGGGTGTGGCGCAGTTGGTTAGCGCGCAGCGTTTGGGACGCTGAAGTCGGAGGTTCGAGTCCTCTCACCCCGACCTGGGGGATTGCTGAGGGTACGGGCGTGAAGTATACTCGGCCGAGTCCCCCGGAAGCGCGCGGGAGTAGCTCAGTGGTAGAGCTCCTGCCTTCCAAGCAGGTTGCCGCGGGTTCGAGTCCCGTCTCCCGCTTATAGACCAGAGGCTGAGGCGTGTCCTCAGCCTCTTTGTGTTGGTCGGACGGATGCCACTGGCGGTGGCGACTAGTGCTCTATCTGGGTCGGCCGACATAGGGCCCCGGGTGCGCTGCGCCAGCTCCGGAGGCGAGTCCGGTCTCGCTCTCGCGTGACCGTCTGAAGGATGCCCCACCGGGCGGATGGGACCTCCTTCGTTCGTGCCGTGTGGGCGGATGCGGACGCTGCCTCAGACCACCACGCCTCTGTCGCCACGTGAGACGTGTCCGGATAGACTGCAGGCATCGGCGCAGCAGCGGGGGTACCGAAGCGTGGGTGCGGACAAACGGATCGGGGCCGAGGGGGGATAGCGTAGACAGACCCTGGTTGTGAGCATCGGGCCTGCCCGGTCGAAACTAGGCAGGCCATCGGCGTCCACCTGTCTCTGTGCGTGCTGCTCCGAAGTGCAGCGGGCGGTCTGCTGTGGGTGTGAGTCCCGTCTCCCGCTTCAAGTGTTCTGCAGTGAAGTCACCGAGAGCTCCTGCGCACGACTTCTCTTGTCTGACGCCGCATGATGATGAGGCACAGCCTAGAGTCGTCTGGGAGCCAGGCAGAGGGACAGACGCGGGTACGGCTCCAATGGAGGCAGAGGTAGTGAACGTCGAGATTCGCAGGCTGACACCAGAGCTCGTGTCTGATTACGTGCACTTCTTCGACACTACCCCGCATGCCACCCACAAAGATGAGCACAGATGCTATTGTGTGTGGTGGTGCAGCGAGGATTACGAAGGAAGAGACCTGGCATCCTCGGTAGATAATAGAAGAGATTACGCAGTCCAATGTATTAAGTACGGCCATATACAAGGCTATCTGGCCTATTGCGACGGCAAAGCTATCGGCTGGTGCAATGCAAACACTAAGACGGACTGCCTGGGATCCTACTGCTGGCGGAGGTTTATGGGCGCTATACCTACTGAGGATCCTGCATCGGGTGTGAAGGTCAAGTCCATATTCTGCTTCGCCATCGCGCCGGAGATGCATAGACGGGGCGTCGCTGGGCGTCTCGTAGAACGTGTCTGTTCCGATGCGGCCGAAGATGGGTTTCACTTCGTGGAGGCATACCCAAACAGAGAGTTCAGCGATGTGGCTGAGGATTGCATGGGGCCTGTCGGACTGTACCGAAAGAGCGGTTTCACAGTGTGTTATGAGACAGAGAACAAGCTGGTTATGAGAAAGCAACTGAAGTAGAGCCTCTCTGTTCGTCATGCATGCTGCGCTTCTCTGGTCACCCTAGCACCGGCAGATCAGTCAAGAGAGCGCAACAGGCATCTCTATGCTCATCCCTGATCCAGCGGGACGAGGCCGAGGGTGCTCCTTCGGTAGCTTGGTATGCCGTCCTCCCGATGGACAGTAGTCTGGGCTAGGCCCGGTCGGACCGTCCCCACCGGGTTGACGGCGTCGTTGACCCCGTCGAGACCCCGGCCGCCAGCGACGATCCCAGGCTAGCCGCCTCCGTGATCGCGGCGGCGCCCCGCGTGTGCGACAATCACACCCAGAAAGAGCTCGAGTCAGATGAGCCGCAGCAGGTGGAGGACGTGCCATGCCCGTGTCCCCGCTACCGCGTGTGTCCGTATCCGCGCCTCAGGGTGGCGCCATCTCGGCTACCGACTGGGTGGGGGAATTGGCTGAGCTCCGGGCTTCCGCTGTGGGGTCGCTAGCGGTTGCCCTGATGGCGGTTGGGTACATCTGGGGCGTTGGGTATGCTGTGGTCGCCAACGCGTCGTTCGTCTGGGACCCGCTGGCCCTGCCCGGCAGCCTGTTCGCCTTCGGTCTCGTGCTCCTGAGCGTGCGTCGCACGGCCTGGCTGCGGCAGGCCGTCATCGCCGCCGGTTTCCTGGCTGTTGTCGTGGTCGCCCTCTTCCTTGACCGGTCCCCCACCGCGCTCGTGGTGCTCCTGCTGGCGGTCAGTTGTTGCTCGCTCGTCTCGTCTTCTCGGGTCAGCTTCCTGGCCGCCGCCACTGGCACCCTCTTGCTGGTTGTGGCGGCTGGGCGCGACCCAGCCGTCGTTGGGGGCGGGAGTCCCTTCCCGTTTGTGGTGGGTCTCTGGGCGCTGGCTGCCGCCGGCTGGCTGACGTCCCGGAACCTGTACACTGTGCTCGGCTGGGCGCTGGACGGCTACGAGTCCAGCCGCGTACTGAGCGCTGCACTGCAGCAGGAGCGTGGGCGGCGGAACGCTACCCTGAAGGCCCTGCGAGAGGCCAACGCGCTCCTGAAGCGCACCACCTATGACCTGGCAGAGGCACGCGAGGAGGCGGAACGGGCCCGGCAGATGAAGGCCCAGTTTGCCGCCAACATCAGCCACGAGCTGCGCACCCCGCTACATCTGATCGTCGGGTTCTCCCAGATGATGTACGCCTCGCCCGAGTCGTACCAGGGCGTTCGCTGGACGGCGGACCTCCGCGCCGATATCCAGGAGCTATACGAGAGCGCGGTTCACCTGCTCGGGCTCATTGACGATGTCCTGGACCTTTCCCAGATCGAGGCGGCTCGCCTGCCCCTCAGCAAGGAG
>JBMNTK010000010.1:0-37020 GCA_050945695.1 Anaerolineae bacterium | reverse complement strand
GGCCCAGCGCCGGCAGCTAGCGGCCGCCGGCCTGGCCCCGGAGTCCATCCGGGCCACGGCGGAGCAGACCCTGCGCACGGGCAACATCGCCGGACGCCCGGCCCAGGACCGGCTCTCCTGGCAGGCTAACCTGGCGGCGGCACCATCCAGCGCCGAAGGGGCACCGGACGTCTTGCTCTTTGTCGGCTGCGTATCCTCCCTCTACCCCCAGGCCTTCGCCCTGCCGCAGACGCTCGTGCCCCTGCTGCAGGGCCTGGGTTTGCGGGTAGCTACCCTGGGGCCGGAGGAGGTCTGTTGCGGCTTCCCCCTCTATACCAGCGGGCAGGCTGACGAGGCGCTAACGCTGGCCCGGCGCAACCAGGAGCTCATCCAGGCTTCCGGGGCCCGGATGGTGGTCACCTCGTGCCCCTCCTGCTACCATACCCTGCACGACTGGTACCCCCAGTGGCTGGGTAGCGAGCTGGGCCTGCCCGTCCTGCACGCTGCCGAGCTCTTGGCCGAGCGGATTGGCGAGCTCAAGCTGGGCCCCGTGCCCCTGAAGGTGACTTACCATGACCCCTGTGACCTAGGGCGCCTGTCGGGCATCTACGAGCTGCCCCGCCAGGTCCTGCGGGCCATTCCGGGGCTGGAGCTGGTGGAGATGGCCGACAATCGGGAGCGGTCGCTGTGCTGCGGCGGGGGCGGAGACGTAGAAATGGCCCGGCCGGAGCTGACCCAGGCCATCGCCGACCGGCGGTTTGCCCAGGCCATGGAGACGGGGGCCCAGGCTATCGTGACCGCTTGCCCTCAGTGCAAGCGCACGCTGAGCGCAGCCGCCCGCCGGGCGCGGCAACGGATGCCCACGCTGGACTTAGCCGAGGTGTTGGAGCAGGCCAGGGCGTCAGGAAGTAAGGGATAGGGACAGGAAACGATTCCTTCTCGCACCGCCGCACGCGACCGGGCGACGCTTCGTCCGGCGCGGCTCTAATCTCGTAAGTTCTCCCGCTCGGAGTGAGTGATGAAGATAGGTAAGTACGAGTTTCCCGATGACCTCTTCTACGATACCACCCACAACTGGGCCCGAGTGGAGGGCGACGAGGTGGTCCAGGGCATGTCCGCCTTCGGGCAGGCCCTGGCAGGCGAGATCGTCTACGTGGAGCCGCCTGTCCTCAATCGTAACGTGAAGCAAGGCGAGCCCATGTTCTCCATCGAGTCCGGGAAGTGGGTGGGGCGCATCAACGCCACGGTGAGCGGCGAGTTGGTCGCCTTCAACCAAGAGCTGGAGTGGGAGCCGGCCCTGGTGAACCGGGAGCCCTATGGGCAAGGGTGGATGGTGCGCCTGCGGCCTGCTAACCTCGAGGAGGACCTGAGCCGGCTGCTTCGCCCGGGCACAGACGAGTTCCGCTCCTTCATTGCCGCCGAGCAGAAGAAATACAACCTATGAGCGGACAGGTCCTACCCCTGCATACCCTGGGTGGGGTGGATTGGGCCCAAACCCAGGCCATCTACCATGCCCAGGCCCATCTGGGCCGGTTTGCCGCCAACGTCCTCTGGCCCATCCAACCGTACGTGTGTATCGGCCGCTTCCAGGACCTGGACCGGGAGGTGGACGTCGGCCGCTGCGCCGCTCGAGGCCTGCCCATCGTGCGGCGAGAGGTGGGCGGTGGCGCCGTCTACCTGGACTCGGGACAGGTGTTTTACCAGCTCGTCCTGCCCTACGAGCGCTCCTCGCTGGACTACCGCGCCCTGTTCCGGTTGGGGCTGGAGGGCGTGGTGCTGGCGCTGAAGCGGTTGGGGGTGGAGGCGCAGCTTCGGGGCGCCAATGACGTCACCGTGGACGGCAGGAAGATCTCCGGCAACGGGGCCGGGGTGATCGGCCAGGCAGCGGTGGTCGTGGGCAACATCCTCCTGGACTTCGACTACGAGGCCATGGCCTCGGTCCTGCGCGTGCCCGACGAGAAGTTCCGGGACAAGGCCTATCGGGGCATGCGGGAGAACCTGGTGAGCTTGGTGGAGCTGGAGCCGGGGATCACCCGAGAGGAGGTGGCGCGGGAGTTTGCCCAGGCGCTCACCGAGACCCTGGCGCCCACCTATGCGCTGGAGCCCACGAATGCGCTTCCGGCGGAAGTCAGCGCCGCGGTGCCGGGCACGATCGCCCGCCTGACCGATGAGGACTGGCTGCGGGAGGTGCAGCGGGCCCAGGAGACCCGACGTCTGCGGGTGCGGGAAGGGGTGGAGCTTCGGGAAAGCGTCTGGAAGTCGCCGGGAGGGCTGCTGCGCTGTCACTGTGCCCTGGAGGAGGGGCGGGTGACGTGGGTGGACTTCTCGGGCGACATCTTCGCCGACCCGCCTGATGCCCTGGATGGCCTAGCCCGCGCTCTGGAGGGCGTTCGGGTGGAGGCCATCGGCCACGCTGCAGCCGCCTATCTCTCCCAGCCGGGTGTGACCCTGCCCGGCGTCAGCCCGGATGACGTCGAGCGCGCTGTGCTGGGACCGCAGTAGGGATTTCACCGCAGAGACCGCAGAGAGCGCAGAGGGAAAGGAAGAAGAGAGCAGGAGGGCGAAGCCTAGCGTTGAGCCGCGCGCAAGGGGACAGATGCTGGTGACTTGAAAGGGTTACACAGGGACCTAACCTTTTCCTTTCCCTTCCTCTTTTCTCGGCGTTCTCAGCGGTCTCTGCGGTGAGTCTCCCTAAGCCGAAAGGAGATACCCGACCAGGTGGGCGGTGCCCGTCAGCCCGATGATGAGGATGGCCCGGAGGGTGAGCCCCGGGAAGCGGCGAGGGTCGAGCCAGGCCCCGCGGTGCAGGCTCCGTATTTGCACCACCGCCAGAGGCAGGGTGAGGGCGGTAACCAGGGCGATGGCCGGGGGCAGGCCCAGTGCCGTCAGGGGAACGAGGGAGAGGTAGGCGGCGGCCAGGGCGCCGTTGTGGACGAGGGCCGCGCGGGCCCCTCCCAGGCGCACCACCAGGGAGCGCTTGTCGGCCAGGGCGTCACCGATCGCATCGGGGAACTGCACGGCCAGGATCATGGTGAAGCCCACCGGCAGCAGGTGGATGGCGGCCAGCAGGGCGGAAGGCGAGACTCGACCGGTCTGCAAGTAGTGGCCGATAAGGGGCGTGAGGACGCCCACCACGAAGCCGGCGTCCAGCTCGCCCAGCCCGCGAGAGTGTAGCCGCAGGGGAGGGGCACTGTAGGCCCAGGCTAATGCCATGCTTATCCCTACCAAGGGCAGGACCAAGGGGCCGGTGCCCAGCCCGAACGTCAGGTAGAGCCCGAGGGCCGCGGCAGCCAAGCCGAACGCCAGGGCCGCGCGTTGGGCCACCTCTGGCGGAAGATCGCCCCGCACCAGCACCCGGCTGCCCCCCGACCACAGGGTTGGGGTACGGTTGAGGGCGTCGGCGGCACTATCGTAGTAGTCGTTGCTGTAGTGGGTCATGAGCTGGGTGGCGAGGACGCAGGCCAGGCCCCAGGCAAAGGTGGACACGTTCAGCGGGTAACCGAGGTAGTAGGCCCCAGCGGCACCGGAGGCGTAGAGCACTAGGGCGCCAGCCAGGAAGTGGGGGCGGCCTAAGATCACGAAGGAGACCAGCCGCGCTCGTGCGGTCATGACCGACCTCAGGGCGGGCATGGATTTGGGAGTGCCTTAGCCCGGTGCGGGCTAAGGGGAAACCCAAGCCCGCTCGTAGCCTATCATGGCCGATTGCAGGGAGTCCTGCAAGGGCCAGGTGGGATCTGATACTGCAAGAAGCACGCAGGTCGTCGCGACAGACCAAGGAGGTAAGGGCGGTGAGAAAGGCGCTGGTAGTGTGGGGAGGCTGGCTCGGCCACGAGCCCAAGCAGTGTGCCGACATCTTCGTGCCCATCCTGGAGCAGGAGGGGTTCGAGGTGGAGGTGGCAGACACCCTGGACGTCTACCTCGATACGGAGAAGATGCAGGCGCTGAGCTTGGTGGTGCCCATCTGGACGATGGGCACCATCACCCGCGAGCAGGAGAAGGGACTGCTCGATGCCATCAAGAGTGGCGTGGGCATTGCCGGCTGGCACGGTGGGATGGGCGACGCCTTCCGCCAGAACACCGAGTACCAGTTCATGGTCGGTGGCCAGTGGGTCTCGCACCCCGATGGGATCACTGACTACATCGTCAACATCGTAGACCACGAGGATCCGATCACTCGGGGCATCTCCGACTTCGCCATGCACTCCGAGCAGTACTACATGCACGTGGACCCCGGCAACAGGGTCCTGGCCACCACCACCTTCGACAGCCCAGCGGCGCCTTGGATCAAGGGTACGGTCATGCCGGTGGTGTGGAAGCGCATGTGGGGGAAGGGGAGAGTGTTCTACTCCTCCCTGGGCCACGTGGCTGCCGACTTCGATGTCCCCGAGGCCAGAGAGATCCAGCGGCGGGGAATGCTTTGGGCCGCTCGTTAGTGAGCGAGCCAGGTTAGGCAGGAGGTAGTGCGTGGGTTGCCTTACCGACCTCTTAGAGCTACAGACCCCATCCGGAGTGGAACGCATTACCACTGCCGAGCAGTGGCAGGTCAGGCGGGCGCAGATCGTGTCCGCCTTCGGCTCCATCATCGGCGAGCCGCCGCTTGGCGAGCCGGTGCCCCTGGAACCAGAGATCCAGGACGGCCACGACGAGGGTGACTACATCCGGTACCGCGTGACCTACAGCGTGGACGTGGGGGAGCGGGTGCCGGCCTGGCTGCTGGTGCCCAAGGCCCGGGCCGGTCGCGTGCCGGGGGTCCTGGTCCCTCACCAGACGACTCCTCTGGGAAAGGACGAACCGGTCGGGCTGGGCGGCAACCCTCAATACGCCTTCGCCCGAGACTTGGCGCGGCGTGGGTACGTGACGCTGGCGCCGGATCACGTGTCGGCCGGCGAGCGGTGCACGCCGGGGCTGCGCCACTATGACACTGCGGACCTGTACCGGCGCTACCCGGAATGGTCGGCGGTGGGCAAGACCATCTGGGACCTGCAGCGGGCGCTGGACTTCCTGTCCCAGCGCCCGGAGGTAGACGCGGACCGGCTGGGAATGATCGGTCACAGCTTGGGCGGCCACAGCACGCTCTTCACGGCCGGTGCTGACGAACGGGTGAAGTGTGCTGTGTCCTCGTGCGGGGTAACTACCTTCGCCGGCGACGCCCGCCGGCTGGAGTGGGCGCGGGACCACTGGTACCAGTACATGCCCAGGCTCCGCCCGCTGTTCCTGAACGGTCAGCCGGCCCCGTTCGACTTCCACCATCTGGCCGCCCTGATCGCCCCTCGGGCGTTCCTCAACCTGACCGCGCTCAACGACGAATGCTTTGCTTCGACGGATGAAGTGGCGGAGCTGACGATACGAGTGAACCGGGTCTACCGCGTCCTGGGGGCCGAAGGCGCCTTCGCCTGCTACCTCCATGGCAGCCGTCATTCCTGCCCCGATGACGCGCGAGCCCTGGCTTACGCCTGGATGGACCGCTGGCTGCGAGCCGGGGAGGATTGACGCTCGCTTTATGCCCGGTGGGGCTGCTGCCCCTCAAGAGCCCATGGGGTCGGGCCGATATCATGCAATGATCGGCCATCACCGGCCGGCGGGGAATGCTCTCTTCTGAGTTGGACCTCGGCGCCTGAGAGGGGCGAGGCTCCGGAAAGCTGATGCGTGTTGGACGGCTTCGCACAGGTCATAACCGAATGTGAGGACTGGCTGGTACAGCGGCTCCTCCACTACGCCACCGAGTGGGGCTACACCCGCTACACTTCGACCCTGGTGGAGGCCTGGCGTGCTTCCGTCGCCGGCCTGTCCAAGGCGTTGCTTGACTCGCTGGGCAGCGGCCTGACCGAGCCAACCCCCGACGAGCGCTACTCACTGCACCCTGCCGCTGCCTTTGGGGTACACGAGGCCCGCCTGCACCGCGGACGCGGCATTACCCTGACCATGTTCCTGGGGCTCATCAAGTACTACCGGAGAACCTACTGCGACCTGCTGCGGGAACAGGGGTACCCGCGGGAGCGGGAGCGGCGGTGCCTGCACTACATCAACCTGTTCTTCGATCGAGTGGAGCTTGGCTTCTGCGAGGAGTGGACCTCACAGACCGGCAGGCAGATGGTGGCGGAGCTGCAGGAACACAATCGCGCCCTCACCAACGAGAAGAACAAGTACCTGACCGTCTTCGAAAGCCTCTCCGACCCGGTGGTGCTGCTCGATGCCGACTGCCGGGTGGACAACCTCAACCACGAAGCGCTGCAGCTGTTGGGGCAAACGGGGCAGCCAGGCTCGGCCTACTACGGGGAGAGGCCGGCGGAGGGGATCCTGGCCTGGCTCACTGCCGACGCTCAGCGCTTTGCGGCATCGAGCAGCGACGAGGAACGCATTGAGCGCTCGATCGTCACCACCCAGGGGGTGCGCCACTTCCACCTCAAGCTCAAGCGCATGACCGACGTGAGCCGCAAGTTCAGCGGTACTACCGTCATCCTCGAGGACGTCACGGCCCGCCGCCTGGCCGACCGCATGCGCGAAGCCGTCTACCAGATGTCCGAGGCCGCACATGTGTCCACCGATCAGGCTGAGCTGCTGTCCCTGATCGGCCCCACGCTAGCCAGCCTGGTTAGGGCCGATGTTTTCGACCTCTGCCTGGACCGCGAGGAAGGGTGCGAGTGCTGGAAGATAGTGCCCGACCTGGGCCAGGAGGTGGAGCCGGTGCGGGTGGAGCGAGGCACGCCAGGCCCAGGCGAGCTCTCTGATGCAGCGTCGGCGCTGGCTGTTGAAGAGGCGCATCGGTCGCGCAAACCCATGCACGTGGGGGCCAGCACTCTGGCTCAGTGGTACGGACAAGGTCTGCTTGAGGCCCTACCGGCGTGGCGGGAGTGTATTGCCGCACCCCTGTCAAGCTGGGAGGGCCAACGCAGAGCCGTGGGGAT
The DNA here is from genome assembly GCA_050945695.1 of Anaerolineae bacterium. Taxonomy (GTDB): domain Bacteria; phylum Chloroflexota; class Anaerolineae; order DRVO01; family DRVO01; genus Ch71. Next base: position 30,136 of record JBMNTK010000010.1, on the reverse strand, counting down.
CCTCATCGCCTGGCTGGTGGGCGACGGGCCTGGGTATACCCAAAGCGACCTGGAGACCCTGGCGTTTCTGGCCACTCAGGTAGGCACGGCCATCGAGAGGCAGAGGGCGGAGGCAGAACAAGAGCGGCTCATCGCCGAACTGAGGGAGGCTCTGTCGCGGGTGAAGACGCTCAGCGGCCTGCTGCCCATCTGCGCCCACTGCAAGAAGGTCCGCGATGACAGCGGCTACTGGAGCGCCCTCGAGGACTACCTCCGGACTCACTCGGACGCCGAGTTCAGCCACGGCATCTGTCCGGAGTGCATGGAGCTGCTCTACCCCGAGTTCCTGCCCGCCGAGGCCTCCGACGAGGACGGAGGCCATCGGCGGGAGTAGAGCCTTGCGGCTAGGTGTGGGCGGATTCGACTTCCCGCGGCGTCCGACGCGAGACGATCGGCTCCTGGGACGAGCGAGAGTTGTACACCTTGCAGTAGGGTGGCACCGATTCCACCAGCCACACGTTACCACCGATGATGGACCCCCGCCCGATCACGGTGTCGCCGCCCAGTATGGTTGCCCCGGAGTAGATGATGACGTCATCCTCGATGGTGGGATGGCGCTTGACCCCGCGCAGGTCGCGAGAGACGCTCAGGGCCCCGAGCGTGACCCCCTGGTAGATCTTCACCCGGTCACCGATCTGGGTGGTCTCGCCGATCACCACGCCGGTGCCGTGGTCTATGGCGAAGGAGGCCCCAATGGTGGCCCCAGGGTGAATGTCTATGCCCGTGCGATGGTGGATGTACTCACTCATGATGCGGGGCAGGAGGGGGACCTCCCGACGCCAGAGGAAGTGGGCCACGCGATGCACGGTTATGGCCGCGATGCCGGGGTAGGCCAAGATCACTTCGTTGGCACTCACGGCTGCCGGATCGCCGGATAGGGTAGCCTGCACGTCCAGCTGGAGCTGGGCGCGCAGGTCGGGCAAGGCCCGCAGCAGGTCCAGGGCGATATCCTGAGCTTTCTGGCGGCACTCCGGGAGACGCTCGCACTGGTCGTACTCGCGGCACTCGAAGCAGAGGCAACGGTTGATCTCGCTGCTCAGGTGCCTGTAGACCCAAACGACCCTCTGCCCGGTGAGGTAGGGCAGGCCCATAGGCTCGATGGCCCCTTCCTCGTAGTAGCCGGGGAAAAGCAGAGTCCGAATGGTATGTAGGATGTCGATGATGTGTCGTTGGGAGGGGATATCGGCTCCGTCCACCCGGTTCACAGCACCGATGGTCTCGTAAGACTCGAGCAGGGCGGAGACGGCGGCACTGACATCCTGCGATACGTCCTGGCGGATCACTGCCATAACTCCTGGGTAACAGATATCAGCCCAGTATCTACTAGGGGCCCCTGGTTTGCCAACCTATACCCGGCTCGGGCGATTGCAGCTTCTGCCTCGGCCGGCTCAAAGCAATGAGGAGTGCGCGCTACTAGGCACACACTGGTGCGCCCGGGCCCTCGGTAACACGTGACCCCTCGCTGCACTCCTCGGGGTGAGTGCCATTTCGAGCGCCTCTCTCTGTCAATTCGATCGCCCTTGTGTGTCATTCCGAGCGAAGCGAGGAATCTCTAGCTCTCGGGAGGGGCAGATCCCTCGCTGCGCTCGGGATGACATGAGAGAGGAGTGCGCACGCGCGGGCGCGTCAACCCGCGCCTGGGGCCTGGGTGCACTCTGGTGCGCCTAGTAGCGCGGACTCCTCAAGGAGGAGCCTGAGCCGGCGGAGACGCAATCGGCCTGTATACCCGGCCTGGCTCACTTAGCTTGCCTCGATCACCTCTATGGTCCCGGCGACCATCCCCATCCAACAGCTGAACTTGTAGAGACCAGGACGCTCGGGCACGAACTCCTTCACGACCACGCCGCCACGCTTCAGGTCCACCCGGTCTGGGAAGAGACCCCGCGATATGATCGCATTGGTGCACCCACTGGCTCCGCGATCGGTGATCTCCCAGCGAGCAGGCACGCCGGCGCGCAAGCGGAAGTGACTCGGGGTGTAGTAGTAGGGTCCGGCTTCCATCTGCAGCACCTGCACCCCCTCCACCATGGGCGCCAGGCCCACCTCGTCTTGCGGAGGGGCGGCGGTGGGCAAGGAGCTCGAGACGGTGACCCGGGGCAGGGCCGGGCCGGTAGCGGCTTGGGCCTGGGAACGGGTTGCCACCAGGGTGCCCAAGTCGCTGGCACTGGGCAGCCCCAGCACGTTCAGCTGGGCATTGGCGGAGTAGAGGGCGAAGGCCACCAGGGCTGCCCCGGTCAACGCGGTGAGACGCCGGGAGTACTGCGGCCGCCGAGCCAGGCCGGTCGCCGAGAGGCCCAGCGCCAGGAGCGAAGGGGCTGTGCCCAGGGCGAAGGCCAGCATGGCACCGGCGCCGGCCAAGGCAGACCCGGACAGGGCCGCCAGGGCCTGCGCGCTCAGGGTGAAGCCGCAAGGGACGAACACCGTCAGGGCGCCGGCGACCGCCATCCCGAGCGCCCCCGACCGGGAGCCGTTGCCGATAGGAAGCCCCAGGCGTGGCCCCGGCAACAGGCGCCCAAGTGCGGTCCAGCCCAGGTTCCTCAAGCCGGTGATGGCCATGAAAGCAACGGCAAGGAGCACGAGCGCCGCGGCAGTGGTCGGTGACAGGGATGCCCTCTCGCCAACGGTGCCCAGAAGTGCTCCCGCCAGGGTGAAGGAGGCCAGGCGACCCCCGACGAAGGTGACCGGTGCCTGCCAGTGGCTGCCACGGGAGTTGGCGCACAGGCTGAGCAGGATGCCCCCGACCAGGGCGGCGCAGGAGGACAGACCGGCCACCAGCCCTAGCCCGAAGAGCGCCGGCAATGAGGCTGAGTCGCCGGGGGTGATGAGGCCCGCCAGACCCAATCGCTCCAGCGCCAGCAAGGCGGCCAAGAAGAGCAGTACCAGCCCGGCAGCCCGGGCTATCTTGCCAAGCCTGTTGGTGTCAGCAGCGGGCTTGGTCTCGGTGATGACGTAGCCCTCATCACTAAGGAGGGCGGAGAGGGTGCGGGCAGCAGGGAGCTTGCCCCGGCCACTCAGCGTCACCTGACCGGTGGCGACCGAGGCGCGGACGCCCGTGACGCCCGGAACTGTACGGAGCCGAGTCTCGATCAGCCGCTCACAGGATGCGCAGTGCATGCCACTAACGTAGTACTGCTGAGTCCAGGGGGTGCTGTTGGAATGACGCTTAGCCTTCGCCTTAGCCATAGGATGGTTGCTGCTCCTAGTCACGTATGGCAACACACCCGGAAATGCTACGATAGATGACCAAGATCGTCAAGAATGACACCTAGTGAACCGGTAGGCAAACTGTGAATACACCACCCAGGAGTGCCGGAGTGTAGCTGCAGCCGGTCCTTTCCGTCAGGCTGCTCGCGGCCAGCGGCCGGTATGGTATGATCGGGGCCGCACCAGGGATTGGCGCCATGTCGTGGCCGCATTGAACGCAAGGAGGTTATACCATGGCGAAGAGGCAGCTTGGACGGACGACTGACCTGTTTCCTATGCCGGCGCTGCTGGTGGCGGTCAAGACCGGTGAGGACACCGCCAACATCGTCACTATCGCCTGGGCGGGCATCGTCGGGGGCAACCCTCCCATGATGGCCCTGGACATTGCCCAAAGCCACTACTCGGCCCCCTTCATTGATAAGGAGGGCAACTTCACTGTCAATGTGCCCAGCGGCAAGCAGGCCGTGGAGACCGATTACTGCGGAATCGTCTCCGGCCGCCAGGATCCCAATAAGCCGGCTACCTGTGGTTGGACGATGGTGCCCTCCACCCAGATCTCCTCGCCCATGATTGCCGAGTGCCCCCTGAACTTCGAGTGCCGTGTCGTGCGCAAGCTGGAGGCGGGCGCGAGCAAGTTCTACCTGGCGGAGATCCTGGAGACGCACGTGGACGAGTCGGCCTTGGACGCCAACGGCAAGATTGACGCTGTCGCCCTGGATCCGCTGATCTTCACCCCCGATGGGCAGTACTTCCGGCTAGGCGAGCGGGTGGCCAAGGCGTTCTCGGTGGGCAAGACCCTGCGCCGACGCGGAGGGTGATCGGGTCTCGCTTGGTGACGAGGGCCGGGAGGGCTCAGGGCTCGTGATCGCCTGTCCTCCCGCCCTGGCTCATCCTGACTGGCCCCGGCTGCACCCAGTGCCTGGTAAATGGTAAACTGGCTGCCGTTCGAGTCCCAGCCTGGGATTCCTGTAACCCGGGTCTGGGGTAGGATACGACCCGAGAGGCAACCCGACCAGACAGGGGTGAGATCTGTGGATACGACTATCCTGCGAAAGCGGACCAGCCAGGGGCAGACGGTAGAGGTCCGGCTGCATGAGAACGCGCCGGGCTGGTACGTGGTTCAGGTGTACGTGAACGGGCAGTTCGTTCCCGGCCCGACCCAGCCGATCGAGATGGACCCACCAGAGGGCGGCTATACCCACTACCTGGGCGGGGGCTACGGCGACCGGCCGATCGTGGGCCTGACCGAAGTGGAGGCCGAGGTGGTCATGCGGGCGCTCGGCAAGGCGCAGCGCGACACCAAGTTCCGGCAGACCGGTGAGAGGCGGGTCCTGGAGGCGCGGCGCAAGGACCTGATGATGGACTACCGGCGCCTCGTGCAGCGCCAGCAGGCGGAGTACGAGGCGGCCGTGGCCGCGGGACGGCCGGATGCCGAGCAGATATCCCGAGCCTATGAACCCCGCCTCCGCGCGGCCGAACAGGCGATAAAGGAGTTCGACCGCGCCCATCCGGACATCGTCGAGTCCGTGGTCAAGGGGCTGGAGCCGGACGCCGAGTAACTGACCGGCCCGCCGCCTCGACCAACTATACCACTCCACCAGAGGTGGCCGATGAGTGATGCTGAGCGTCGGGTAAGAGCCGCCCTGTCGTTTCAACCGCCTGACCGAGTACCCCGCTATGACTCCTTCTGGCCCGAGTTCACCGACAACTGGCGGCAGCAGAAGGCTCTGGGTCCCGATTCGTCCCCCGAGGACTACTACGGCATCGACCTGACGGTGGTTGCTGCCGACGAGACCCCTTGGCCGTCGCTGCAGAGGGTGGAGTGGACAGACGGGGACGAGACCGTCTCCTGGGATGGCTGGGGGCGCCGGACGCGCACGCTGGCGGCGGCCAAGTTCAGCGAGACACTGACAGTCGCCCTGCCCGAGTCGCGTAAGCTGCCGGAGCTTCCTTTCGAGTCGCCCAGCCTACCGGACCGCTACCGAGGGTTCTTGGCCGGGATAGAGCGGGAGCATCCCCGTCGGGCAGTCTTTGCCAAGACGGGCGGCCCGTTCCTGCGCACGGCCAACCTGCGAGGAGAGGTGGAGTGGCTGATGGACCTGGCGGGCGACGAGGCCTATGCGCGGGAGCTGGCGGGGCTGCTGACCCGGCATCTCACGGCAGTCGGGGTGGAGTCGCTGCGGCTGGGCGGGGAGCGGCTCTCTGGCATCTGGATCTACGATGACATCGGGGCCAATGCCGGCCCGATGGTCTCGCCGCGCACCTTCGAGCGGGTGTTCTTGCCCCTGATGGCGGAGATGGTCTCGGCCTACAAGGAGGCCGGGGCGGACTTCGTCGTCTTCCACAGCGACGGCAACATCCTGCCGCTGGTGGATATGCTGGTGGAGGCGGGGGTGGACGCCATCCAGCCCATCGAGCCCAAGGCGGGCATGGACATACTCTCGCTTCGGGAGCGCTACGGGGATCGGTTGGCCCTGATCGGGGGCTTGGACAACGCTTTCGCCCTGCCTAGCGGGGACAGGGAGGCCATCGCCGCTGGGCTCAAGCGGGCACTGGCGGCAGGGAAGGAGGGCGGGCTGATCCTGGGCACGCACTCGATTGGGCCCGATATCGCGGTTGAGACCTACGACTACCTGCACCGGCTAGAGGAGGAGTGGGGGCGCTATCCGCTGGGGGTGGGGTGAGGGGCCGGGCGGGCTGACCGCCATTGCCTACCCGCCCTTCCCAAGGCACAATACCGCCTACATTGTAGCATGGTGCCGGGTCCTCGCCGATGGCGCCAGCCTTTTCAGGAGAACCTCATGCGGGTCATCACCCTATTGCAGCCCGGCCGGATTGTGTTTGGCCCCCAGTGCGCCGACGGTGTACCAGAGGACCTGCTCCGAGCCGGATGCCGCCGCGCCTACATCGTCACTAGCCCCCCAGTCCTGGAGCACGCCCAGCGCCTAGCGGCCGCCATGGCGGACGCCGGGATGACCACCCAGATCTTCTCCGCCGTCTCGGCCGAGCCAGACTTGGAACTGCTGGAGGCCGTCCGGGCTCAGGCGCGGGCGTTTGGCCCTGATGCGGTGGTGGGGATCGGTGGCGGCAGCGCCATGGATCTGGCTAAGCTGGTGGCCGGGCTGGCAGATGTGGACAGGCCTGCAGCCGAGTTCTTCACCCCCAACACGGTCCCGCCCCGGCGCCCTCGCCTGATCTGCCTGCCCACCACCTCGGGCACCGGCAGCGAGGTGTCGCCCAACGCTATTGTGCTGGACCGGGCGGAGCAGCTCAAGAAGGCCATCATCAGCCCCTACCTGATGCCGGATGCCGCCTTCGTGGACCCGCTGCTCACTCTGACCGTCCCTCCCGCCGTCACCGCGGCGACCGGGGCCGATGCGCTCACTCACTGCCTGGAGGCCTACGCCAACCGGTTCGCACACCCCATGGTGGATGCCTACGCCCTCAAGGGCATCGAACTGGTGGGGGCATACCTGGCCCGGGCGGTGGCGGATGGCAGCGACGTGGAAGCTCGTGAGGGGATGTCCCTGGCCAGCCTTCTCGGGGGGCTGTGCCTGGGGCCGGTGGGGACGGGGGCGGTCCACGCCCTGGCCTATCCTCTAGGCGGCGAGTTCCACGTGGCTCACGGGCTCTCCAATGCCCTGCTCCTGCCGCACGTGATGAAGCATAACCTGCCCGCCATGCCCGAGCGCTACGCCGATGTGGCGATCGCCTTGGGCGCCACGCCTGCCGACACGCCAGCGGAGACAGCCCGCCGGGGACTGGACCGGCTGGCTGCCCTCTACCGGGAGTGCGGGCTAGACACCAGCCTCTCCGACCTTGGGGTGCCGGAAGGTGCCCTACCGGGGATGGCCCAGTCGGCCATGAAGGTCACTCGGCTGCTCAAGAACAACCCGGCGGAGATCACCGTCGCCGACGCTGAGGCCATCTACCGGGCAGCCTACTAGCGCGGTCCATAGCCTAGAGCGTGAGCACGGAACGCAAGGTAGTTAGAATGGGAGGAATCGGATGGACCAGATAAGCGAACACGACCTGCGGCTTCACGTCACCATTGTGGGCTGGGTACTCATAATCAGCCACGCCCTCTTCCTGCTGATCGGTGGCTTAGTCTTCTTGATGCTCTCTGGTATCGGTCTGGTCAGTATGGACCCGACCGCCTTCAGTGTGCTGGGCATCGTAGGCGCAGGTGTGGCCCTGTTCCTGGCCCTGCTCTCATTGCCCGGCATCGCCGCGGGCTGGGGGCTGCTCGCCCGTCAGAACTGGGCTCGGATACTGGCTATCGTGGTGGCCGCCCTGAACCTATTCAACTTCCCGGTGGGCACCGCCATCGGGGTCTATACCCTGTGGGTACTGCTCCAGCGCTCGGCAGAGTCCTACTTCCGGTCCTGACCGACGGCGGCCCCATGCTCACCAGAGGTGCGCTCGGGTGGGCGCCTGGCCGGTTCGGGATAGAGGAAGGGCCCGAGCCCCAGACCCTGGTGCACAATTGCCGCTGTGGTGTCTCCCCTGGACACGGACCGGCACATCGTCGCCGGTCCGTGTCCTTCTGCCCATCTCCGCCCCCGGCGCTGGACGACCGTTGTTGCAGTCGGGCGACGTTTGGGCAGCTGAGTGCATCCGAAGGCTGGTTGAGCGTGCAAGTTGGGCGATTGATAGCTATCATCGGGTGAATCCCGGATCACGGAGCAGGGACCTTACTGCGAAGAGCACGGAGATCGTGGAGAAGGACGGGGGCTGCCCGGGTGATCCCTCGTCCTGTGCGATGAGGATGTCTGGCCCTGATCTCCTGATGGACCATGCACCATATCAAGGGAGGCGAAGGTGACGGAACGCGAGCGGTTTCGTGAGGCCCTTCTGTTCGGTAAGCCTGATAAGGTCCCCTTGAACCCTGGCGGGCCACGGGAGTCCACCCTGGCAGCGTGGCACCAGCAGGGGCTCCCAGCCGAGTATGGGCGGGGGCAATGGTATGGCTACCTCATGGGCCTTCTGGGCATAGACTGGAAGCCGAGTGAGCCTCGGGTGGACCTGGGCGTCACCTTCCGGATGATCCCCACCTTCGAGGAGAAGGTGCTCGAGCATCGCGACGGGCACTACGTGGTGCAGGACTGGATGGGGGCCATCACCGAGATCTCCGACCGGTACGACTACACCTACATCCGCAATGCCATTGACTTCGTCACCCGTAAGTGGCACCGCTTCCCGGTCCAGAGCCTCCAGGACTTCGAGGAGCGGATGAAGTGGCGCTTCGACGCCCGCCACCCGGAACGGTTCCCCCAGGACTTCGAGGAGAGGGCCAAGGCCCTCAAGGACCGCGACTACCCGATCACCGTGGCCTTCAACGGGCCCTTCTGGCAGTTGCGGGAGTGGCTGGGGTTCGAGAACCTGTGCCTGTTCATGGCTGAGGACCCGGGCTTCATCGAATACCTGGCCGAGTTCTGGACTCAGTTCGTGATGGACACCTTGGAGCCTATCCTCGACCGAGTGGAGGTGGACCGGGTGCTCATCTCCGAGGACATGGCCTACAAGGAGCACAGCATGATCTCGCCCGCCATGGTGCGCCGGTTCCTCGTCCCGGCCTACCAGCGGTGGGTCCCGGCCATCAAGCAGAGCGGTTGCCCCATCGTCGAGGTGGACTCCGACGGTTACATCGCCGAGCTCATCCCCATCTGGGTGGAAGTGGGCATCAACTGTTGCTCGCCCATCGAGGTGGCAGCCGGGAATGACATCGTGGCCTACCGGCGCCAGTTCGGCACCAGCATGGCCTACGAGGGGGGCATTGATAAGCGCGCCTTGGCGAAAGGCGGCGAGGAGATGCGGGCAGAGCTGATGCGGGTGGTGCCGCCGCTGCTGGAGCAGGGCGGGTTCATCCCCAGCTGCGACCACGGGGTGCCGCCCGACATCTCCTGGCCCAACTTCATAGAGTACACTCGGCTGCTGGCCCAGCTGACCGGGTGGCTCTAGGGCGCGCTCGAGCTGATGCGGCCAGGGGCATCCGGGTTGGCGGTGCCCCTGGTGCGGATCGTTGTGGAGGATGACGTACGTATGAAGAAGATGGGAAAGCTGTTACTGCTGGCCGGTGCTGCCCTCGGCGGCATGGCACTCATCAACCGGCGGATCGCCGGGGCCTACCGGCCCATTTACAGCGAGGTGGACGGTGAGCCGGGCATCTATGTATGGCGCGATGGGGTGGCCTACTACCACAGCAAGGGCGCCGGCGAACCCATGGTCTTGCTGCACGGCTTCCATCCCTTCAGCAGTTCCCATGAGATGAAGCCCGTCTACGACGAGTTGGCACGGGATCACCACGTCTACATCGTGGACTGGCTGGGGTATGGCCAGAGCAACCGCCCGCCCACCGAGCACACGGCGGGGGCCTACCAGCAGTTCCTGGGCGACTTCATCGCCGACGTGGTCAAGGCTCCGGCTATCGTGGTTGCCCAGGGCCCGGGAGCAGCGTTTGCCGTGCGTCTGGCTCGGCGCCAGCCAGATAAGGTGTCCCGGCTGGTGCTGGTGAACCCCACCGGGGTGGAGCGGATGATAGAGCCCGCTACTCGCTGGCAGAAGATGGCCCGGTACCTCCTGAAGGCGCCGGTAGTGGGGGACTTCGTCTTCAACCTGCTGACGTCTAAGCCGGTGCTGCGCCAAGTCCTCAGGAACTACGTGTTCTTCGATACGAGCCTGGTGACCGAGGACATGGTGGAATACGCCTGGACTACGGCCCACCAGCCGGGGGCCAAGTGGGGACCGCTCTCCTATTGGACGGGGCTCCTCAACCTGTGCATCGCGCAGGATCTCGCCGACCTCACCCAACCGACCATGATCATCTGGGGGCAGCAAGCCCGCTTCAACCCGGTCGAGGGCATCCAGGGCTTCAAGCGGTACAAGCCGGATGCTCGCTACCGGGCCTTCGACCGCACTCGCGAGTGGCCCCAGGTGGAGAACCCCAAGGCCTTCAACGCCCTGGTGCGCAACTGGATCCAGGGCAAAGACCACGGGGCAGCCGCGATATTTCCTGGCGAAGTAGAGCCGGAGTAGGCTTGGTGTATGGGGCCTAGGGGAAGAGCACATGGGGGAGGGGGCCGCTCTTAGTCAGGCCCCCTTTTGCCCGCAACCCAAACCCTCGGCCCATCTGGAAAGGACTGCATGGAGCTCAACGAGAGACCGCTACAGATCGAGATCGTAACCGTGGGCACCGAGATCGCCATGGGGCGCATCCAGGACACCAACTCCTCCTGGGTGGCCAGTCGGTTGGCGGAGCTGGGGGCCTTCATCAACCGCATCACCATCGTTCCCGATGAGGAGGACTACATCCTCGACGTCCTGCGCTCCGGGCTGGATCGGGCACCGGACGCGATGATCGTGATGGGTGGCATGGGGCCGACGGAGGACGACCTGACGGTGGCCTGTGTGGCCCGGCTCCTGGGGCTGCCGCTGGTTCTGGACGAGGCCACGGTGGAGCGCTTCGTGCAGCGCCGCAACCTATCGGACCGGTCTCAGCTCAGCCCTGGCGCCCTCAAGATGGCCACCGTGCCGGCCGGGGCGGTGGTGGGGCAGAACCCGGTGGGTTCGGCACCAGCCTTGCACCTGCACAGTGGCGGTACTGACATCTTCGTGCTTCCCGGCCCTCCGAAGGAGCTGATGGGCACGTTCGATGCGCACGTCATGCCGGTGCTGGCCCAGAGGGCTTCGCGTCGCACCTGCTCCGTGCGGCTGGCCGTGGAGATGCACGAGTCCGAGGTGGCACCGCTCATCCACGAGGTATCAGTGCAGCAGCGGGGCACGTATCTCAAGGCCTACGTTGCCCTCTTCATGCAGGGAGAGGGCTTTCTGCCGGTTGACATCGTGGCCACGGGCGAGAGCGAGGAGGGCGCAAAGGAGGCGGCAGAGGTTGCCTTTCGGGCGTTCACCGGCATGGTCGAGGCCAAAGGCCGCCGTTGGCGGGTACTGGATGCAGGACAAAGCGGACTGGGCTAGCAGGCTTCTCCGGCACTGCGCCTGCTAAGGCCATAGTGGGTGCCATGCACCGAAACCAACAGAGGGGACATGAGCCAGATCCGGATCGTTACGGACAGTAGTTGCGACCTGCCGGAAGACTTGGTGGCCCAGCACGGAATCACCGTAGTGCCACTCATCGTGCGCTTCGACGAGGAGACCTACCTCGACACCGAACTGTCCCGAGAGGAGTTCTGGCGCCGGGCGGAGTCTTCTTACCCCAGCACCTCAGGGGCGTCCCTAGGCTACTTCCTGGAGGCGTTCCAGAAGTTAGTGGCCGAGGGTTACCAGGTTCTGTGCCTGACTCTCACCAGCAAGCACAGCAGTGTCTACTCCTCAGCCTGGACTGCGGCGCGCGAGTTCGGCGAGCGGGTGATAGTCTGCGACTCGCAGAGCATCTCCTGGGGCCTGGGTTGGCAGGCGATCGCTGCCGCCGAGGCAGCTGCCAAAGGCCTGCCCCTCGATCAGATCCTCGACATCATTGCCGACGTGCGGTCTCGAGTGAAGGTCCAGCTAGTGTTGGACACGCTCTCGTTCCTGCGGCGCGGTGGCCGGGCCGACCACTTCATCTCAGTGGTGGATCGGGCAGCCAGGGCTCTCAACATCAAGCCTATTCTCACCTTCGCCAGTGGCGAGCTGAAGCTGGGGGCGCTGAACCGGACCTGGGAGCGTGGTGTCAAGCGGATACTGTCGGACTTCGTGTCCCGAGCTCCATTCGAGGCATTGGCGGTGGGGCATACCGCCCGGGTCGAGCGGGCTGAGAACCTTGCCGATGAGTTGTCCCGGGCCACGGGCTTTCCCCGCCAGAACATCCCCATCTTCGAGACCGGAGCGGCCATCGCCAGCCACAGCGGCCCAGGGCTGCTGGCGGCTATCGGGCTGACCAAGGCAGCGGAGGCCCGCTAGAGTGGCATTCGCGCAACCCAGCACAACTGACTGTGTTGTAGTCATTAACACGCCGGAGTGTGGTCGGAAGTGATGGGTGAAGAAGAGATAAGCGTAATAGTCAACCCTACCGCCGCCGGTGGTGCCGTCGGCCATGAGTGGCCCGATCTCCGGGCCTACCTGAAGGCCCAGGGCCTGCGGTTCCGAGACACTCTCACCGAAGCCCCGGGGCATGCCACCGAGCTGGCATTGGAGGCGGTGCGCCAGGGCTACCCCACGGTGGTTGCCGTGGGCGGGGACGGCACCCTCAATGAAGTGGTCAACGGGCTCTACAATGGTAACGGTAGCACTCCCACCACCGAGCTGGCCATCGTATCTCGCGGGACGGGGTGCGACCTGGTCCGTACCCTAGGGCTCAGGGACCCGAAGCGGGCGATCTTGGCCCTGACGGAGCGCAGAACAACCAGGACGATCGACGTAGGCGAGATCCTGATGGAGCGCGGCGGTCACCAGGAGCGCCGCCTGTTCCTCAACGCCGCCGGCTTGGGCTTCGATGCGGAAGTGGTAGAGGGCCTGCTCCACCACCGGTACACGGGCCGAAAGATCGGGGGGACGGTGCCCTACCTGCTGCAGGTGTTCCGGTCCATCGTGCGCTACGACAACAAGCGGGTGCGCGCCTCCGTGGATGGTGAGGTCTCTGAGGGGTGCTTCACCGCTTTCTTTGCCTGCAACGGGCGCTACTTCGGCGGGGGAATGAAGGTCGCCCCGCAGGCCGATCCCGATGATGGGCTGTTCGATGTAGTTGTCATCCGTGCTGTCTCCAGGCTAGGACTGCTAGCACGTTTGCCGACAGTGTACTTCGGATGGCATACTATATTTCCAGAAATAGAGATTCGCCGTGCACGTGAGCTCAAGGTGGAGACGGAAGACCGCATCCTGATCGAGGCCGATGGCGAGCTGGTGGGCACGGCTCCGGCCACGCTACGGGTCATCCCATCGGGTCTGCGCGTCCGGGTGTAGGCGACGCGGCGAACTAGAGAGCAGAAGCCAAACGGAGATCATGGACAATAGTGATTCTGACGACGCTGGCGGTAAGGACCTAGAGAGAGCCTATCCGCTCATGGCAGGGCGGGCCTGGCGCATACCTCTGGCACTGCTGGGGATCAAGCGACACAACGCTTACGCCAGGCTGGACGGCGACGAGGTGGATGTGCGGGTGGGCCGGTACTTCCGGGCCCGCATCCCAGTGTCCGGGATATCCCTCGCTCGTGCCGGCAGCGGTAGGCGGATGTGTCACTTCGGGGTGTGTGTACGTCAGGCGGAAGGGCTGGCGCTGGTGGCCAGCAGCCAAGGGGTGGTGGAGATGGCGCTCTCCGAGCCTATCGAAGCCCGCCTGATGGGCCGACCGGTGCGGTTTGCCAGCCTGGCGATCAGCCTCGAAGAGGCGCAGGAGTTTCTGGGTGAGTTGTACCGCCGGCAACAGAGTCTAGTGGCGGACGTCGCCACGGCCAACTAGAAGTCTGGCCTTTGGCCTGAGGACGGATCCAGGCGCGGTCCGTTTTCAGTGGACCGCGCCGGGGGCGAGTGTGCCCACTAATGGGGCTGGTCCGGCGCCTTCTCCGGGGGGCGGCGCTGCTTGAGGCGCTCGTAGAGGTCAAGCCCTACGCATTCGGCGGCCTTGGCGCACCAGTCAATGCACGAGACACCCACGTCGTGAGTGAGCCAGAAGCCGCAGTCCTGACAACGAGCTAGGGGCTCGTCGGTCCAGATCTCAACCTCGGCCTTGCAGTTAGGGCATTCCACGTATTCGGGCCGCGCCTCCCTCAGGCGCAGTGAGCCCGGACAGCCTTTGTTCAAATCCACAGGTTTTCTCTCCCTGCATCCATTGCCCGCTAACGGACTACCTTACCGGACCAGTATAACATAGTGGGCACCCGGCGCCAGCGGGGCACGCGAGATGCAGTGACAGGACGCCGGCACTGCTTGGACCTGATATCAAGCGATCTCGCCGTCTACACCCTACGAGGAGTGCGCGCCCCTCGGGGAGTCGTAGCAGGGCGGACACCCGGCCAGGCGTGCTCCACAGCGAAAGGCGAGGGACGGGCACCCGGGCGCCCGTCCCCCTTGCTGGCGTGTTCCCTTGGCTGCGTCGGCGCTACGGCTGCAGGCTTAGGACCTTGCGTACGTCTGGGTTCACCACCGATTCCGGCCACCGGCCGGTCAGCACGCGGGCAACGTTCTCGGCCGCCTTCTTCTTGACGTTGTAGGTCCCCCGGTCTGAGATCCCGGCGCAGTGAGGGGTGATGATGACGTTGTCCATGGCGAGCAGCGGGTTATCCGGGTCGGGCGGTTCCATCTCGAGCACGTCCAGCCCCGCCCCGGCGATCCTCCCCTCGCGCAGCGCCTTGATCAGGGCCTGCTCATTGACGATGGGGCCACGAGCCGTGTTGATGAGGTAGGCCGTGGGCTTCATGAGCCCGAACTCCCGCTCGCCGATCAGGTTCTCCGTCTCCGGGGTGAGGGGGCAGTGGACGGAGACGAAGTCGGACTCGCGCAGGAGGTAGTCCAGGTCCACCAGCTGGGCACCGCAAGAGGCAGCCCGCTCGGGGGTAGCGAAGGGGTCGAACGCCAGCACGGTCAGGTCGAAGGCGGCCGCCTTCTTAGCGGTCATGGCGCCGATGTCGCCCAGACCGATCACACCCAACACCTGATCGTAGATCTGCACCATGGGGCGGGTGAAGCAGGTGCGCTCTCCCCAGTTGGCGGTGTGGCCGATGCGGTTGAGGGGGATCAGCTTCTTGGCGCAGGCCAGGAGCAGGAGGATGGCGTGGTTGGACATCTCCTGGTTGAAGACGCCGCCCGTGCGCACGTTGGCTACCACCACGCCGTTATCGGTGGCTGCCTGCAGATCTACCCGGTCATAGCCCACGCCGTAGCGCGAGATGACCTTGAGGTCCGGTACTAGTGACTCGATGACCCGCCGAGTAGCCCATCCGGAGCTGAGGATGAGCCCGTGGGCTCCCCGGGCCGCCTGGATGACGGAGTCTTCGTCGTTCGCGAAGTCCTTCACCTCGAAGTCCACGTCTAGGCCGGCCAGGCCCTCGTATTCTGCCTCTGGGCCGCCCCAGTCTATGGTTTGCGCCACTACCTTGAATCGTCCAGTCCCGCCGGGCATCGTCATCCTCCCCTTCAGGGTGCGCTGACTCGTGAAGGCGCGGACGGCCCTGCCGCCCGCGCGCTGTCATGCTACCCTTGCCCCGGCGTCCGGTCAAAATGGGGGGAGAGGGGGCCATCGCCGGCGTGGTTCAGGGCAGGCGCCGGGTGCGGTAGGGGCGGGGGCACACGCCGGGGGGGGCAGCCCCCGGCGTACGCCGCCATCTCGGCATGTCCCTGCCCGCGCGCGCCCTGAGGCGGCCGGTGCGGTTCTGCGGCCGTACCCGGACGTTGCGGATGTGAGCGATCTGCTGGCCGAAGGCCCTCAGCCCGTGTCCGCGGGCGGCTTCAGTCGCCCGCTCTACCGGACCGCCCAGCCGGCCTGTGAACGCCCTGGCGAGAGGCAACGGGCGGGGGTCTGCCGACTCGCAGCGCCCCTACCCAGAGCACCGAGCCCTCAGCCGTGCGCCACCCGCTCACCGGCGAGGACGCGCTCGTACACGGCCTCGTACTGAGGGACGATCTCGCGGTAATCGAACCGGTGAGCACGCTCCCGGGCGGCCTTGCAGAACCGGGCCCGCCGTTCGGGGCTGGAGAGGATGTCCAGGGCGTACGCCGCCATCTTGTCCACGTCGCCGACCGGGGCCAGGTAGCCGGAGACCCCGTGTTCGACCACCTCCGGCAGCCCGCCTACGTCACTGGCGATGACGGGCACACCGCTGGCCATGGCCTCCAGGGCGACAAGCCCGAAGCTCTCGGTCTCGCTGGGCAGCAGGAAGAGGTCGGCGGCGGAGAGGAGAGGCGCCACTTGGTCCACCACCCCCACAAACACCACCTGCTCGCCCACGCCCAGGTCCTGCGCCAACTCCATGGCCATCCCTGCCTCCGGCCCGTCGCCCACGAGGACGAGACGGGCATCCATGCGGGCGGCCACCCGGGCGAAGACCCTGACCACGTCCGCCACCCGCTTGACCGGGCGGAAGTTGGAGATGTGCATGAGGGTCACCTGGTCCGCACGCACACACCTGGGGATGCAGGCAGGCGACGGGGGCAGATGCCGGTCTGGGTCCACGAAGTTGTAGATGACGTCAATGTCCTTCTGGATCCCGAACTGGCGGTAGGTCTCCTCCTTCAGGAAGTGGGACACGGCCGTCACCGCGTCGGAGTTCTGGATGATAGAAGCGGTGATGGGCCGGAAGGAGGGGTTGTTGCCCACCAGGGTTACGTCGGTGCCGTGCAGGGTGGTTACCACCTTGAGGCCCAACTCCGGAGCGGCCTGTTTCGCCACTTGCGCGGCGGAGGCGAAGGGGATGGCGTAGTGGACGTGCAGGATCTGGAGCCGGCGTGTCCGGGCGACGTCCACCATCTTGGCCGCCAGGGCAAGGTCATAGGGGAAGTTGCGGAGCAGGGGGTACTCCACAATCGCCACCTCGTGGAAGCTGACCCGAGGGGGCAGCTCGGTGAGCCGCAACGGTTGAGAGTAGCTGATGAAAGCGACCTCGTGGCCCCGCTCGGCTAGGTACTTGCCCAGCTCGGTGGCCACGACGCCGCTGCCTCCATGAGTAGGATAACAGGTTATGCCAATGCGCATGATGCCTCCAGTGGGGCTCTTGCCCTAGAACGAGGCGAAGGTGAGATTGAGGGGGTCATCCACCGCCAGGGTGCCGCGGACGATGAAGCCCTCGCCGTAAGCGACACCGATCATGGAGCCGTAGTAGCCCATCCAGTGCTCGAGGGATGTGCGGAAGCCAGGGGCGGTCAGTCGGGTCTGACCCCAGTCTCCCACCTCGGGGCGAAACTGGGTGGCGTAGGCGTAGATGGCTTCCATCTTGCGCTCGAACTGGGCGCTGATGTCCACTACGAAGGTGGGGTCGAATTCCTGCCGGGTCATGTAATAGAGCAGCTTGGTGGGGCGGTGGGCCTCCTGGCCGGTGTCGAACCGGGCCAGGCCGGCTAGGAAGATCCCCTCGTAAGCGATGTCGCTGGCGTGGTAGTGGTCGGGGTGGCGGCCCTTGTAGTAGGGGATGAGGGCGAGCCGCGGCCGGTACTTTCGCACCACCTGCGCCACCCGGCGCTTGGATTCCCGGGTGACCTCGAGGAAGCCATCGTCCAGCTCCAGGTTCTCCCGGGCCACGGCGCCGATGATCTTCCGGGCCTCCTCCGCTTCTGCTAGGCGGGTCTCGGCCGTGCCTCGGGTACCCATCTCTCCCCGCACCATGTCTACCATCACCACCGAGCGCCCGGCCTGGGCCAGCTTGATGAGGGTGCCGCCGCAGCATATCTCGATGTCATCGGGGTGGGCCCCGAAGGCCATGACGTCAACTTCCGGCATGTGCGTCCTCCACAGTGAGAATACAGTGTTCAAAGCGACAGAGTTGGCCGGCGTCGGCGATCCACTCCAGGAACTGGGGGCCAT
Organism: Anaerolineae bacterium; assembly: GCA_050945695.1. Classification (GTDB taxonomy): domain Bacteria; phylum Chloroflexota; class Anaerolineae; order DRVO01; family DRVO01; genus Ch71. The sequence continues at coordinate 12,447 of JBMNTK010000010.1, read as the reverse complement.
ACCGGTTGAGGAAGTGAGGCAGGGGCAACACCCTCTCCTGGAGGCGGCCCCGGGGCAGAAGGGCGTTGCGCAGGGCCTGTAGCTCCTGCCGGCTCAGCCCAGACTGGCTGAGCCGAGCCCGCAAGGTGCGCTCCTCGAGCTTGCCCAGGGCGTGGTAGATGGACGCGAGCGTGCCCTCCCAGGTGCGACCGAGGCTGGGGTCGGTCTGCTCTACCCGCTCTCGCAGGGGCTCCAGCACCTGGCGGACCTCCTCTCGTGCCCGGTCGAAGTCGGCGGCGTACTGGCCGGCTGCCGCCCGCCGAAAGGCCTCGGCCGGGTTGAGGTCTCCCACGAGCACGTCCTGGGCGCTCAGCCCGTAACGGGCCAGGGCGGTCCGCTCATCCCGGTCGAGCACGGTGTAGTGGGGGCGGGGGAAGAGCACCGGCTGGGGCACCCCGAACCACTGGTGCAGGGGCCGAAGCATTCCCTGATAGGCGATCTCACCCGCGCCCAACACATCGGCGAGAACGGGCAGCATGGCATCGGCAAAGACCGGGCGCAGGGCGGCGTCGGTGGAGTAGCGCTCGGGGTGCTGGCGGGCCCGCTCGATGTGGGCCGAGGGGTCGTCCACGCGCACTCGCCGGTCAGACTGGTCGAAGGTGTAGAGCCGCCCGGCATCGGGCGAGGTCAGCTGGGGGGAGTAGCCCAGGCTGCGCATCTCCTCGCGGGTCTCGGCCAGCGCGGCCTCGATCTGGGCTGTGCCCTCCAGGGCCCGGGCGAAGAAGTCGCCCGCCAGGGGGCGCAATACCTCGGGCTGGACCAGGACCAACCCTTGGCCGGAGAAGAGCCGGGCCCAGATCCGCCCGTGCCAGGAGCAGTAGGTGTCGCCTGGCTCGGGGGCGAAGAGGGTGCGGATCGCCTCCAGGTGGGGGCTCTGGCCCAGGCGGGCGAAGTACTCCTCGCTGGCGCGTCGGGCTTCGGGCGTGAGGGGCAGCGCCGCCACCGGCTTGCCCGACTCATCCCAGGTGAACCGGATTCGGCCCACCTCACCATCCGGCTGGAGGTAGTGGACGTGGTTGATCTCCAGGAAGTCGTGGTCCTCGCTGGCCAACCAGAACATGGGCACCACGCGCACGCCCAGGTCGCCCTCTAGCTGGCGAGCCAGACGGATGACGGCGGCGATCTTGTAGGCAGTGTAGACGGGGCCGCCCAACAGCCCCACCTGCTGGCCGCCAATGACGCAGAAGGTGTCGTCATCGGCCAGGGCGCGCGCTCCGGCCAGCGCCTCCGGGGCAGCCCCCAGTTCGGCGTTGTAGCCCTCAAGGATGCGGGCCAGTTCGGCCCGGCGGTAGGGTAAGCCGCGGCGCTCGGTCAGGGCAGCGGAGAAGTCCAGCGGCCCATGGGTGTAGAAGCGGCGCGCCGACTCGTTGCCGGCGATGTAGTCGAGGTAGAGCCGGTTGCCCGCCGACGCGGGCAGTTGGGCCTCTGGGATGTACTCGGTCAATAGGATGGATCCTCTCTTCACGGCACTAGGCGGGAGGGGCTCGGCTTGGCTCACGCTGGGGCCTCGGCCACGAGGACCAGGCGGGGCGAGTTGGGCTGGTAGTCCTCACCGGCCAGCGAACCATACGCCCTCACCGCTTGGAAGCCGGCCGAGGCCAGGAGGGCCCGCATCTCCTCGGCGGAGTACATGCGCACCGACTCGCGGAACTGGTGGGTCGGTCCGCACTCGGGCGTCACCGTGATCAGCTTCTCTACCCGCAGCCCATCCGCGGTGATCCAGCGGCGGTTGTGTACGCGCCGCCCCGGCAGCTGCTGCTCGTTCTCCGGCACTAGTTGGGCGATGACCTGCTCGCGGTTCAGGTAATCCAGGAGGAAGCGGCCTCCCGGTCGCAGTGCTCGCCGCGCTCCCTCCAGGACGGCTAGGTTCTCCTCATCGGACTCGAAGTAGCCGAAGGAGGTGAAGATGGAAAGGACGGTAGAGAACGCCCCTTGGTAGGGGATGCGGCGCATGTCCTCCTCCACCAGCACTACCCGGTCCGGCCCGGTGGGGAGGGCGGGGGCGGCCTCTCCTGATACTAGGCACACCTGGGGCACGCCGACCCGGCGCAAAGCCCCCGCTGCTGCCTGGAGCAGGTCCGCCGACAGGTCCAGCCCGGCCAGGTGGCGGAAACCGGCCTGCCACAAGGCTACCAGCACGCGCCCCCCACCGCAGCATAGGTCCAGCAGGGGCTCGTCCTGGGGCGGGTCCAGGAGGGCCTGGATGGCCCGCACGTGGGCGGCGGCCTCGGCCTGGTCTCGGTGAGCGTAGAGCTGCAGGTATTCGGCGCCGAAGCTTTCCTCGTACCAGGCTGTCACTTGATGCCGTGCTCCGCTTTGTAGGCTGCCCAGTTGGCCTTCAGGTGAACGAAGGCCTCGAAGTCGGGCTGGAGGAGGAAGGGGTTGGTCTCCCGCTCGTGGGCCACAGTGGAGACGGGCGCCACCCCGACGTTATGGCCGGGGTAAATGACCGTAGTGTCGGGCAGCCTCATGATCCGTTCGTGCAGCGAGTGGTACTGCTTGCGCGCCCCCTCCCCTAGGTCCGTGCCGCCGACCTTGCCCACGAAGAGGGTGTCGCCGGTGAAGAGGGCGTCACCCACGTAGAGGCACATGGAGTCGTCGGTGTGGCCCGGCGTGTAGATGATGGTGATCGTCAGGTTGCCGAGGGGCAGGCGCGCCCCGTCGGTCAGCTCCACGCCGGTGTCCGGGTCTCGGTGACCATAGAGCAGCACGGGCTTGCCGAGGGCGGCCTCTACAGTGGGGTTGCCGTTGGTGTGGTCGCCGTGGGCGTGGGTGCTGAAGGCATAGACCACTCGGTAGCCTCGCTCGCGGGCGAAGTCGAGGATGGACTGGGGGGAGTAGGAGGCGTCGACGATGGCCGCCTGGTTGCTGTCCTCGTCAGCGACCAGGTAGCCGAAGTTGCGGTCGCCGCCGGTCGCGAACTGCTGCACAAACATGGTTCCTCCAACGATGGTGCGGGGGTCCGGGCTCACGTTCCGGGCTCTCGCGGGCACGACGGGCATAGAGCACGGACATGATAGTGGAGGGCATGGGTAAGGAACAAGTCGGGGTCAGAGGCGGGGCCACGTGAGCTCGCATTCAACACGCCCGGAGCGTGGTACACTAGAACTGCGTTCGAGACCCGGGCTCACACGAGGGAGGAAGCAAGTGGTGTCCTCTGTTGCGCGTGTCGCCGAGCATCTGAGCGGCCTTGTCCAGCCACGCCGGTCTTCGCCCGGCCCCTGCGCGAACAGAGGCGAGCTGTTTGAACCTCTGCTCCGACGGTCGGCCCGTATCGCCCTCCTTGCCTCGTACGTGTGGCTGATGAGCTCCTTCGTGCGCTACTTCCCCGAGCCCTACTGGCAAGGGGTGGCCGCCCCGGCGAGCCTGACCCTACTCTCGCTAGCCAGCCTGTTGTGGAGGAGGGGCTATGCCTCCAGAGCCGTTCTGCTGAGCGGTGGCATGTGGGCGGCAGCGCTGCTGGAGGCAAATACCGGCGTGGGCAGCCTCGCCGAGCCCATGGCCATGGCGGCCGCTATCAGCACCGGCGTGTTCCTGTTGCCCGTCTCGCTCGTCCTGACCGCGGCGGAGTTGTCTCTGGCGGCCGCCGCCTTCCTCTGGCAGCAGGAGGGGCTGGTCCTGGCGCGCAGTGCCGGGGTTGGGCTCCTGCTGATATGCGGGGTGGGGGGCAGTGTGGCTCAGGCTCTGAGCCAGGCCGAGGAGACCGGGTTACGGGCCTGGCGCTACGCCGGTGAGGCGATGCGGCGACGAGGTGAGCTAGAGCGGGCCAACAAGGCTCTGCGGGAGATGTATGCCCTGCTCGAACGTAGCAACCGGGAACTAGAGGTGGCCAGGCGGGAAGCCGAAGAGGCGAGACTCGTCAAGGCCCGCTTCGCCGCCAACATCAGCCACGAGCTGCGCACGCCGCTCAACCTCATCCTGGGCTTCAGCCGGGTTATGTACCAGTCGCCCGAAGTCTACGGCCCTGTGAACTGGACTCCCGAGCTCCGCCTGGATGTGCGCCGGATCTACCGAGCGAGCCACCACCTCCTGTCCATGATTGATGACATACTCGACCTGTCCCGCATTGAGGCCCGGCGGTTGCCGCTCGACCTGCGGATGGTCTCCATCAAGCCCCTGATCAACGAGGTCGCCGCCATGACTCAAGGGCTGCTGCGGAACTCCCCTCTGACGCTCCACGTTGACGTGGCCGAGGACCTTCCGGAGGTTGTGGCCGACCGGGTTCGCCTGCGACAGGTGCTACTGAACCTGCTGACAAATGCCACCCGCTTCACCTCGGAAGGCTACATCAGCTTGTCGGCCTATCTCGGCGATGGTGAGCTGGTGTTCGAGGTGGCTGATACCGGAGTCGGCATCGCCGAAGAGGACCTGGCTTCGATGTTCGACGAGTTCAGCCAGGCGAAGGCACCCGTTGCCAGCGGGCCAGGTGGGGCCGGACTGGGGCTGGCCATCTGTCGCGAGATCGTGCAGTTGCACGGTGGCCGGATAGAAGTCCAGAGCCGCTTGGGCGAAGGCACACGCTTCCGCTTCACCATTCCAGTGCCTGGTTCTGGCAAGAGCCGCTCCCGCCTAAGCTACAACAACCCTGAGGGCTGGCAGCCGCCGTTGCTTGGTGAAGGCGCTGGCGACGCCGTGGTAGTCCTCGCCGGGAACGCCAGTGACGCCCGCCTGGTGGCTCGGGCCCTGGAAGGCCTGCGGGCCCTTCCCGTAACCGAGTTGCAGGCGCTGGCCGAGGTAGTGGAGGCTGAGCACCCTCGGGCGGCGGTACTGGTGAGGGACCCGGTGGATCTGGCGCCCGCTCCTGCAGAAGCAGGTCAGGACTACATGCCCAAACCTGAGGACGTGTGGCAGGCAACGGGAAGATGGGACCTACCGGTCATCGAATGCAGCATACCGGGGGACAGCGCCGCCCGTTACCACCTGGGCGTATCTGCCTATCTGCCCAAGCCCGTGAAGCCCGAGGATCTGCTGGCTGCTATTCGCGACGGGAACCGTCCGGTGCGGTCAGCGCTGGTGGTGGACGACGATGCCTCGGCGCGGGTGCTGCTCGACAGGGTCCTGACACCTGCTCTGCCTCAGTGCTGCATAGTGTCGTGTTCTAGTGCCAGGGAGGCTATGGCCGCACTCCGACGTGAGCGCTTCGATGTCGTCATCTTGGACCTGATGATGCCGGAGGTAGGGGGCCTGGAGATGCTAGCCCAGGCGAGGGCCGATGGCTTGTTACCGGACACCAGGGTGCTGGTCGTCACTGGCGCCGATCCGCTCGACCAGTTGCCGCCCGTCACGCCCACCAGCCTGCGGTTCACCAGGATCGAGCCTCCCACCAGAGGCACCTGGACCCGAGTGCTGCGCGCTATGCTCGGGGCAGCGGCGCCGGACTACTCTGTTGCAGCGCCCGGTCCACTGCCTGCAGCAGGTCCTCTGGGATCACAGGCTTCTTGAGGCACGCCTGTGCTCCCAGGTAGGCGGCCAGCTCTGGCTCATAGAGGACCGAGCACACCAGCACGGGGACCCCGTCTAGGTGAGGCTGCTTGCGCAGACGATGGAGGAACTCCCAGCCATCTACCTCGCGCATCATGACGTCGAGGACGATCAGGTCGGGGGTCCGCTTCTGCAGGAAGGCCTCCGCCTCAGCTGCCGAGTGGGCGACGTCAATCTCGTGGTTGCCCATCGCCAGGTAGCGGGCATAGAGCGCCAGCATGTTCTCGTTGTCGTCTATGACCAGGAGCCGGGCTCCCCGGCGGAGCCGAAACCACAGCTGCAGTCGGTTGCAGTGCCCGTCCGCCCCGGATAGCAGCGAGACGTTCCCGCCCTGTGCCTTCATGAGGCCGGTGCAGGCGGCCAGTTGCTGTCCCAGGCCGGCGCTCGCCTCCGGGCTGAGAGGGGGCGTGACTTCGATCTCGACCGATGGACCAGATGGCGTCTGCCTGAGCCCTACGGAAAGGCGCTGCGGTCGCAGGGCACACAGCGCACTCAGACAGGAGAGCACAGCCTGGCGGGCAAGCGCGGGGTCGTAGAGACACAGGCAGGGAGCGGTAAGAGGCTCGAGGGTCAGGTGCACGCCCGAGCCACTCCCCAGCGCACTGAGCGGAACGGACAACGAGCGCAGAAGGTCCGCTAGGGGGCGTTCCTCCAGAGCTACACCCAGGGCCTCCACTTCGCTTTCCAGAGTCTCTTCGGACCCGCCCGTAGTCGCATCCGGAGTCACTGCTCCACGCCCCAGGGCCCAGAGGAATGCCGCTAGGGCTCGCACCCCTTCTTCGTGTTCGCGCCGTACCTGCCTCACGCTCAGGTGCATCTTGGCAGCGATGTCTTCCAGGGATAGTCCGCCGATGTAGCGGTCCACCAGCACGGCGTGCGGGCGCCGTTGCTTGTCCGTCAGCAGTGCGTGAGCTGGGGGCTCCAGGGAGTCAATGGCGTCGAGGAGGAAGACGCGGAGGACCTGAGCGCGATCGGCAGTAGCGCTCAGATGCTGGGACAGGAAGTCGGCGAGGGGGTGAGTGAGAAGCTTCGGGGGATCATACAGGTGGACGAGCGCATTGCGGACGAGCTTCACGAAGCTCCTAGGGAGCTCCTCGCCGGTATGACCGGTGGCAAGGTCCGAGAGCGGCCATGCCCCATCCATGCTGTCACCAACCTGTCACAAATGTGGCCGTTCTTTATTGAGAGTTGCCCTATGGCAATTATAGACTGCATACAAGCGTGTCCGCCATAGCCCCGAAGAACGGTAGCAGTCAGGAGCCCGGCCCAGGTGCCGTCTTCTGCCACTGCTGATCCGGCTTCGTCGGCCTATAGCCGCCGACTGAGGAGGAGCGGAAGTGAAAGGGCGCAATGCTTTGACCAGGCGTAGTTTCCTCAAGCTCTCGGTCGCTTTAGGTACAGGGGCGGTCTTGAGCTCCTGTGCCGCCACCCCCGGCACGCAGGGAGCGCAGCCCGGAGCGGTACAGGTGGCTGAGACCCAACCGGGACCGACCGCCCCCGCATTGTCAGAAGCAACCATAAGGCTCTCGCACTTCGAGGGTGACCTGGGGCAGCGGAACTACAGCAAGATAGCCGAGCTCATCAAGAACCGGTATCCCCAGATAACGCTGTCGGTGGAACCCACCTTCGATCAGGCCAAGTTCCTGGTGGAGGTAGCGGCCGGCACTGCGCCCGACATCCCCTACGTTACCGAACAAACCATTCCGGTGCTCGCCGGCAAGAAGGCCCTGCTCAACTTGAGTCCCATAGCCGAGGCGGATGGCTCCTTCGACGTCACTCAGTTCCACGAGAAGCTGGTGGAGTACTACTCGCACGAAGGTTCGATGTATGGGCTCTGCCGGCTCTACTCGCCCTACGTGCTCTGGTACAACTCCACCATGTTCGATGCCAAGGCCCTTCCCTACCCGGACGACTCCTGGACCTTCGACTCCTTCCTTGAGGCGAGCCTCAAGTTGGCCGAGGACTCTGACGGAGACGGGAAGAACGACCTATGGGCATACGAGTGCCAGAACTGGCACAACACCTGGATGTCATTTGTCTGGGGCTTCGGTGGCTCTCTGTTCAACGAGGACGAGACGCAGTTCACGCTGGACCAGGACCCGGCAGCCGAAGCGCTCCAGTTCGTCGCCGACCTCATGTACAAGCTCAACGTGGCCCCGCAGCTGACGTTGCAGGAGAACAAGATCATCACGCCTTTCGGCTTCACCACGGGCAAGGTGGCGATGGTCCAGAACGCTCGCTTCGTGCTCCCTCAGTACACGCAGATCACCGAGTTCCAGTTCGATATCGCCCCGGTGCCTCAGGGCCCTGCCGGACGCCACACCACCCTTCCCACCGGCGGGTTTGCCGCTTCCGCCTCCACCAAGCACCCGGCCGAGACGTGGGAGTGCATCAAGTTCCTCTGCGGGCCGGAGGCGCAGGCGGTGTACGCTTCGACGCGCCAGGCGATGCCATCGCTCAAGAACTTCGCCGCCGTCGCCCTCGATCCTACCCTCCCGCCGAAGAACGATGCCATGTTCATCGACGCCATCGAGTACGCAAAGCCCGTGCACCGGTGCCCGCACTTCAGCGAGGCCTCCGCGCCCATCTACTCGGCCCTAGAGCTGGTGTGGACGGGCAAGGAATCGGCCAAGGAGGCGATGACCCGCGCGGTGCCCGAGGCGAACAAGATACTCGCCGAACTCATCGCTGCGGGGTAGGCCCCGGTGACCACAACAACGGTACGGTCCGGGGTCCCGGTATCGGCTAGACGGCACGGGCGGCTCTCCGCCGCTCGTGCCGCCGAATGGCGTGACTTCTACGTGTGCATCTCGCCCTGGCTCATCGGCTTCCTCGTGCTGGTGGCGGCGCCGATGCTGGCCTCGATCTACCTGTCGTTCACCAAGTACGACATACTGCAGCCGCCCAAGTTCGTTGGGCTCGACAACTACGCCGAGATGCTCTTCGAGGATGCCCTCTTCGGCAAGAGCCTCTTCGTCACCGCCTACTACACCGTCTTCTCCGTGCCTCTGGGTGTGATCGGTTCGCTGGTGCTGGCGCTGCTGCTCAACCAGAAGATGCGCACCGACTCGTTGTTCCGCACCATCTACTACCTGCCGTCGCTGACGCCGGCCGTGGCCAGCGCCGTCCTTTGGCAGTGGATCTTCCACCACGACATTGGGCTCCTCAACGCTGCCCTCGACGCGGTGGGGCTCCCGCCCGTGCGGTGGCTTCTCGACGAGCAATGGGTGATTCCGGCGTTTGTAATCGTCAGCCTCTGGCAGGGCGTCGGTGGCGGGAGGATGATCATCTTCCTGGCCGGCCTGCAGGGGGTGCCCGAGCACCTGTACGAGGCGGCCAAGGTGGACGGCGCCAACTGGTGGCACCGCTTTACCGCCGTCACCATCCCCATGATCTCACCCACGCTGCTGTTCAACCTGATCATGGGCATTATCGGCTCTTTCCAGGTGTTCACTCTGTCCTTCCTGATGACCGCCGGTGCACCCAACAACGCCAGCCTCTTCTACGTTCTATACCTCTACCGCAATGCCTTCCAGTACCTGAAGATGGGATATGCGTCTGCCCTGGCCTGGTTCCTGTTCCTGGTATTGGCGACGGTGACTCTCCTCCAGTTCGCCCTGTCGGGTCGGTGGGTCTACTACGAAGGTGGGACGGCAAGATGAGCGTGGGGACGCCTGTGTCGGCAATGGCAGGTTCTCGTGCGGTGCGGCGCCTACTGAGGATGAGCAGCCTGGTGATTCTTACCATCGGAGCTCTAGCTTCGCTGGTGCCGCTGTTCTGGACGCTCTCCTCTTCCCTCAAGAACACTATCCAGGTCTTCGCTTACCCCCCGGTATGGATCCCCAACCCCATCCGGTGGGACAACTACCTGCGCGCCCTCCAGAGCTTGCCGTTCCCGGTGTTCTTCCGGAACTCCATCATAGTCTCATCCCTGAGCGTGTTGGGGTCGGTCGTCTCTGCCTCTATCGTGGCCTTCGGTTTTGCCCGGCTGCGGGCACCGGGCTCTCGCGTCCTGTTCGCCATGGTGATAGGGAGCATGCTGCTGCCCGGTCAGGTGACGATGATCCCTACGTACATTCTGTTCAAGGAGCTGCACTGGCTGGACTCGTTCAAGGCTCTAGTGGTGCCCCATTTCCTCGGTGGAGGCGCTTTCTACATCTTCCTACTCCGGCAGTTCTTCCTCACTCTCCCCAACGAGCTGGACGATGCGGCCAAGCTAGATGGCGCCAATACCTACCGCATCTTCTGGAACGTGGTGTTGCCCCTGTCCAAGCCGGCCCTGGCTACCGTCGTCATCTTCGCCTTCATCAGCTCGTGGACAGACTTCTTCGCCCCGCTCATCTACCTCAGCGACATGAAGAAGTACACCGCCGCCCTCGGGCTGGCGGTCCTGGCCGCCTCGGGCGCCAGTTCGGGGATGTACGCCGTGCCCTGGGAGCTGGTCATGGCCGGCTCGGTCATGCTCACCCTTCCAATCCTGGTGATCTTCTTCCTGGGCCAGCAGTACTTCGTGCAGGGTATCGCCCTCAGCGGACTCAAGGGCTAGCGGTCCCTGGCCCGCAACCCTCGCACCACACGTGACAGCGGCACCGTCGCGGGGTCGGGTTGACGGAGGGTGAGCGGCGGGGTCACAATCGGCCAGTCTCCGTCGAGGTGACTGGCATGTGTGACGGGCAGCATCGGACCGACTGGCGGGCGACCTGGGACAACCTCAGGCAGCCCATGCCGCTGGGGCGCAAGCTGAGACTGCTGGCCCAGAACCTCTGGATCCGGGTGAAGACGCGCAGTGCCTGCTGCGGCCATGCCGGCGAGCCCGGGTGTTGACGGCGCGCCTGACGCCCCGTGTGGGCGCACATGGTCGCCAGGTTGTACGCCTCTTCTCAGGCAGAGTACTATGTTTGGCAGAGGGTAGCCTCGCCCAGGACGAGGACCCCTCACCCTACTGCCGGTACGCCTGCGCCGCGAAGGCTTTACCTATCCCCCGGCCCCGCGTTGCCCCGAGGGGTGTGAGACCGGCCCAGGAGATGAAGGATGGCACTTGGCTCTGACGATATCCTAGGCCGGGAGGAGCGGCCGCAGCCGCGCTTGACCGGGGGTAGGCTGATCATCGCGGCGGCCGTGCTGTTGGTGATCCTGGTGGGAGGGCTGATCATCGGGGGAGAGGCCTCCCTCTTCGTCAGTCAGTCTTACCGCGCCCTTCCTTTCGTTCCCCTGGCGGTTCTAGCCTATCTGGGGCTCTACCACGGCTGGGCCCGGGTGCTGGCCGTCCTGTGGCTGCTGGGGTTGGTGTTCACCATCGCGGGGGTGGCCATCCTCTCCGCTGTGGGCGCCCTGGCTCAGGGCTTGACCCTGGGAGGCATGGAAGGATCAGAGCTGGTCCAGCCGGGCCTCGGGCTCGATCCGTCGGACTTGGGCCAAGTGGCGCTGGTGGCCGGGGGCACGGCGGCCGCGGTGGCAGTGGGCGCTCTCGGATTCCTGCGCCCGGTCCGGCGCTGGGCGGCCCGCTTCCTGCCTCTGGACCCGGATTCGTTCGTGCACACCATCGCCCTGGTGGCGGTGGTCACGCTCACCCTACAGAGCTTCATCCCCCTGATCGTCCTGGGTGAGCCGCCCCTCATCACCCTGGTGTCCGGGATCATCACCGGCGGTGGGGAGCTGGACCTCGGGGAGAACGCCGCGGTTCTGCGGGGGGAGATCTACGGGCTGATCTGGCTGGTGCCCGGCGCCATCCTGGCCGTGGGCTACGGCATCCGCCGCGACCTGAGGGAGGCGCTTCGCCGGTTGGGCCTGGTACGACCCACCCTGGGCCAGGTCGCGACCGGGGTGGGGCTGGGGCTGGCATTGGTGCTGCTGGTGGCCCTCCTGGGCCTGGTGATCGAGTGGTTCTGGGGCCTGATGGGTTGGGAGATAACCGGTGGCAGCGCCTTCGAGGAGGCGTTCGGCACGCTGCTGGCGCCCTTCCTCACTCCCATTGGGGCGGTGGTGCTGGGCTTGTCGGCGGGGTTGGGCGAGGAGCTGGCCGTGCGCGGGGTGCTGCAACCGCGGCTGGGTATCATCCTCTCCAACCTGCTCTTCACCAGCCTGCACGCTTTCCAGTACAACTGGGACTCGCTGCTGGTGGTCTTTCTGCTGGGGGCGGTGCTGGGGCTCATCCGCCGGCGCACCAATACCACCACGAGCGTCATCGTGCATGGGGTGTACGACTTCGTGCTGGTGCTGGCGATGACGCTGCAGATGCCCCTCGTGGGCCAGTAGGGCGGGGCTCGGCGCTTGGCCGGAACCTCACCTGTGCCCCCGGGCCCGGGGGCGGCACGCGGATCCAGCAAGCCGACCCGGCGGCAGTTCCTGGCGGCCGGCTGCGGGCTGATCTTGACCGGCGCCCTGGCTGGGCCGGCGAGCGTCGCCTATGCCCTCAAGGTGGAGCCGGGCTGGCTGGCCGTCACCGTTCGCGACGTGCCGGTGCCTCGGCTGCCGGCCTCCCTCGATGGCCTGAGCATCGCTCACCTCAGTGACATCCACTACGGCCCCTACGTCAGCGTTAAGCAGGTGGCGGAGGCGGTGGACCTGGCCAACTCCCTCCAGCCGGACCTGGTAGCGCTCACCGGAGACTTCGTGCACCGCGAGGCTCCTGCCATTGACGCCTGCGCCCAAGAGCTCGCCCGGCTGACGCCTCGGGTGGCGACGCTGGCCGTGCTCGGCAACCACGACGTGTGGACGGACCCCGATGGGATCACCGAGAGCCTGCGGGGGGCCGGGGCGCAGGTGCTGCGGGACGAGCAGCTGGTACTGGAGGGCGATGACGGCCGGCTCTGGCTCCTGGGGATAGACGACCGGGGCTACTCCGGATTCCGGGGCGGGTCGCCGCAGGCGTTCTTCTCTCGGTGGAGCGGGGCCACGCGCCGGGTGACGGCGCTGCTGGAAGGCATT
>JBMNTK010000009.1:0-37337 GCA_050945695.1 Anaerolineae bacterium | reverse complement strand
GAGGGGCCGGACTGGGCTTCCCATGTCCTTGGCGTCACCGCTCTTGATGGTCTCGATGTCCACTCCTAGATCGTCCAGGAGCTCCTCGAGCAGGATCACCTGGCTGATGACCCCGATGCTGCCCACAATGGAGGAGGGATGGGCCACGATCCGGTCCGCCCCACAGGCCACGTAGTAGCCGCCGGAGGCCGCCATCTCGCCGGCGTAAGCCACTACGGGCTTCTCCATGCGAGTCAGCGCCCGGTAGATCTCATCGGAGGCGACCACGCTGCCCCCCGGGCTGTTGATGTAGAGGAGGATGGCTGAGATGTTCCGGTCGGCCTCTGCCGCCTCCAGTTCGGCGATCACGCGGCGGTCGGAAGCCTCGCCACCCAACGCAAAGCCGCTGCCAGAAGAGGAGACGATAGCCCCCTCTATGCTGATCAGGCCCACCTGGCCGCCTCCCCTAAAGCTCGCCAAGGTCTGGCCCGCACCCACGAGCCCACACGCCAGGAGGACCGGCACCAAGAGCACGACCACCGCCACTATCAGCTTCTTACGCACCACACTACCTCCTATCAGCGCAGCACAATGACAATCCCGGCCACCGCCGCTGCCATGCCCACCACCAATCTGCGGTTCACCGGTTCACCCGCCAGCATGGACATGGGAACGCTAAACAGAGGTGCGATGCTGGCCAGTACCGCCGCCTTCGAAGCTCCGGCGGTCTGGACAGCCGTAAGGTAGAGCATGGTTCCGATCACCGACCCGATCAGTGCGCCCGCCACCAGCAGCGCCACCCGGGAGGGCGCGAGCCGCCGTATTCCACCGAACTCGCCCCGGGCTCGCGCCCAGAGCCCGGCCACCAGCGCCACCCCGCTCATCCGCAGGAAGTTCACCAGGAACGGATCCATGCCTTCCGAGCCTCGCCGGAGCGATACGGTGCCCACTGCCCATAGCGCCGATGCTGCTACCGCCAACCACACGCCCCGTGCCAGGGCCCGGCCCCCGCCGGACTGAGCCGGCTGCAGCCCGGAGCGTGCCACCAGAATCACGCCGCCCACGCACAGGACGAACCCTGCCCAAGTGGCAGGCCCGAAGGACTCGCCCAGGAAGAGGCCGGCGAGAATGGCTGTCAGCAGCGGGTAGGTAGAGGCGATGGTCATCGCTCGGGAGAGGCCGATCTGCCGCATGCTGGAGTAGTACGCCGTGTCTCCCAGGACGATGCCCACGCCCACGTTTACCGTCAGGAAGAGCAGGTTCTCGGCCCCGAACTGGCCGAACCCGGGCAACTTCCCGGAACCGGTCACGATGACTGCATAGGCGGCCATGCCCACCAGGGAGCGCAGGGCATTGAGGGCCAGGCTCGGCACCTCAGCCGTGAGCCCCCGCAGCATGGCACTAGACAGCGCCCACAGGAAGGCGCTGCCGATGGCGGCTGCCTCGCCGCTCACTCCCGGGAGACCTGGGCAAGGTCTCCGGCAGCGGGCAGCCCTCCGGCGCCCGTCGCCGACAGGACGCCATGTAGGATGGCGGCCGCCAGGGCATCAGCCGCCAGAGACTGGACCAGCAGAGGATCGGCGTCCACCTCCTCGGTCGCCAGCGAGAAGACGGTGTCACCATCGTAGATCGTGTGGGCGGGGTGGACCGCCCGGGCGATCCCGTCGTGGGCCGCCTGCGCCATGCGCCAGGCACCGGCCCGGTCCATCCGAGCATTGGTGGCCACGACCGCCACCACCGTGTTGCCCGGCTCTCGGCCTATGGGCAACTGGGGAGGACGTCCGCTGAACGGGATGAAGCCGCCGTCTCCCCGAGCCCCGGCCACAACCCGGCCGGTGTCCAGGTCAACCACGCATCCCAGAGCGTTCACCGCCACCAGCGCCCCCACGCGCAGGCCGCCTGGCCCCTCCAGACAGGACGTGCCCAGCCCCGACTTGGTGGCACGGCCGAAGCCCAGGAACTTGCCCACCGTCGCCCCTGTGCCGGCACCAACACAACCACACTCGAACTCGACGGATGCAGACTGGGCGGCCTGGTAGCCGGCGTCAGGTCCGGGCCACTCCGGCCTCCCCAAGCCGAGGTCGAAGATGATGGCAGCGGGGACGATGGGCACCGGCATCACCGCCGTGGGGTGACCCTGGCCCTGCTCTACGAAGTAGCGCATGACGCCGTCGGCCGCGCCCAGGCCGAAGGCACTCCCCCCGCCCAGCAGGATGGCGTCCACCCGTTCCACCAGGCGCCCAGGCCACAGCAGGTCAGTCTCTCTGGTGCCCGGGGCTCCACCGCGCACCTCTCCTGACGCCAGGAGCCGACGCTCGCCGCGCACCACTGTGCACCCGGTGAGCGCATCTGGATCGGTCCAGTGGCCGACCAGCAGGCCTGGGATGTCGGTCAGCTTACCGAACGGGGTCATCGGCGCGCTCCTTGTCGGCCAGAAGGCGGGCCACCCGCTCCATGATCTGCTGCGCCACTTCCTCCTTAGGAAGCAGGGGCAGATCCTCGCGCGAGCCGTCGGCCCCGAGCAAGGTGACCCGATTGGTGTCCACCTCGAACCCGGCGTCGGTCGCCGAGACGTCGTTGGCGACGATGAGGTCCAGCCGCTTCCTGCGAAGCTTCTCCTGGGCGTTGACCAGCAGGTCCTCGGTCTCGGCCGCAAACCCCACCACCACCCGCAGCCGGGCCGGGCGCGCGTGCCCCACCTCGGCCACCAGGTCCGGGTTGCGGGCCAGAACGACCGTCCAGCGGTCTCCCGTCTCTTCCTTCTTCACCTTCTGGGTTGCTGGCGCCTCGGCTCGGTAGTCCACCGGCGCGGCCGCCATCACCAGGGCATCGCTCTCCGGCCCATGTTGGGCCAGTGCCTGGCGCATGTCTTCCACCGTGGTGACCGGCACCACCTCGGCACCATAGGGCGCCCGCAACTGCACCGGGCCCGAGATCAGGGTGACATCTGCCCCCAGGTCGAGGGCCGCCTGGGCGACGGCGTAGCCCATCTTGCCCGACGAGCGATTGCTGATGAAGCGCACCGGGTCCAGCGGTTCCCGCGTGCTCCCGGCGGTGACCAGGATCCGCTTGCCTGCCAGCGGGCCCCCTCGCGACAGGGCGCGGCGGGTGGCTCCGACGATGGTGTCCACCTCTGCCAGTCGGCCCTGCCCGATAGACCCCTCCGCCAAGGGGCCCACCTCGGGCGGCACGATGATGAAGCCTCGTTCAACCAACTTGGCGGTGTTCTCCTGGGTGATGGGGTTGGCCCACATGTTGTCGTTCATGGCCGGGGCAACGACCACCGGGCAGGTTGCCGCCAAGACAGTGGTGGTGACCATGTTGTCGGCGAAGCCCCACGCCATCTTGGCCATGGTGTTGGCTGTGGCCGGCGCCACCACGATCACGTCCGCTCGCTTGGCCAGGGAGACGTGGCCGATCTGCATGTCGGTGAGCAACTGGAACATGTCCAGCGCCACCGGGGTATGCACCAACGCCTGGAAGGTCAGCGGCGAGATGAAGTGGGTGGCGGCCTCGGTCATCACCACGTCCACCCGAGCGCCAGCCTTGTAGAAGCGGCGGGCCAGTTCCGCCGCCTTGTAGGCGGCGATCCCGCCGGTAACGCACAACACCACGTTCTTTCCGGCGAACACCCGCTACCTCCCGTTGTTCCGCCGGTAGATCCGGTAGAGGCCATCGAGCGTGAGGGTCGGATCCACCAGGTCGATCACGTCCGTCTCCGCGGCGATGAGGTCTGCCAGCCCACCGGTAGCCACTACCTTCATGTCCTCGCCCAGCTCCTTGCGGAAGCGAGCCACCAGCCCCTCTACCAGCCCCACGTAGCCGAAGAGCATCCCAGCCTGTATGCTGTGCTCGGTGTTGCGGCCCACCGCCGACGGCGGCCTGCGCAAGTCCACTTTCACCAGCCGGGCCGCGCGGGCAAACAGCGCCTCCGCCGCCACCACTACCCCGGGCGCAATGGCCCCGCCCAGGTAGTTGCCGTCCCGATCCAGGGCGTCGAAGGTGGTGGCCGTGCCGAAGTCCACCACGCACGCCGGCCCGCCCAGCCGCTCTTTCACCGACACGCAGTTGACTATGCGATCGGCGCCCACCTGGCGCGGATCATCGTAGAGAACAGTCAGCCCGGTATCGGTGCCCGGGCCCACCACCAGGGGCTCCTGCTTCAGATAGCGGCGCCCCAGCTGAACGATGCCCGCCGTCAGGGGCGGGACCACGCTGCTTATGGCCATTCCCTGGATGTGGGCCGGCTCGATGCCGGAATGGTGGAGCAGGCCCAGGATGATGACCGCGTACTCATCGGGCATGCGCGAGGATTCGGTGGCGATCCGCCACTGCTCTCGGACCTTACCGTCGTCATCTATGACGCCAAACACCGTGTTGGTGTTGCCAACATCCACACAGAGGGTTCCCGTCAGGGCCATGGGCTGGAGTCCTTCGCTGGAGTATCGCAGCGCATTCTAATGCTTGCGAGGGACCGCGCAAGCATGGTTAAATGAGGGTTCACTAGATTCAGGAGGCCAGGCGCGTGCTAAGTGTGGTACTGCCCAAAGGGAGTCTCGAACAGAGCATCATGACGCTTTTCCAGCAGGCGGACCTCACCGTGCTGCGCGATAGCGACCGCGAGTATCGGGGCACGATCAACGATCCTCGCATCGGCGAAGTCCGTGTCCTGCGCCCTCAGGAGATCCCCACTTACGTGGCCAAGGGGTACTTCGACATCGGGGTGAGCGGCCTGGACTGGATCAGGGAGACGGAGAGCGACGTCGTCGAGATCCTGGACCTTGGCCGGCCGGTGAAGCTGGTCCTGGCTGTGGCCGAGTCGTCGCCCGTCCAGAGCGCCCGGGACCTGCCCGCCGGCAGCCGGATCTCCACCGAGTACCCGGTGGTGACCCGCAAGTTCTTCGAGGAGCTGGGCATCCCGGTAGAGATTCACCTCTCCTACGGTGCCACGGAAGCCAAGGTACCCGACATCGCCGATGCCGTGGTCGAGCTCACCGAGACGGGTTCCACGCTGCGGCAGAACCGGATGAAGATCGTGGACACGCTGATGATCAGCAGCTCCCGTCTCATCATGAACCCCAAGTCCTACGAGGACCCGGAGAAGCGGGCGGCTGTGGAAGACATCCGCACCCTCATCGAAGGGGCCCTGGCAGCCAGAGGCCGCGTCCTGGTCAAGCTGAACGTCAGCCAGGCCGACCTGGAGAGGGTCATCCATGTCCTGCCGGCCATGAAGGCGCCCACCGTCTCTCAGCTGTTCGGCAACGGCTACTACGCAGTAGAGACGGTGGTGGAGAAGGGCTCCATCAATCGCCTCATACCTCAGCTCAAGCGCCTGGGGGCCGAGGACATCCTGGAGATCCCTATCGTCAAGATCGTGGAGTGATCCCCACCGCAGGGGGGACATCCCGGGGACCGGAGTTGCCACTCCGGTCCCCTTTGCTTTCTCTGGCACCGGCCGCCCTGCCTCATAGGCGCTTCGCTGGACAGCCTTGCCCAGTCCCCTCTACAATTTCCTCCGACTCGATGGCAGGCACCGGCCTTCCCCAGTCAGCCCCTCCCAACCGCGAACGGGTTGGGAGGCAACGTGGGTGGAGGCCGCTCTGTCGTAAGCCAGGAGCACCCGGAGGTGAGAGCATGAAACCGGCCCTTTTCACCGTTAGCTACGGTGGCTACTGGGGACAGGCACGATTGAGCTTGCCCGATGCGCTGCGCAAGGCCAAGGAACTGGGCTACCCGGCGGTGGAGATCATGGGCAAGCGCCCCCATCTGTCTGTGGTGGACGTGAGCCTCGACGACGCCAAGGAACTGCGCCGCCAAGTTGACGACCTCGGCCTGGAAGTAGCCACCATAGCCGCCTACACCAACTTCACCGGCGGGCTGGAAAGCCGGGAGGTCCCCTTCGTCGAGGTGCAGCTTGCCTACCTCAAGAGGCTGGCTGAGCTGGGCGAGGTCCTGGGGGCCAAGAACATGCGCATCTTCACCGGCTACTTCACCGACCAGCTCCCCTACCTGGCCCAGTGGAACCTGTGCGTGGACGCGGTGCGCGAAGCAGCCGGCATCGCCGCCCAGCACGGAATCACCCTCGGGGTGCAGAACCACCACGACATCGGTGTCAGCGCCGAGTCCTACGAGGACTTCCTCGATGCCGTGGGCCACGAGAACTGCAAGGCCATGTTCGACGCCTGGAGCATCGCCCTCCACGACAGCGACCTCTACTACTGGGCGAAGAAGCTGGCTCCTCGGATGGTGCAGACCACCGTGGCCGACTACGTCAAGCACCCTCGCTGGCACCTGGTGGCCAACGTCACCAACTACGAGCGCGTCCTTCCCGATGCCCTGCTCATGGTGCCGATGGGTGATGGGTTCATCGACTACGACGCCTTCTTCCGTGGGCTCAAGGAAGGCGGCTTCGACGGTTACGTCGCCTACGAGATGTGCTGGCCCATCCGCGGCGGTGGCAGCATTGAGAGCCTGGACGCCTGCGCCTCCAAGAGCCTGCAGGAGATCAAGCGGCTCATCGGCGAGTAGCCGTAGCAGTGGAGCTCGGGCGCTTGTCGTAGCGGCAGCGTCCGAGCTCCGCCTAGAGGTTCAGAAGGAGCACAGACGGCACCGCCAGGGCCATCCCGGCCAACGCCCGCCGGCCGGGCCGCTCTGACCAGACCGTGACGCCCACCAGGCCGGCTAGCACCATCGAGCCCACACTAGTGACCGGGTAGACGATGATGCCGGGCAGCGCCGCCAGGGACGCCAGCAGCAACACCGTAGCCGCCACGTTGGCCGTCCCAAACACCACCCCCAGGCCGGCACCAAGCGGGGTCAAACGCTCCCGGGAGCTGGCCCAGCGGAGCCCGGATCCCACGGAGGCCACCGTGAAGAGGGCAGCCAAGTACCCCCACCGATAGGCCCCGTAGCCCCACTCCTCCAGCGCCTTCGGCGCCAGCATGACTGCCCCCTGCACCAGGAACAGCGCCAGCAGTATCCGCCAAGCGCCACCGCCGCGACTAACAGACGAAGGGGCCGGCTCCTCGCTTCCGGTCGCTGAGCCGAGCAGAAGCAATGCCAGGCAAGCCACCAGAATGGCCATGGTCTGGGGGAGGCTGGGCCGCTCGCCCCAGAAAACCACCGAAGCAAGGATCGGCAGGATGACCGCGACGCTGGCCACCGGCTGAGCGATCGCAAGCCCGACCTGGTCAATGGCACGATAATTGATATAGAACCCAGTTACGAAAGCAGCCCCGGCCAGGCCGCCCAGGATCCATACCGGAGGGCCACCAAGCGTCTCGGGTGCCGCCAGCGCCATCCCACCGGTCACTACCGCGGCCAGGACGTAGTTGGTGAAGGCCACCGGTGTAGGGGGCAACTGGCGGATTGCCGCCAGCTTGAGGACGATGCCGAAGGTGACAAACGCGACTACAGTCCCGATGAGGGCAACCACGGACACACCGCCTAAGTCCACCATAAGTGGCGGCAAGCCACCGGCTCCCGGCGGCCGCACGCCCGAACCCTCATGTTACCTCACCGGCTCGCCCTGGCCCAAGATGGCCCCTCGGGGAGATAGAGGGCGGTCCTCGACCGAAGTCGCGGGCTTTAGCTCCCCTCGCCCACGTGCGGGAGAGGAGGACCGTCATTTGGCGAAGCCAAATGACGTGGGTGAGGGGATCGTCAGCCAGAGACTCCTCGCTTGGCTCGGAATGACAACTAGCGGCGCTCGGGATGACACGGGAGGAGGGCAGGCCACGGCAAGCAGGGAGCGCCTGATTCGGCAACCAGCAGGTCTTGGGGCCTATCAGCAGCCTTGACTAGCCCCGCGCAGGGTTGCACTTATGTCGGGTCTAGTCGTACTATTAAGACAAGATTAACGCCCTGCCTGTACAGATACAGACAGGATTCGAGGTGCAGACCTTATGCCGGCCGGAAGCAGCGCTGCAAGCTGTTCTGAGGAGACAAGGCAGTGACGCCTAAGTTCGTGGAGCTCACCAGGTTCTCAGGCAATCCGGTTCTGGAGCCCAATCCGCAGCACCGCTGGGAGGCCCGTGCGGTGCTCAATGCGGCTGCGGTCAAGGCCAATGGCCTCTACCACATGTTCTACCGAGCGGTTGACCCCAGCCTGATATCAAGCATCGGCTACGCAGTCAGCATTGACGGACTGCGTTGGATGCGGCTTGACTCCCCCATCCTCTCGCCGCAGGAGCCGTTTGAGGAACGGGGCGTCGAGGACCCGCGCATCACCTATCTGGAGGGGATGTACTACCTCACCTACACCGGCTACTCGCGCCATGGCACCCGCTCGGCCCTCGCCCGCTCCGAGAACCTGATCGCTTGGGAACGTATGGGGATCGTCCTGCCGGACGAGAACAACAAGGACCACGTCCTGTTCCCTCGCAGGATCGGGGGTCGGTACGCCATGCTTCACCGCCGTCCGCCCCACATCTGGATCGCCTACTCGGACGACCTGCTCCACTGGGACAACCACCAGATCATTCTGCGCACTCGGCCGGGGAAGTGGGACGCCTGGCGTATCGGCGCCGCCGGTACACCCATCTACACCGACCAGGGCTGGGTCCTGATCTATCACGGCGTGGACGAGCGCCGGATCTACCGGCTAGGCATCGCCGTCCTTGACCTGGAGGATCCGTCTCGGGTACTGGTGCAGCAGGATGCGCCCATGCTGGAACCGGTGGAGGGCTGGGAGCTCTACGGAGACGTGCCCAACGTGGTCTTCAGTTGCGGCCAGGCTGACTGCGAGTCAGGCATGTACGTCTACTACGGCGCTGCGGATAGCGTGATCGGTGTGGCGAAGCTGGAGCAGGCGGAGTTGCAGAGGCTGCTCGACTATGCCAGCATGGTGAGCAAGCAGGAAATGACAGCAGTCGCAGCGGGCTAGAAGCCGCGCGCAGAGGATCGCAAACAGCGAGATGAGAGCGACATGATGGGAGTCTCCACCGCAATCCCACATGTCTGCTCTCATTTTGCTCTACCAGGTTCTGCATCGCAGCCACTATGATGACCAGGAACTCAGTCAGACCATCCACGCCCCGCGAAGACGTCCGCCTCACTTTCCCCGATGGCCTAGTGATGTCGGGGCCAAGGGGGGCGTCCCTCGAGGACTTCGTGCTCGCCTGGCAGGCTGAAGCCAACGCCCAGGACCGCACCGTTACCGCCGTGTTGGTGGAAGGCGAGCTCCTGCCTCTCAGCTACGTCCCGCTCTCCGACGCGACCGTCGTCCCGCTCGACCTCACCAATGCCGATGGCATGCGGGTCTACCGGCGCTCACTGACCTTGACGCTGGTCGCCGCCGCCCAGAGGCTGTTCCCAGGCTCGCGGTTGAACGTGGACCACTCCGTCACCGCCAACGGGTTCTATTGCACCCTGAGGGGTCACGAGCCCATAAGCGAGGAGGGACTGGCCCGACTGGAGCAGGAGACACGCCGGCTCGTGGAAGCCGACCTGCCCATCACGGCCCGGACCATGCCCTTGGCGGAGGCCCTCGCCCTTTTCGAGCGGCTCGGCTACGCCGACACTGTAGCGCTGCTCCGCACCTATCACGCCACCACCGTGGAAGTCCATGAGCTGGAAGGCGCCTACGGAGCGTTCTTCGGCGTCCTCGTTCCACGTACTGGGTACCTGACCCGGTTCCGCTTGCAGAAAGAGGATGACGGTTTCCTTCTGCTGTTCCCGGTCATGGAGAATCCCCGGCAGTTCCCGGAGGACACTCACTTCCCTAAGCTCACGGCCCAGTTTCGCACCACCGCTCGGTGGCTGCGCGCCATCGGGGCCGAGAACGCCGGCTCGCTCAACATGGCCATCGAGCGTCGCCGGTTCCGCGAGCTGGTCCTCGTCGCTGAGGCCCTGCACGAGCGCCGTATCGCCACCATCGCCCAGACGATCTCGGCTCTGGAGGACGTGCGTATCGTGTTCATTGCCGGCCCAACCTCTTCCGGCAAGACCACCTTCGCCAAGCGCCTCGGCATCCAGCTCGCTGCCAGTGGCATTCGCTCCTTCGCCGTCGCCATGGACGACTACTTCGTGGAGCGAGCCGCCACCCCGTTGGCCGAAGATGGGACCTTCGACTTCGAGGCCTTCGAGGCGGTAGACCACGAGCTCTTCCAGGAGCACATGCTCAGCCTGCTAAGGGGCGAGCGGGTGCGCATGCCTCGGTACGACTTCGTGAGCGGTGTCCGAGTGCCGGGCCCCGAAGTGGCCCTGCCCCAGGGGACAGTGCTGCTCGTGGAGGGGCTCCACGGGCTCAACCCGCGCCTCCTTCCCGACGCTCCGCCGGAGGCGCTGTATCGCATCTACGTCTCGTGCCTGACCCAACTCAACCTGGACCATCACAACTACATCTCCACCTCCGATGCCCGGCTGCTGAGGCGGCTCGTCCGGGATGCCCGGTCCCGAGGCTACAGCGCCGAGGCCACCATACTGCGCTGGCAGTCCGTTCGGCGGGGCGAGCGCCGGTTCATCTTCCCCTACCAGGAACTGGCGGACGTACACTTCAACTCCTCCCTGCCCTATGAGATCGCGGTGCTGAAGCCGCTGGCCGAGCCCCTGTTGCTGCCCTACGATCACATGTCGCCGGTGGCCATCGAGGTCCGTCGCCTCTTGGGGATGCTGGCCCTCTTCCTGCCCGCCGACGCCGGGACCGTGCCCGACAACTCGCTCCTGCGCGAGTTCATCGGCGGCTCCATCATGGAGAACGTGCGCCTCGCCGCCTCAGACAGCCTGCGGGATCTCTAGCGGGACCGGCCGGCCCATGGCCGGTGGTCCCGTGGCCTCTCCAGGTGTTCCTTGCCGCGGTTCCCTCCCAAAGCTATAGTGGAAAGTGATACTCATCGTGAGAACTGGACCCGGATGACATGCAAGATAGACTAGCCGCGATCGAACAACGTTTCAGCCAGATCGAGAACCAGATGGCCTCCCCGGAGGTGGCAACTGATCCCAATGCGCTGAGGCAGCTGGCGCAGGAGCGTGCTGACCTCGAGCCCATCGTGGAGAACTACCGCCGCCTACTAGAGATAGAGTCCCAGCTGGCCCAGGCGGAGGACATGCGCCAGGACGAGGACCCGGAAATGCGGGCCCTGGCGGAAGCCGAGATTGAGCAGCTCTCCGCTGACCGGGAGAAGCTGGAGCGCCGCCTGCAGGTCATGCTGCTGCCCCCCAACCCGCTGGACCAGAAGGACGTGATCCTCGAGATCCGCGCTGGCACCGGTGGAGACGAGGCCGCCCTCTTTGCCGCCGACCTCGCCCGCATGTACATGCGCTACGCCGAGGAGCGGGGTTGGGAAAGCGAAGTGGTCAGCACCAACGAGATCGGCATCGGCGGCTACAAGGAGATCGTCTTCACCATCCGGGGCAAGGGCGCCTATTCCCGACTCAAATACGAGAGCGGCGTCCATCGCGTGCAACGCGTCCCCCGCACCGAGTCTAGTGGCCGGATTCACACCTCCACCGCTACCGTGGCCGTGCTGCCGGAGCTCGACGAGATCGAGCTGGACCTGGACCCCAACGACATCGAGATGGAGGTCTACCGCTCCTCGGGGCCGGGTGGCCAGCACATGCAGAAGAACGCCACCGCCGTGCGCCTCATCCACAAGCCCACCGGAATGGTAGTGTCCTGCCAGAGCGAGCGCTCGCAGACCCAGAACCGCGCCCGCGCCCTGGCCGTGCTCCGCTCACGGCTCTACGCCGCCGAGGAGGAGAAGCGCTCCAGCGCCCTCGAGGCTGAGCGCCGCTCTCAGGTGGGCACGGCCGAACGGAGCGAGAAGATCCGGACCTACAACTTCCCCCAGAACCGGGTCACCGACCACCGCTTGGGCATAACCAGCCACCGCCTGGCCTACATCCTGGATGGGGATCTGGATGAGTTCATCGATGCCCTGGTGGAATCCGAGGAGGAACAGCGTCTCAAGGAGATCGCCTCCGGGCAGACTGCTGCGGCTTGACCGTCGCGGAGCTAATCCGAAAGGGCACCGACCGGCTGGCACCACCCAGGCCGGCTGACGAGGCTCGGCCAGAGGTCGAGCTTCTTCTCGCTCATGCCCTCGGCCACTCCCGTTCCTGGCTCTACGCCCGACCGGAACACCGGCCTGACGGGCAGCAGGCGGCCGCCTACTGTGAGTTGGTGGAACGGAGGGCCCAGGGCGTCCCTCTCGAGTACCTCACCGGCCGGGCGGCTTTCCACGACATCGAGCTGGAGGTGACGCCGGACGTCCTCATCCCCCGGCCGGAGACCGAGGTGCTCGTCGAGGAGGCGCTGAGCTTCCTGCGCGGTACTGATTGCCCACTGATGGCCGACGTAGGCACCGGGTCTGGGGCCGTGGTGTTGGCACTGGCGCACGCCCTGCCCCAGCTGCGCGCGGTGGCCACTGATGTCTCCCGGGCGGCGCTCCTGGTCGCGGCACGCAACATGCAAGCCCTAGGGGTGACGGATCGAGTGATGCTGGTCAACTGCGACCTACTGTCTGCCATCGGCACGCGCTTCTGCCTGGTGACGGCCAACCTGCCCTACGTGTCCACCGAGGACCTGGAGGGGCCGGCCGCCATAGTGGCCCTCCACGAGCCCCGGGTAGCCCTGGATGGGGGCCCTGGGGGCCTGCAGCTGGTCCGCCGGCTGCTCGAGCAGCTGCCGGAGCATCTGGCGCCCGGCGGCCTGGCGCTGTTTGAGATCGGGAGCGACCAGGGCGCCCAGGCAGCCGCCATGGCACAGTCACTCCTCCCTGGGGCCGAGGTGAGTGTCGTGCCCGACCAGTGGAGGCTGGACCGGGTGCTCCGGGTGAGGATGGCGGAATGACCAGCGCCCCGATCATCCTGCCACCGAATGACGACAGCGTGGCCAAGGTGGCAGCGGCGCTGGCTGAGGGACAGCTATGCGTCATCCCGACCGACACCGTCTACGGGTTGGCCGCGCAGATCGCGCCAGAGCCGGTGGCCCGGCTATACGTGGCCAAGGGACGCCCAGAGGAAAAGCCCATCCCGGTGCTCGTGTCAGGGCTGGAGCCCGTCCGAACGGTAGCGCCGGACTGGCCGGAGGAGGCGCAGGCGCTGGCGCGGGCGTTCTGGCCGGGCCCGCTCACCCTGGTGGTGCCGGCGGCGCCTGGGCTTCCTCGTGAGCTCACCGCGGGGACAGGGACGGTGGGCGTCCGCTGGCCGGCCAACACCTTGGCTACCAGCGTCATCGAGAGAGCAGGCGGAGCGCTGGCCGTGACCAGCGCCAACCGCTCTGGTGAGCCACCGGCGACGTCCGCCGAAGAGGCGGCGCGGATGCTCAGGGGCTCCGTGGCCTACGTCCTGGACGGCGGCAGCCTGGCCGGCCACCGCCCTTCCACGGTGGTGTCCGTGACGGACGGCGAGTTGAGGGTCCTGCGCACTGGCCCCATATCGCTCCAGGCGCTACGTGATGCCCTGGCCCGCGCCATATCCTGACTAGAATCGAGGCGATTGCCGTGAAGATCGCGCTAGCTTCCGACCATGCCGGGGCGGCCCTCAAGGCCAACCTGGTCGAGTACGTTGCTTCCCTGGGCCACGAAGCCGTGGACCTGGGGGCCGACGGTACCTGTTCCGTGGACTACCCGCAGTATGCCCTGGCCGCGGCCGAAGGGGTGGCTGATGGCCGCTACGACCGGGCCATCCTCGTGTGCGGTACCGGCCTCGGCATGAGCATGGCCGCCAACAAGGTCCGTGGGGTCCGGGCAGCGTTATGCCACGAGTGTTACTCGGCCCGGATGGCGCGCGAGCACAACGACGCCAACGTGCTGTGCCTCGGCCAGCGGGTCGTCGGGACCGGCCTAGCCCAGGACGTCGTCCGCACCTTCTTGGAGACGGCGTTCTCCGAGGCCGAGAGCCATCGCCGCCGGGTAGGCCAGATCGCCGCCTACGAGACCGGCGCCGGTCGCTCGTGAGATCAGGCAGTGCGGTCGGCCCGGCCGCGGTCGTGATGCTGTTGGGGCTGTGGCTCTCCGCTGAGGGCCTGTCTCCGCACTGGTTCCAGAGCGAGACGTACTGGCCCCTCCTCATCGCCGGCGCCGGTGCCTGCTTCGTGCTCGGATACCTCTGCGGAGGGGGGCCGTGGCAGCTCTTCCTGGGGTTGCTCGCCGCGGGCAACGGACTGGTGCTCTTTGCGTTCACCTCCGGGCTCTTCGGCTGGCACCTTCTGCCCCAGTTGTGGCCGCTCTTCCTGGTGGTGACCGGGATCGCCGCCCTCGCCCACCTGGTGGCCTCCCGGGACGCTCCCTGGCCCCTGCTGGTGCCGGCGGTCGGGGCCCTGCTCAGCGGCGCCAGTGGCCTGCTCTATGGCCTGGGCATGGTGACCCTCGACCCCATCGGGCAACTGCGCGTGCTGTGGCCCATCCTCCTGGTCCTCACCGGGTTTCTGGGGATGCTGCAGGCCCTCTGGTACGGCGTGATCGAGCGCTGAGTCGGCCATGCTACTGGGTGTAGACGCTTCCCGCGCGGACCTCGCCCTGGCCGGCGTCGGGCGCTACTCAGTGGAGCTCATCCGCCACCTCATCGCGGCCGAGCGCCATCGTTTCCGGCTGTACGCCAATGGCTTGCCACGGCCGGACTGGTCAGTGCGGCCCCACGTGGAGTGGCGGGACCTGCCCTTCCCCCGCCTGTGGACCCACGTGCGGCTCTCGGCAGAGATGGCCCGCCACGCGCCGGACCTGCTCTTCGTCCCGGCTCACGTGCTGCCCCCGGTCCGCCCCCGTCGGAGCGTGGTGACGATACACGACCTGGGGTTCCTCCGGTTCCCTGAGTGTCACCCACCCAGGCAGCGCCTCTATCTGCGGCTGAGCACCATCTGGAACGCCCGCCTGGCCTCGGCGGTGCTAGTGGACTCCCGGGCCACCCTCGACGACCTGGGCACCCTCCTGAAGCTGCCCCCAGGCCGGGCCACCGTCGCCTATCCCGGTGTCTCGGAGAGCTTCGCTCCCCGGCCGCCAGAGGCCATCGCCAGGGTCGCAGCCCGGCACCGCCTCCCGCCCCAGTACCTGCTCTTCGTCGGAACCCTGCAGCCCCGCAAGAACTTGGAACGGCTCATCGCCGCCCACGCTCAGGTGCCCGAGGCCCCACCCCTGGTGCTGGCCGGGCGGCCCGGGTGGCTGAGCGCGCCGATACTCCAGGCAGCGCAGGCCGCCGGACCCCGCGTGCGCCTGCTGGGTGCAGTAGATGATCCGGACCTGCCAGCACTCATGAGCGGTGCCACCGCGCTCATTCTGCCCTCGCTCTACGAGGGCTTCGGGATTCCGGCCCTGGAGGCCATGGCCTGCGCCACCCCGGTCATTGCTTCCCGCACCTCCTCCTTGCCGGAAGTGGTAGGGGACGCCGGGCTGCTGGTGGACCCCCTATCGGCCGAGGACATCGCCAGCGCTATGCGAAAGCTGTGCACCCACCGTGACCTAGCCCAGGAGCTCTCACAGCGGGGGTATGAGCGGGCCCAGCGCTTCACCTGGGAGGCCGCTGCCTCGACCGCCCTCAGGGTCATGGAGGAGATCGCGTGAGCAGTTCGCCGGCGCGGATCCTGGTGATCAAGCTGGCCGACCTGGGCGATGCCCTGACTGCCACGCCCGCCCTGCGCGCCCTGCGCACCGCATTCCCCCGCGCCCAGGTGGATATCCTCACCTCACCCGCCGGCGCCGCCGTCTTGGGTGGCCTGCCGGGGGTGGCCAACACGATCGTGGCCGACCGTCATCTCCTGGACTCGCCCTCCGGCTGGCTTCGGCCCAGAACCTGGCGCCAGATCCGTGACCTGGTTGGCGCCCTGCGCCGCGGCCGCTACGATGCCCTTCTGCTCATGCATCACCTGTCCACTCCCCTAGGGACCCTCAAGTGGCGGGCCCTCGTGGCAGCCATCGGAGCCCGCAGCGTCGGCCTGGACAACGGCCGGGGTGGCTTCCTGGACGTCCGGGTAGAGGACGGTGGCTTCGGAGCGTTACACGAAGTGCAGTACGGACTCCTCCTCGCCGGAGCCCTGGGCGCCACCTGCGTGGACACGTCCTTGGAAGTGCCCATCACCGACGCGGCCCGGGCCACAGCCCAGTCGCTTCTCGCTCTGCTGGGCGGCGCCCCCTACGCCGTCGTGCACCCGGGTTCGGGGGGCTACAGCCTGGCCCGCCGCTGGTTCCCCGAGCGCTTCGCCTCGGCGGCGGACGGCCTGGTCCGGGGGCTGGGGCTTCGCGTCGTGCTGGTGGGGGGCGCCCAGGACGGGGTTGACCGGGTGCGAACGCTCATGGGCGAGCCCTACCTCGATCTGTGCGGACGCACCGACATCCTTACGCTGGCCGCGGTGCTGGAGGGCGCTGCCCTGTTCCTGGGCGGTGACAGCGGGGTCATGCACCTGGCCACCGCCGCCGGTGCGCCGGTCCTGGCCCTCTTCGGACCCACGGACGTCCGCGCCTGGGGCCCTTGGCGGCCGCCCGGACCGGGCGCCAAACCGGTCGCCACCATCCACGGTGCCTGTCCGCAGGGCGGCCCCTGTCTCTACGCCGGCCACACCGTCGGCCGGCGCGATGGCTGCCCCACCCGCGATTGCCTGCAGTCCATCCAGGTTCAGGACGTCCTCAGCCGTGCCCGAGACCTCCTCGCTCACTAGGCTTCGCATTCTGGGAGTGCGGACCGACGCCGCCACCTACGAGGACACCTTGGCTTGCGCCGCGGCGATCTTGGAGCGGGAAGCCGCCGCCCAGATCGTGACCATCAACCCCGAGATGCTCCTCAAGGCCCGCCGCGACCCTGACCTCGCTCGGGCCATCGAGTCCGCCGATCTGGTGGTGCCGGACGGGGTCGGCTTGCTCCTGGCCAGTCGCCTTCAGGGCCACCCCTTGCCTGAGCGGGTGACCGGCGTGGACCTGGTGCCGCGCCTGTGCGCCCTGTGTGCCCAGCGAGGCTGGAGCGTCTACTTCCTGGGGGCAGCCCCAGGCGTGGCCGAGGCCTGTGCCCAAGCCCTCGCTTCTCGGTTCCCGGGGCTCCGGGTGGCCGGCTGCTACGCCGGCTCTCCGGCACCCGAGGAGGAGCCCGAGATCCTCGCCCGCCTCCGGGCCGCCCAGCCCGACCTACTGCTGGTGGCCTATGGGGTTCCGGCGGAGGAGAAGTGGATCGCCCGCAACCTCTCCCGGCTGCCGGTGCGCTTGGCCATAGGCGTGGGCGGGGCCTTTGACTTCATCTCCGGCCGGGTGCCGAGAGCGCCTCTCTGGATGCAGCGCTGGGGGCTAGAGTGGCTCTACCGGCTGTACCGCCAGCCCTGGCGATGGCGGAGGATGCTGGCCCTGCCTGTCTTCCTGGCCCTCGTCCTTGCTGAGGCCGCGCGCGCTCGGCTAACATACCCTCACCGGGCGGGAGGGTAGACAGTGGCATTAGTTTCGCGCGAAGAGGTACTGCCGCGGCTCCGAGAGGCGGCCGGGCACTCTGTGCTGGTTGTGGGAGACGTGGTGCTGGACCGGTACGTGATCGGTAAAGCCACCCGCTTGTCCCGCGAGGCCCCGGTGCCCGTGTTGGTACACGAAGAGTCCTTCAGCCTCCCCGGCTCCGCCGCTAACCCCGCCCTCAATATCCGAGCCCTCCATAGCCGAGCCCTGCAAGCCGCCGTGATTGGCGACGACGACGCCGGCCGCGAGCTGCTTCGGCTCCTCGAGGCAGCCGGAGTGGAAGCCGGCAGTGTGCTGCCGGTTCCCGGCCGTCGTACCACCGTCAAGCAGCGCATCCTCGCTCGCGCCTCCCTGCTCCACCCCCAGCAGATGGCCAGGGTGGACTTCCTCGAGCCCCGGCCGGTGCCACCGGCCGTCCTCGACCGCCTGGCCGACGAGGTGAGGGCCCGGGCTCAGGAAGCAGAAGCCATCCTCATCTCTGACTATCAAGGTGGCACCGTGGGAGAGGCGGTGCTGGCAGCCTGCAAGAAGGCCCGAGCCGACTACGGCCTGCCCCTATGCGTGGACGCCCAGGAGGACCTCTGGCGCTATCGGGGCGCCTCGCTGGTGAAGTGCAACCGGGACGAGGCCTCCCGGGCCCTGGGGTGGCCGCTCACCGATGACGCCACCTTCCGCGATGCCACCGCCCGCATCATGGACCGCATCGAGTCTGACCTGGTCGCCATCACCCGTGGTGGCGACGGCATGTCCCTGAGGCACGTCCGAGAGGGCTACTTCCATCTGCCCGCCCCCAACCGCAGTGACGTCTACGACGTGGTGGGCGCGGGTGACACCGTCATCGCCATCATGACCCTCGGCATGGTGGCCGGGTGGTCTCCACGGTTGGCCGCCACTGTGGCCCAGCTGGGCTCAGGAATCGTGATCCAGCGGCTGGGCAACGCCACCCCTTCTTACGAGGAACTCGAGGAGGCCGCGAACCGATGGCTCTAGAACCTGCCCCGCTACTAGGCCTGGATGAGGCAGCCGAGCTGGCTCAGTCCTTGCGCCAGGCCGGGAAGAGGATCGTCCTCACCAACGGCATCTTCGACCTCCTTCACCTTGGTCATGCCGTCTATCTCGAGCAGGCCCGCGCCATGGGAGACGCCCTCTTCGTGGGCGTCAACGATGACGGCAGCGCCTCCTCCCTGAAGGGCCGCGACCGCCCCCTCGTCC
The DNA here is from genome assembly GCA_050945695.1 of Anaerolineae bacterium. Taxonomy (GTDB): domain Bacteria; phylum Chloroflexota; class Anaerolineae; order DRVO01; family DRVO01; genus Ch71. Next base: position 18,786 of record JBMNTK010000009.1, on the reverse strand, counting down.
CTGCCCAGGAGCGCGCCGCCCTGCTCACTCACCTGCGCTGGGTAGACTGCGTCGTGGTCTTCTCCGACCTGACCGCCGACGCCCTGCTTGAGCGCATCCGGCCTGACGTTTATGTCAAGGGTGGTGACTACGACCTCGAGTCCCTGCCCGAGGTCCACGTCGCCCGGGCAGTGGGCGCGGAGGTGCGCTTCGTTCCCCTGGTGCCCGGCCGGTCTACCACCAACCTCCTACGCCGGATCCTGGTTCGCTACCGGCAATGAGTGCTCAGCCCGCCCCGGTCGCCCCCGAGGTGGATCGCAGGGGCATCGCCGGGGCGGCTGTGCTCCTCTCAGTGGGGAACGTCTCCAGCCGGGTGCTCGGCCTGGCCCGAGAGACGTTCATCGCCAACCTCTTTGGCGCGGAAGGCCCGGTCAGCGCATTCCGCGTCGCCAGCCGGACCTACAACCTCTTCTACGAGCTCACCGTGGGCGGCATCATCGCTTCCGCTCTGGTGCCGGTGCTGAGCGAGTACGCGCAGAAGGACGAGCTCGAGTTCCGTCGCCTGCTCACCTCCCTGACCGTGCTGCTCACCTCCGCAGTAGGCGTGTTCGTGATCGCTCTGGAGCTCGGCGCCCCGGCGGTGACCAGCGTCATGGGTGCCGGCTACGGGGCTGAGCTGCAGGGTCTGATCACCTGGATGCTCCGGCTGGTGTTCCCGGCCGTGCTGCTCATGAGCCTGGCGGGGCTCCTCTCGGCCGCGCTCTATTCGCTCAAGCGCTTCCTGTTTCCTTCCTTCATGGCGGCGCTGTTCAACCTGGCCCTGATCGCCGCCGCCGTCCTGCTGGCGCCGCGCTTCCACGTGCGTGCCCTGGCGTATGGGGTCCTGGCCGGCGCTGCCATCCAGCTGCTTCTCCAGCTGGCCGGCCTGGCCCGGGCCGGCATCCGTCCCGCCCGTTGCTTCTACCACCCCGCCCTCAAGCGCATCCTGCTTCTGGCGGTGCCTGTCTTGGGAAGCCTGGTCGTCGGCCAGGCCCAGGTGGTCATAGACACCAACCTGGCCTCCCGCACCGGCGACCAGTCGGTGGCCTGGATGGCCAACGCCACCACCCTGATCCAGTTCCCGCTGGGCCTGGTAGCCACGGCGGTCTCGGTGGCCAGCTTGCCGGAGCTCTCCCGGCTGGCCACCCGGGCCGAGGATCGGGCCCCCTTTGCTGCCACCCTCGCCTTTGCCCTGCGCCTGGTCCTCATCCTGATCCTGCCCGCCACCGCCGCCCTGGCCGCGCTGGGGCTGCCCACCATCAGGCTGCTGTTCGAGCACGGCAGCTTCACCCCGCAGGACACACTGGCCGTGGACAGCGCCCTCACCCTCTACCTCTTCGGCCTGCCGGCCGCTGCCGTGGATCAGGTCCTGATACTGGCCTTCTACGCTCGGGGAGACACCTGGCGTCCCGCTGCCGTGGGTGTGCTTGGGGTGGGCATCTATCTTGCAGTCGCCCTTAGCACCATGGGACAGATGGGAATGCTGGGTCTAGTGTTGGCCAACTCCTGCCAGTGGCTGGGCCACGTGGCCATCATGGGCTGGCTCTCGCACCGAAAGATCGCGCCCCTGCCCGGACTGGGCCTCGGCAAGACGCTGCTCCAGGCTGGCGCCGGATCGGCCGTGGCGGCGCTGACGATGGGCGGGCTACTGGCCCTGACGGAGCGTCTGGCCCCGGCCTCGCTAGTTGGTGAGGGGCTTCGCGTGCTCGTGCCTGGGCTGTGCGGCCTCCTGGCCTACGTCGTCTTCCTCCGGGCGGTCGGGAGCGAAGAGCTGGTCGCCGCTGCCCGGATGGTCAGGTCCCGGCTTCGCCGCACCGGTCGGGCGGAGGTAGGGTCATGACCGCGCGCCGCTGGGCCACCCCGGCCCCCACTGCAGGATCATCGAGCTCGACGGCCCGTCCCTCGTCGGCCACGCCTTTCCGGCGACTGGAAGCTAAGCCATTGGCGCCGCGGCGTTCGCGCTGGTCAGCAGGCAATCTGGGCAACCTGGTGCTTCTGCTGATCGAGCTGGCTGCCATCGCCGGCTTCATTTGGTGGGGCGCCCGGTCGGTCGCCGACTGGCGAGCACTGGCCGAGCCTCAGCCCATGCCCACGGCTGAGCCCGGATCAGTGTATGCCTCCTCCGGTCAGGCCGTACTCCCCGGCGGCCACTCCGCCCCGGCCGGGTCCGACGTGCCCGCCCACCTCCGTCCCCTGGTGACGTCGCTACCGGCCATGGTCCTGCCCACCCCGGCCCCGGGGCGACCCTCCCGTCTGGTCATCGAGAAGCTGGGGATAGATGCGCCCATCGTCGCCGGCGACGGGCCCGAGCAGCTCAAGATGGGGGTGGGGCATCGTCAGGGTACGGCCGGCCCGGGTCAGCCCGGGAACATGGTCCTGTCCGGCCACAACGACATCTACGGCGAGGTCTTTCGCCACCTCGACCGGCTGGCTGAGGGGGACCGAATCACGGTATACTCAGAAGGTGAGCCCTTCACCTATATCGTGAGGCGAAAACTCATTGTCGAGCCAACCGACCTGTCGGTCCTAGAGCCGACCCAGAGGCCGGTGGTCACGCTGATCAGCTGCTACCCCTACTTGGTGGATACCCACCGGATCGTGGTCGTGGCCGAGTTGGCGCAATGAGTGCCCAGGAGAACCCTTGAGCAAGAAGAGAACTAACCGAACTAGACGTGCCCCCGCCGCGGTCGCTCGACGCGCGGAGCGCCCGGCAGCTGCTGCGGCCCCGGCCGAGCCGTCCGTGCCGGCTGTGACCCCAGGCCGCCCCGCCGCCCCTGACCTGCGCGAGGAGTACCGCTACGTCATCACTGACCTCAAGAGGATCGGCATCACCGCTGCATCCATGTTCGTGTTGCTGGCGGTCGTCGCGCTGGTCCTGACCTAGACCGAGCCCGGGGTGCTCACCCCGGGCTCGGCTTGCTTCACAAACCCCGCCTCCTGCCGTTGACTCTGGCACGGATCCTGCAATACTCCCATCTCCGGGAACATTATGTAATTTCACGGTGCGAGCGACGCACGCAGGATCCTTGGAGGGGTCAATGGAGTTTGCGACTGCGGTAGGTCTTGAGAACCAGAACGTCCCAACGCCGCAGACCATCATCGCCAACTACCTATTGCAGATGTCCGCGGCCGAACTGGAGCAGGCCATCAACGAGGCGCTGGGGGAGAACCCGGCCCTGGAGATGGCGACGCCAGTGCTATGTCCTCGCTGCGGCACGGCCCTTGCCAACCGCACCTGCCCCCTGTGCGCCGCCCATGGGCGCAACGCCAGCATCCGTCACGACGATGAGGGCTGGTGGAACGAGGATTCCCGCTGGCAGACTCACAACAGCCCCCTGGGCGAAGACCAGGAGTTCGACCTCCTCACCCTAGTGGCAGCCGAGACTACCCTCGCCGAGTACCTGCAGGCCCAGATCGCCCCCTTGCTGGAACCCGGTGAAGAGGAGGTCGCGACTTTCATCATCGACTCCCTCGATGAGCGCGGGTTCTTCACCCTCTCCACAGAAGAGACTGCCTACCATTGCCGCTGTGACGAGAGCATGGTGGAGCGCGTTCTGGCGAAGGTGCAATCGCTGGATCCGCCCGGCGTCGGTGCCCGCTCGGTCCAGGAGTGCCTGCTCATCCAGCTGGGGCAGCTAGAGAACCCCAATGGCCACTCTGATCTCGCCCGCCGCATGATCTCCGAGTGCTGGGACGCCCTCTCGCGCCTGAGCCTGGATGCCATCGCCCGGCAGCTCCGGATCAACGAAGGCGAGCTCTCCGAAACCATTGAGTTCATCGGCCGCAACCTCAACCCCTTCCCAGCCAACGCCAACTGGGGCGGACCCGGAACCCGGGGCGATTCGGGTTCCATCAGGCCCGACATCATCGTGCGCCGCAAACCCGCTGACGGGACCTACGAGATAGAGATCCCCGACAGCCGCAAGTACCGGCTGCGGGTGAACTCGCTCTACAGCCAGATGGCGCGGGACCTGCGCGCGGGCAACTGCCGGGCCACTTTCGGGGAAGCCGAACACCTCCGTGAGCACCTGGCCCAGGCTCGCCTGTTCATCAACTGCGTTCGCCAGCGTTGGCAGACCCTGGAGCGAATCGCGTTGGTCCTGGTGGACATCCAGGAGGAGTTCATAGAGAAGGGGTACCGCTACCTCAAGCCTTTGACGCGCTCAGAGCTGGCGGATATAGTCGGGGTTCACGAATCAACCGTAGGCAGGGCAGTGGCCAACAAGTCCATTATGCTGCCCAACGGCCGCATCATCCCCCTGTCTCACCTATTTGACGGTTCCCTGGCGGTCAAGTGCGTCATCGAGGAAATAGTGCTCCAGGAGAGCAACCCTCTCAGCGACCAGAAGATAGCCGACCTGCTCCAGCAGCGCGGTCACGACATAGCCCGGCGGACGGTGGCCAAGTACCGGGACGCGGTGGGGATACCCCCAGCCCGAGTGAGGGCCGCCCTCAAGAATCGGACCTGGCGGCCTCTGTGGGTGCCGCCGGAACACGCCCAGGCCTTCTAGGCCGCTCAATGCCGAGAGGTCTGCTGGCCGTCGGCGTCCTTCTGCTCGCCGTGGCGCTGCTCGCCCTGGGCTACGTGGCCCAGGCGAACCGGGCGGACGCTACGGCCATTGATGAAACCGCTTGGGGGCACGACCCGGTCACCCTTGCCCTGGCCGTCCATGACCTGCCCCTGTTCTACCGGGTCGAGGGCGAGCCCACGGGTCTCCTGGCCGAGCTATTCGAGCAGGCTCCCCTCGGGGGCCGCTCTTGGCTGCTCACTGCCGTCTCCGAACGGGACGCCGTGGCGGCAGTCAATGCCGGCGCGGCCGACGCCGCCTTGCTGGCCGTCCTGAAAGGTCAGGGAGCGTCGGGGCTGGAAGCGTCTGATCCGGTTCTGAGCCATCACGTCTCCCTATTCGCCACTGCCCCCCTGCTTCCTCCGGATGACCTGACCGGCCGGCGGGTGGCCTGGTCCGGGCCAGAGGGGTTGGCCCAGCCCCTCATGCGGCTGGGAGCAGAGCCGGTGGGCACCGTTTCGGTGGCCGACTGTCTGACGCGGGCGCTGAGCGGCTCTGTGTCGGCCTGCGCGGTGGACGAGGCGGTAGGGTCTGCCAACGTCCTCCAGCTGGGACTGGGCGAAAGCCTGGCTATCGTCGGGGATCCGGTGGCAACCGTGGACTACGTGCTTGCCTGGCGCCCGAGCGACGGCTCCGCCCCCAAGGTCCTGAACCGATGGCTGGCCCAGGCCACCGATGCGGGTCTCCTGGAGAGCCTGCGCCGCCGCTGGCTGGGTAGGCCGCCTGTGGCCGAAGCTGCTACCGGCCCTTCCGACAGCGTGGTAATGGCATTGGTGGCCCTGGTGGCCACCTCTGGGGCCACGGTCGCCCTGGCGGCATCCAACCGGAGCCTGCGACGCCGCGTTGCCGAGGCTGGCCGGCGGACGGCGCCATCGCATAGGGCCTATGCCGCCCTCATCGAGGAATCCAACGACGCCGTGTTCGTCCTGGAGACGGGGCAGCTTGAGATACTGGAAGCCAACCCCCAGGCGCACCGGCTCACCGGGTATGGCCCCGGCGAGCTCATCGGTACCCGATTCTCTCAGCTCGTACCGGCCCGCCACCGCCGGCTGCTGCGCCGGGCCTTCCTGGAAGACCAGACGGCGGAGTCCTTGCCCGACCTGCCCCTGGTGCACCGAGACGGGAGTGTCGCCACCGTCAGCATGCGCAGCCGGTTGATGGAAACCGAAGCCGGACCAGTTCGGGTGTGCATGGTCCGCGATATCACGGAGCAGAGGTTCATGCAGCGAGAGATCCGCCGGCTGTCCGACTTTGCCGAACGCGTGCTCGACAGCATACCCAACGCAGTCCTGACCGTGGATGCCGCCGGGTACGTCACCTCGGCCAACCGGGCCCTGATCTCCGAGCTGGGCCTCACTGAGGCCCCGGTGGGCCAGCACGTGGACAAGATCACCCCCAGTCACGACAGTCACCTGGGCCGCCTGGTAAGCATGGTGGCATCGGGAGAGTACGCTGAGCCAGAACAGATCACCCTTTCCCATGCGGACGGCCGAGAGGCCACGTACAGCGTCACCGCGACCGCCATGCAGGACGACGAGGAGCGAGTCTCCGGGGTGATCCTCGTGCTCACTCCCGCGGTAGAGGATCGCAGCTCCAGCGCCGAGTATCAGCGCCTGGCGACGCTCAGCACCCTGGGTCAGATGTCGGGGGTCCTGGCTCACGACATCCGCAACCGAGTGACTGGGGTGCACGTAGGCGTCCAGTACTTGGCCGAGAAGTTCCCCCAGGATGACCCCCGCCGCCAGGCCATGGAGTACATCCGGGCAGAGACCGAGCGGGTGACGGAAGTCATTGACGACATACTTATGTTGATCCGCCCGGGTAAGCTGGACAAACAGGCCTGCCACGTCGCCGAGATACTGGACCGCGTCATCCGCGCCCTTGCGCCCATGAGCCAAGGGCGCCACGTCGAGGTCACAGCCACCATGCCTGCCCTGCTCCCCAACATCACCGGGGACCCAGTGCAACTGGAGAGGGCGCTGAGCAACCTGGTGAAGAACGCCATCGAGGCCGTTCCCGAAGGAGGGAAGGTACGCATCCTGGCGGAGCCGGTCAGCGCTCAAGGCAACGGTCGGCTCCACGGCGAGGTCCGCATCCGGATCAGCGACAACGGTCCCGGCATCCCGCCCAACATCAGGGCCAAGCTGTTCCAGCCATTCGTGAGCGAGAAGATCCACGGGACGGGTCTGGGTCTGTCGGTGGTAAAGAGGGTAATTGACGATCACGGCGGCACAATCGAGGTAGACTCTAGCCCTGGCCACGGCACCACTTTCACCGTTGTCTTGCCGGCCGTGAGCGAGCGAGGATAGCTATGCCTGCAAGATTGCTGATAGTAGAAGATGACCTGTCCACCCGCTTCTTCCTGTCTCAGGCACTGGCCGACGAAGGCTATGAGATCCACGAGGCCGGCTCAGCCCAGGAGGCGCTTGACCGACTCAGTCAGCAGACCATGGACCTGGTGATTCTGGACCTGCGCCTTCCCGACCGCTCGGGGATGGAGCTGCTGCCGGACATCCAGGCTCATGACCCAGACCTGCCGGTCATCTTCCTGAGCGGTCACGCCAGCGTGCCGACGGCCGTACAGGCGATGAAGCTGCGCGCCTGCGACTTCCTGACCAAGCCGCCTGACTTGCCCACCCTCAAGCGCACCATCGCCCACCTGCTGCGCAACGCCCAACTTCAGAGGCAAGTCGAGCAGCTGCGGTCCAGCCCGTCCGACTCCTCTCATCCCTTCGTGATCGGCCGTACGCGCGCCATGGCCCGCATCATGGAGTTGGTCGAGCGCGTGGCCCCCACGACCACGAGTGTCCTGATCTGCGGGGAGAACGGCACCGGCAAGGAGCGGATCGCTAACCTCATTCACACCCGAAGCACGCGGGCGAACCAGCCCTTCGTGGCCATCAACTGCGCGGCCATCCCCGAGAACCTCCTGGAGAGCGAGCTGTTCGGGAGTGTCAAGGGCGCTTTCACCAACGCCATAGCCCGCAAGGGGCTGATCGAGCAGGCACACGGGGGGACTCTCTTCCTAGACGAGATCAGCGCCATGAAGCCGGACATGCAGGTCAAACTGCTCCGCGTCCTAGAGGAACGGACCGTCCGGCGTCTGGGGTCCACTACTGACATCAAGGTGGATGTGAGGATCATCGCCGCGTCCAACCGGGACCTGAAGGCCATGATCGAAGAGGGCACCTTCCGGGAGGACCTCTACTACCGCCTGGCCGTCTTCACCATCAACCTGCCTCCCCTCCGTGAGCGGGTGGAGGACATCCCCGACATCGCGGCGGCCTACATCGCCTACTTCAACCGCCAGACCTCACGCTTCGTGCAAGGCCTGACGCCAGAGGCTCTTGCCTGCCTGGAGGCGCACCACTGGCCCGGCAACGTGCGCGAGCTCCGCAACCTCATCGAGCGGGCTGTCATCCTGGCCGAAGGCAACGAGATCGGCCTGGAGCACCTCCCGCCAGAAGTCACCAAGCGCTGCGTGGACGTCACCGAGAAGCCCCCCAGCGCCGATGGCTCTGAGAAGCTGGCCGGCTCCCTGCTGGAGCTGGAGCAGCGGCTGATCGCGGAGGCCATGGAACGCTGCGGCGGTGACACGCACGCCGCTGCTAAGGTCCTCGGGATCTCAGAAGCGGACTTGCTTCAGCGCATGCGCGCCTGACCGATCCCGGCCTGGCATACCAATTGCAGTAACCCTCGGGTGACGCCGCCTGGCATCCACATCACCACCCGAGGGTTCGCTGCATCTATGGCCCCACAGCGCGTTCTTTTGGTTGACGACCAGCCCAGCATCCTGCACTTCCTTCGCTGCGGGCTGGAAGAGCACTGGCCGGCATGCCTCGTGGATGTGGCCAGTAGCGCCGAGCAGGCTCAGCCCCTCCTTGCCACCCGGACCTACGATGCCATCGTCACCGACTACCACCTGGGCGACGGTGATGGCGTCGAACTGGCGCGCCTGGCCCGGCAATACCTGCCCGAGGTGTCTATCGTGCTGGTGAGTGCCTCTCGAAGCGCCCTCGCTCAGGCTGAGGCCGAAGCGCTTCAGGCCGGGGTGGGCTCCCTCCTTTGCAAGCCCTTCAACCTGCAGCAGCTCCTCAGTGCTCTGGAGACCTCAGGAACCGCATCCCAATGCCCATTGCCATAGACGCCTCGACGCTCCAATTCGCCATGGGGATAGTCCTTTTCGTGTTGGGCGTGGTGTGCCTCATAGCCGGGCTGCGTCTGATCCTGACCCGAGAGTACAGCCAGGGCATGAAGGAACTGGTCGCCCAATCGGCCAAGGTCGGACGACGGGGCGTCTCCGAGCACAGCGTGGCGCCCGTCATTGATGCTACTTCCCGGCTGATTGAGTCGGTGGCCACGCTCGTACGCACCGCCTTTGGGATGGGTGCCTTCCTGTGCATGCTCGGGCTGGCACTGTGCTGTTTCGGCGCCTGGATCATCGGGCTAACGTTACCCTGACTTGGAGGTCTCATGGCCGATGTAGGCACCGTCCCTGGGGCACTGCCCCTCAACCTGCGGGACGGACGGACTAAGGCAACTACCGTCGTCTCCGACGACGCCCAACTCCTGGCCCTCATGGACTACGACGCCCCGCTCTACCTGTGCGGGGCCAGAGGCGAAGCGCCGCCCATCCCCCACTGGCTCTCGCGGAGCGCCGAGCTACGCTGCGTGCGCGCCCTTAGCCCGCAGGACAGCCAGTCCTGGCCAGTGGATGAGGCCCGAAGCCTCGTGGTCTTCACCACCGCAGACCTAGCTGACCAGCTGGCGCGGCTCCGGCCAGGCAGCCGGCGGATGGTGGTGGAGCCGGTGGAAGACGCGCAGCTGGTCCAGGCCATTGAGGCGGCCTTGCCCCAAGCCTTGGCCGACGAGTTGGTTGCCGCCGCCACTAGGGATCCCAAGCTCTGGTCCGCACTTCACCTCGAGCAGTTCTTGGGCACGGCCGTGCGCCTCACCCGCCAGGAGGGAAGCACCGCCTGGCTTTGCCGGGGGGCGCTGGTCGCCGAGGCGGCCTCAGTGGCAGGAATCGCGCAGCCCCACCTGGCCTGGCTCGGCAGCCGGCTGGAGGGCGGAGCGCCCGTGTCGGACTGGCAGTCCGAGGCCCCTACCCTGCGTCCCATGGCCTCTGGGCTCGCTGATCCCTTTGCCCTGCACGACCTCTGGCACGACTACGCGCTGGCCCTGTCCTACACCGCGCGAGAGCTAGAGCCGCGGGCCCTGGTGCCGCACCTGCTCACTGCCGGCCGACCGGATGTTCTGGAGATGCTCTACTCCCTGGCCGACTCGCGCCTGGAGTGGATTGATGCCCTCATGGCCGAGGGCCCACAGGGTGCCGCCGTCCTGGCGCGCTGCATCGCCTGGGAGGACGCGCCCGACGCCAGGCAGGGATGCATCGCCGCGGCCGTCGCCGGCAGGAACGATCCCGCCACCCTGGCCACCCTCATCGCCGAGCTGGAGCCCAGAGTGTCCGAGGGCGCCCTGGCACCGGCCCTGGAAGCGCTCTGCAACATGCCGGGAGATGCCCTCCCTGCCGCCCACCGGGTCCTGGCCGGCACGTCCGCCGTCACCCGGCTGCTGGAGCGCACCAGCTCCAGTCTGCAGGCTCTGGGAGTGGCCGCGAGCACGACGGGAGAGGCTGGCATCCAGGCTGCCCTCAACAGCGCCGAGGCCATCCGCGCCAACCTGCTCTTCCAGCTGGGGCGTGCCGCTGAGGCCAAGCAGGCCTGGGACGAGGCCGCTCAGCGCTACCAGGCCGCCTGGGCGGCCCAGCCGAGTGTGGCCGTCTACGCCAGTGCCGCAGCCCGCGCCCTCAACCGCGCCCAAGCCCACGGGGAAGCCATCCAGATACTCGACGGAGTCTCGTCGGAGCTGGGCCGCACCCCTGCCCTGCTGGTGGAACGCGCCCATGCCTACCTGGGTCTGGGATGGCTGGATGAGGCGGTGGAGACGGCCGAGGCCGCCCTGCGCGCCCAGCAGGATTCCCCAAATGCCCATGCCGTGGCCGGCGCCGCACTCGTGGCGCAGGGACGGCTGCCGCAGGCCGAGGCCGCCCTCCGTCAGGCGGTAGCCCTGGCCCCCTGCCAGGCGGATGCGCACCTAGAGCTGGGGCGCTGCCGCGCCGCCCTCGGCGACCAGGTGCTTGGCCGTCTGAGCCTGGAGCGGGCGCTCTCCCTCTCGCCTGATCACTGTGAGGCTCGCAAGGCCCTGGCCTCGCTTCTCGTGCGCCAGGGTGAGCACGAGGCCGCGCTGCACCACCTCGAGTGGCTCGCGCAGACGGCTCCCTCGGATTCGATGATACGGCTGCAGTACGCCGAGGCCCTGGACCGGGTCGGACAGAAGGATCGGGCGGAAGCAGAGTGGCAAGCCATTATGTCCCAAGTCAGCAACGACTGGCGCGGGCTCGTGGCCGCCGGTTCTGCCCTGCGCCGCGCCGGCCGGTACGCTGAAGCCATCCGGACCCTGAAGCGCGCCATCGCCACCAACCCCGCCAGCGTCGAGGCCAGCATCGAACTGGCGCACAGCCTGGAGGGCTCCGGCGACACGGAAGAGGCCCTGGCGGAGCTGCGTGCCGCTGTCCAGCGCTTTCCCCACGAGGCCCGCGCTCATTACCACCTTGGGCGCGCCTGCGCTCGCATGGGCTACGCCGACGAGGCCCTGGCGGCCCTCAACACCGCTATCGAACGCGATCTGTCCCTGGCTGAGGCCCACTTCGAGCTGGGCCAGATTCTGGAGGCGCGGGGCGAACTCGACCCCGCCCTCGAGGCGTACCGGTCCGCTGCCCTCACCTCCGGGGACCCGACCTATGATGCCCATGCCGGGAGGATCTGCCTGCGGTTGGGGCGCTACGAGGACGCCGTCGGTCACCTCCGTCGGGCGGTCTCCCGCGGCGATGCCGAGCCCGAAGTATACGCCGGTCTAGGCGAGGCCCTCCGTCATCGCGGAGCCCTCGAGCAGGCCATGGCCGCCTACCGCAACGCCGCGGAATCCGCCCCGGCTAACGCCCACTACCGCGCTCGCCTGGCAGAGTGTGCCCTCGCCCTGGGCCGCACCAACCAGGCTATGCGCGAGGCCGAAGAGGCCGTCCGGCTGGCCCCGGATGAGCCAGAGTTCCTGGCCCTCAAGGCCAGGCTGCTGATCGAGCTGCAGCGGCCGCTGAGCGCCGCCGAAGTGCTGCGCCGGGCCGTTGCCCTGCCCGGCGGAGATCGCTTCCGCGCCGACCTCGGGGCCGCCTATCGCCGCGCCGGCAACCTGGAGGCAGCGGAGGAGGAGCTGACCGCCGCCGTCGGGCTCTGCCCCGATCACCCCGAGATCCACGAGGAACTGGCCGCCCTCTTCGCCGCTCGGGGCGACAGGGAGGGTGCCGTCCGCGAGCTCCGGCACGCCCTGACCCTGGAACCTGAGAGCCTCGACACTCGGCTGCGCCTGGCCCAGGGCCTGGCCCAATACGGCCACGACGAAGAGGCCGCGGAGCAGCTGCAACGCGCGGCGGCGCTCGCCCCCGAGAAGGGCCCCGTCCACCTGGCCCTGGGGCAGGTCCTGGAGAAGCTCGGCCGGCTCTCGGAGGCGCGTGCCTCACTGGAGCGCGCTACCAGCCTGGACGAGCGCTCACCCGCCTCACTGCTGTCCCTTGGCCGAGTATGCCGGCGGCTGGGAGACATCCCCGCGGCCCTGGACGCCCTCCAGTCCGCGCTGGCCCAGGCGCCAGACCAGGCCGAGACTCACCTGGAACTGGGCCGGGCCTGGCTGGATGCCACGCGTCCTCAAGAGGCCCGCAAGCACTTCCAGGAAGCCATCCGCCTGGACGGCCCTTCAGCCGCGGCTCTGGACGGGCTCGGACGGGCTCAGCTGGCTGCCGGAGAGGTGGACGGCGCCATCGCCACCTTCGAGAAAGCGATCGGCCTGGCCCCCGAAGCCGAGGAGCTGCGAGAGGGTCTGGCCCGCGCCTTCGCCGCCAAGGGCTGGGTGCAGGAAGCCGTCAACCAGCTGACCGATGCCGCCGAGAGGCACCCACGGTCGGTACGCCTGCGGCTGGCACTGGCGGAACTGCTGCGCCGTCGCGGGATGCATGGCCCCGCCATAACCGCCCTCCGGCAGGCCATTCGCATCGCCCCCGATGACCCCAGCGTCCTCCTGCCCCTGGGGCAAGCGCTCGCCCAATCCGGTGAGCATGAGGATGCCCTGCCCCTTCTGGAGAAGGCACTGGCGCTCGTACCCGACTCCTGGGACATCCGGATGGAGCTGGCCGGCGTCCACCTGAGCCTCGATCATCGCGACCAGGCCCGGACCCTCCTGTCCGAACTCATCGCGCGCGACCCTTCCAGTGCTGAGGCCCACAGCCGCATGTCTCGCCTCTACACCCTGGAGGAGGAGTTCCAGGCCGCCCTCGATGAGGCCACCAAGGCTGTGTCGCTGGACCCTGACAACGCCGGGATACGCGCCCACAGGGCCCGCCTACTGGCTCGCTGCGGAGCCACCGCCCAGGCCCTCCAAGAGGCCCAGCGGGCGGTCGAGTCCGCGCCCGACGATCCGGTGGCCGTGACCACGCTGGCCGCGCTGCTGTCCGACTCCGGCCGCTACCAGGACGCTCTGAGCTGGTACAGCCACGCCATCGAGCTCACTCCCGCCGACGCCACCCCCTTCCGCGAGTTGGGTCGGCTGGCGCTGCTGCTGGAGGACGCCCCCCGGGCAGTGGCAGCCCTGGAGCACGCCGCGAGCCTGGACCCGACCGACCTGGCCACCCTCACCCTGGCTGCCGACGCCCTGGAAGCCACGGGAGACCTTGCCCGAGCGGCCCAGTTCGCCGAACGGGCCCTCAACCTGGAGCCGGAGCGGGTCGAGCTCCGGGTGCGGCTGGCCCGTCTGCTGCGGCTCTCCCGCCGCCTGGCCGAGGCCGCCGACGTGCTCGCTCAGGCCGGGACGGCAGAGCACCGGGAGCTAACCCTGGAGCAGGCCAGAGTCCTGGCTGCCCGCGGCGAGCAGGAGGCCGCCCTGCGCCTCTATCAGCAGACCCTGGACCGCTCTGCCGACCAGTTGGAGACCCTGCTGGAGATGGCCGAGTGCGCCATCACCTGGCAGGAGCAGGCGGAAGCCAGGGCCGAGTGCGGTCTGCCCGTACAGGCGCCCGACCGCCGCTTCGTCGAGTCCCTGCACCAGCTGATCGCCAAGTTCCGCCCGAGCCCGACTCTCGAGGGCCGCTACCAGGCAGCCGTGGCCGGACTCCTGGCCCTGCTTGGCCAGGAACAGGAAGCGGCCGAGCTCTGCCGAAGCGCCCTCCTTCAGGCTCCTGACGAGCCCTCGCTCCACCGCCGCCTGGCCGACCTGCTCATGCGAGCGGGCAAGCCTAAGGAGGCCCTCAAGGAGCTGGTGCTCGCCGACCGGGCGCGCCCAGGTGACACCGAGACGGTCCTGGGGATCGGCCGGCTGCTGGTTCAAGTGAACGAGTGCGACCGTGGCGCCGCCGCCCTCAAGCGGGCGGCCACCCTCGCCGGCGACGATGCCCTCACCCTCGTCCGGGTGGCCCGATCCCTGGAAGAGGCAGGACGCACCGCCGACGCCATCGAGCCCATGCGGGCCGCCCTGGCCGCAGACGACGCTCATCCCGGCTGGTGGAACCACCTGGGCGACTTGCACCTGAGCCTCAAGCGCTATCAGTCCGCCCTCGAGGCCTACCAGAGGGCCACCCGGCTGGACCCGGAGAACCCGCTCTACCTGCGCAACGCCGCCCTGGCCTACACGGGCATGCGCCGCCACCAGTCGGCTGCCAGAGCGCTGGAGCGGGCCACCGACTTGGCTCGAGACAACGCCACCTGGATCGCGGAACTGGCTGCCGCCTACGAACGCGCGGGCGAGACCGCCCGTGCCGCCCAGGCCTATACTCGGGCCGCGGACATCGAGCCCGACAACCCTAGCCATCACGTGGGGCTGGGCAATGCCCTGTCCAGCATGGGCCGGCTCAAGGAGGCAGGCCGTCACCTGCAGCACGCCCTCAGCCTCCAGCCCGACCTAAGTTCGGTGCACGCTGCCCTGGGCCGGCTCCGCTTCCACGAGGGCCGTCGCGAAGAGGCGGTGCAGCACTTCCGACGCGCTATCGAGATCGAACCCCAGAACCATCGCCATCACCAGGAGCTGGCAACCCTGCTCTTCCTGAACGGGGACACGGCCCAGGCCCTAGAGGAGGCCGAGGTGGCCGCCTCACTCGACAACACCGACCCGGAGAACTACGTGGTCATGGCCCAGGCCTATGCTGCCCTGAGCCGCCACGACGAGGCCATCCAGGCTCTGCAGCAAGCCCTGGTGCTGGACAACAGCAACGCCGACGTGCACCACGCCATGGGCGAGCTCTGCCGGCAGATCGGCTACTACGAGCGGGCGGCGGAACACTTCCGGCAGGTCATCCACCTGCGGCCAAAGGATGCCGAGGCCCGATGCCAGCTGGGGCAGACCTACGAGCACTCGCAGGAATACGACCGGGCGCTGGCCCAGTACATCCGGGCCCTGGAGCTGGAACCGGAGGAGCCCGAGTACTACTTCAACGCCGGCCGCATCTACAAGAAGCGCAAGGAGTACCCTGAGGCCTTGGAGATGTTCCGGCACGTGCTCCGGCTGGACCCCACCAACGCCGAGGCCTACAAGCAGCTGGCCGCCGTGAGCGCCCTCAACCTCATGTCCGGGGATGCGCGTGCGGCAGCCAAATGAGGCCGGCCCGGGAGGGCCGCTGCTCATCCTGGCCTCACGTCTCCTCCTGACTCGCCGGTTCGGGTTTCAGGGGTGGCAGGCAGTCAACGAGGCTCTGGGCCAGCTGGCCCAGAGCCTCCGACACTTGTCCGCCCACCTCATCTACGTTGACGACGCCCACTGCCTGGCCCGGTTCGGGGTCCGCCCGGTCAGCCCTCGCGACCCCGACCTCATCCGCCGCCAGATCGGCCAGCTCGAGCGAAGCCTGGGCGGGCGGCCGGCCACCCTGTGGCTGATCGGCGACGATGTTACCCTGCCCCTCTTTCGGGTGACGAACCCCGCCGACGACCCTGACGGTGACATACTCTCCGACGCTCCATACGCCTCCGCCGACGGCGACCCGTTGGTAGCCTCGCGCCCGGTGGCTCGCTTGCCCCATCCCGGGGGCGGGGTAGATGGCCTGCTCGCCCTCATCTATCGCGCCGTCAGTGCCCGGCCCGTCTGGACGGAGGCGGAGACTCCGCTGGGGGTCGGCTACACGGCCAGCATCTGGCGTGATGCCTCCCGCGCGGTCCTGTCGGCCCTGCCGGCTGTCGGCCCCTTGCGCATGTCGCCGCCCTGGGAGCTGGACGACTATCCTTACCTGCGCCGCCAACAGGCTCCCGTGCGCTACTTCAACCTCCACGGTACGCCGGACGGTACCGCCTGGCACGGCCAACTCGATCCGGCGCTGCCCGCCGACTTCGACGACTTCCCCTGCGCCCTCCGGCAGCTGGACGTCA
This sequence comes from Anaerolineae bacterium, assembly GCA_050945695.1. Classification (GTDB taxonomy): domain Bacteria; phylum Chloroflexota; class Anaerolineae; order DRVO01; family DRVO01; genus Ch71. The sequence goes on along the minus strand of JBMNTK010000009.1, from coordinate 2,744 downwards.
CTCCGGAGGAGGCTCGTGGGGCGGTAGTGGTGACCGAGTCCTGCTACGGGGTCACCTTCCATCCCTCCAGCATCGCCATGCGCTTCCTGCGCCTGGGTGCAGGCGGGTTCCTGGGCTCGACCGCCATGTCCTACGGTGCCCTCACCTCCCCCATCTCCGGGGCGGACCTACTGGTGCGGGAGTTCCTCCGCCTGGCGGCCAGTGGGGTGCCTCTGGGCGAGGCCCTCCTGCTGGCCAGAAGGGCATTCGCCCGCACCATGATGGAAGCCCAGGGCTTCCTCGACGCCGAGGACCAGAAGACCCTCCTCAGCTTCCTCCTCCTTGGTGACCCTACCCTCAGGCTGGCGGGGACGGGGATTGACTCGGCCGCCGCCCCCATCGAGACCCGCGCCGTCCTCGAGCAGCCGCTCGACATCGTTCGCGCCCACGCCCTCCCTGCGGCTAATGATGCCCCGTTCGAGATGGGGCTCCTTCGAGAGATCGAGACTCGGGCAGAAGATCATCTTCTGGCCGCGGCCCGATCTCTGGGCTGTAGGCAAGGAACTTGCAGGATGATACTGGCAAGCACTGACAACCGGCCCGACAGCGATCCGCACAGGGTCGTGAGTTTCAGCAGGCACCTGCCCAACGGGGGCCAGCAGGTCGTCCGGTTCACGATCCGAGAGGGACGGATCACGAAGACGGTCGTGTCTCATTAGCCTAGCAGGGCGGTCGAGCCCCGCGGTCACCTGGAGCAAGCAACAATGCAACTGACAGAGCTGATTGACGAGCTGGAAAGAGTGATCTCCGAAGCCTACTACGTCCCGTTGACCAGCAAGGCCGTCATTGACCAGACCCTGTGCCTGGACCTCATCGACAAGATCCGCTCGGCCCTCCCCGCCGAGATAGCTGAGGCGCAGCGCATCAAGGCCGCGCGGGAGAGGATCCTGGCTCAGGCCGAGCAGGAAGCGGAGGACCTGCGGGCGCTCGGTCGTCAGCAGCTGGAACAGGCCGCGGCTGAGAGCGAGGCCGTCGCGCTGGCCCGCATACAGGCGGAAGAGATCATCGAGGACGGAGAGCGGAGAGCGCGGGAAATGGCAGCCGCTGCCATCGAGTACTCATCATCCATCTATCAGCGGCTGGAAGAGGACCTCTGCGCTCTGCTCGAAGACCTTCGTTTCCGCATTCCCGAGCAGTTGCAGGCTGAATAGAGATCATAGGTAGCGGGGGGTAGAACTTGGAAGCTCTCGAACTGGACCAGACGGCAGTCAAGTGCCCGGTGACCATTACCGTTGTCGGCGTAGGCGGCGCGGGCTGCAACGCCGTAGACCGGATGATCAGCGTAGACATCCCCGAGGTCAGCTACGTGGTGCTCAACACCGACGCTCAGGCCTTGGAGCGGTCCGACGCTCAGCGCAAGATCTGCCTAGGGGGCCCGCGCACCCGCGGCTTGGGTGCCGGTGGTAACCCCACGGTCGGCGCAGCCGCCGCCAAGCTCTCGCTGGACGAGATCACCCGCGCCCTGGAGGGTTCCGACCTGGTCTTCATCGCCGCGGGCATGGGCGGCGGGACCGGCAGCGGGGCCGCACCTGTCGTGGCGGACGCGGCCCGCTCCGTGGGCGCTCTCACGGTGGGCGTGGTCACCAGCCCCTTCTCCTTCGAGGGCTTTCGGCGCCGCAAGGTGGCCGAGGAAGCGCTGGCCGAGCTGGAGAAGCACGTAGACACCCTCATCGTGGTGCCCAACGACAAGCTGCTGGCCTTCACCTCCGAGAAGATCACCCTGGACATCGCCTTCCGCATCGCCGATGACGTGCTCCGGCAGGGCATCCAGGGCATCTCTGAGGTCATCACCCGTCCGGGGCTCATCAACGTGGACTTCGCCGACGTCCGGAAGATCATGTCCCAGGGTGGCACCAGCCTCATGTCCATCGCTCAGGCCAAGGGGCCGGAGCGGGCACTGGAGGCGGCCCAGTCCGCCATCGCCAGCCCGCTCATCGCCACCGAGTCCATCAGTGGGGCCAAGGGCATCCTGATCAACGTCGTCGGCGGGCCGGACATGACCCTGCACGAGGCCGGTCAGGCGGTGGAGTACATCACCGAGCAGGCCAGCGAGGATGCCGAAGTCATCTTCGGCGCCGCCATAGACAACAGCATGGGGGACAAGCTCCAGATCACCCTCATCGCCACCGGCGTAGGGAGCGCCGCCCAGACCCAGCGGCGACCCGTGGCCGCCACGGTGGCTCCCGCTCCTGCCCGCCAGCCGCTGGTAGCGGAGCGTCCGCAGCCGCAGCGCGGCGGCATCGCCGTTCCGCGCGAGTTCGAGGAGAGGCTGGCCCGCGTTCGCGACAACGGCAACGGGAATGGAAATGGCCACGGCGAGCCTCGTAGGACCGAACGCGTGCCGGAGCCGGCCCTCGCCCACGCCGGCGGGCTGGAGATCCCGACCTTCCTGCGCCGAGCCAGGGGCCTGCTGTAGCGCCCCTCCGGAGGAACGACATGGCCGATCGCGAGATGGAGAGCGTCGCCAAGGCGTATCTGACGCGTCACTTCCCTAACCTCCAGACGATCGAGACTACCCACACGAAGCGCCAGGCAAAGACGCCCGGCGCTCCCTGCCAACACGTTTTCGACTTCACCGGCACCATCGGTGACACCACCCAGAGAGTGAGGATCGTGCTCGATGACCGGGGACAGGTGGTTAAGGCGGCTATCTCACGCTAGTGATCGGCGCCCACCAGTACGCCGCGGGGCCGGCGGGCGCCTCC
>JBMNTK010000008.1:0-38855 GCA_050945695.1 Anaerolineae bacterium | reverse complement strand
GCCGAGCGCTGCCAGGCCCTGGGTTTGCGCCTGGCGCTGGAGTACCTGCCCCGCACCTGCCCAGGTAACAGCGTCGCCGAGCTGGATTACCTGCTTTCGGGGCTCGACCCAGACCTGGCAGGCGTATGCTTGGATCTCAACCACGCCAACCTCACTCAGGACCTGGGGACGAGCATCCTCGCCCTCTCGGGCCGCATCATCACCGTGCACGCCTCCGACAACGACGGAGTAGACGAGCGCCACTGGCTTCCGGGCCAGGGCGTGATCGCCTGGGGGCCAGCGTTGAGAGCCCTGGCCCAGGCTCGTTACCAAGGGCCCTTCCTGTATGAGTCCAGCCGCGACCGTGAGGGCGGAGCGGTCAGCGCCCAAGTCTTGCGCCACAACTACGATGAGCAGATCCGCCCACTGCTGGAGCAAGGAGTGACCGGTGCCTAGATACGAAATCGCTGTCATAGCTGGAGATGGTATCGGGCGGGAAGTGATCCCGGCCGGCATGGACGTCATGGACGCGGCCGCCGACGTGGTGGGCAACCTGGAGCTGAAGTGGCAGCGCTTCGAGTGGGGCTGCGACTATTACCTGCGGACTGGCCAGATGATGCCCGACACCGGCCTGAACACCCTGGCCCAGTTCGACGCCATCTACCTGGGCGCCATCGGCACCCCGGGAGTGCCCGATCACCTGTCGCTGTGGGGGCTACTTCTGCCCATCCGCCAGCACTTCGACCAGTACATCAACCTCCGCCCGGTACGCCTCCTGCCCGGGATCCCGGGGCCGCTCAAGAACAAGGGCAGCGCGGAGATCAACTTCGTCTGCATTCGGGAGAACACAGAAGGGGAGTACAGCGGGGCCGGGGGCCGCGTTCACGCCGGGCATCCGGAAGAGGTCGTGGTCCAGACGTCCATCTTCACCCGTAAGGGCACCGAGCGGGTGATACGCTACGCCTTCGAGTACGCGCGTAAGCACGGCCGGGCCAAGGTCTCCAGTGCCACCAAGTCCAACGCCATCAACCACAGCATGGTGTTCTGGGACGAGGTGTTCGAGCAGGTGGCGGCCGAATACCCGGACATCGCCAACGACAAGTACCACGTAGATGCCTTGGCGGCCCGATTCATCACCCATCCGGAGACGCTGGACGTGGTGGTGGGCAGCAACCTCTTCGGCGACATCCTCACCGACCTGGGTGGGGCGCTGCAGGGGAGCCTGGGCGTGCCGGCCAGCGCCAACCTCAACCCCGAAGGGCGCTACCCCTCCATGTTCGAGCCCGTGCACGGGTCGGCTCCCGACATCGCCGGCCGGGGCATCGCCAACCCCATCGCTTCCATCTGGGCGGGGGCGATGATGCTGGAGCACTTGGGCCAGCAGGACGCCGCCGATCTGATCATGCGCGCCCTGGAGCGCGCCACCGCCGAGGGCAGTGCCCTGACCGCTGACTTGGGCGGCCGAGGCACCACCGAGGAGTTCACCAAGGCCGTTATCTGGAACTTGCGCCATATGTAAAAGGAGTTGGAAATGCCTCTGGGGTACACCGGCAAGCTGTTGAGGGTCAACCTGACCGATCGCCGGGTTCAGGTGGAGGAGCGTGACGAGGTCTACTACCGGCGCTACTTCGGTGGCTGGGGCATCATCCTGGATACCTTGTTGCGGGAGATGCCGGCCGGGGTAGATCCCCTGGGGCCGGATAACATCCTCGTCTTTGCCACGGGGGTGGTTTCCGGAGTGCCGCTCTCCGGCGCGGCTCGAAACGCCGTGGGCGCCAAGTCGCCGCTGACGGGCGGCTTCGGCGTGGGCGAGGTGGGCGGCTTCTGGGGCGCCGAGCTCAAGCGTGCCGGCTACGACGGCATCATCGTCGAGGGGCAGGCCTCCTCTCCGGTGTACCTGGCCATAAAGGACGGCGACGTCGAACTGCGCGACGCCAGCCACCTCTGGGGCCTGACCACCAAAGAGACCATGGAGCGGGTCCGCGAGGAGATGGGCGAGCCCCGGGCGCGATTTGCCGGCATTGGCCCGGGCGGTGAGAACCTGGTGCGCTTCGCCTGCATCATCAACGACCTCAAGGACGCGGCCGGCCGCTGCGGGCTGGGGGCGGTGATGGGCTCCAAGCGCCTCAAGTGTATCGCCGTGCGGGGCACCCAGGAGATCCCGGTGGCGGACCCAGACAAGCTGCGGGAACTGGCCCGCTACATGGCTCGGGGCGTGGCCGCCGGGGAACTCGCCGTCAATCTACATAAGTATGGGACTGGCGTAGACCTGGCCGCCGGTGAACTGTCGGGGAACCTCCCCATCCGCAACTGGCAGGGCACTCGCTTCCCGGAGGCCAAGGACATCTCGGCCGAGACGCTGGCCGAGACCATCCGAGTGGGGATGGAAGCCTGCTATGCTTGCGCCGTGCGCTGCAAGAAGGTGGTGGAGCTGGAGCAGCCCTACCGGGTGGACAGGGACTACGGCGGGCCGGAGTACGAGACCATCGGGGCGGTCGGCTCCAACTGTGGCGTGGGAGACCTGGCCGCCATCTCCAAGGCCAACGAGCTCTGCAACGCCTACTCGCTGGACACCATCGCCGCCGGTTCCGCCGTCGCCTTCGGGATGGAGGCCTTCGAGCGGGGGTTGTTGACCACCCAGGACACCGGCGGGCTGGAGCTGCGCTTTGGGAACGGTGAGGCGCTGGTTCAGGCCATCGAGATGATTGCCCGGCGTCAGGGAGTCGGCGACCTGCTGGCGGAGGGGCCGGCCCGGGCGGCAGAGAAGCTGGGCCGGGGCGCGGAGGAGTTCGCTGTGCACGTCAAGGGCCAGGACCTGCCCATGCACGAGCCCCGCTACAAGCGAGGCCTGGCCATCTCCTACGCCGTATCCCCCACGGGAGCTGATCACTGTCACGCGGTGCACGACACCGGCTACACCGAGCCGGGCGGCTCGCTGACCAAGGCCGCCTCCATCGGCATCCTCGAACCCATTCCCCTGGAGAGCCTGGGGCCGGAGAAGGTGCGACTCACCATCTACGGCACCTTGCAGAACGTCCTCCACAACGTCTTGGTGACCTGCATGTTCGTGCCTTGGACCCCTGAACAGCAGATAGAGATCGTGGAGGCGGTGACGGGCTGGAAGACCACGTACTTCGAGCTCATGAAGGCGGCCGAACGAGCCTTCACCATGGCCCGGGCCTTCAACGCCCGCGAGGGGTTCGGTGCCGAGGACGATAGGCTCCCGCCTCGGAGCCACGGGCCCCGCGCCGAGGGTGCCCTGACCGACGGGGGCATCCCACCCCAGGCGCTGCGCGAGGCGCTGGACACTTACTACGCCATGATGGGCTGGGACGATAACGGCTGCCCCACCCGGGCCCGGCTGGCGGAGCTGGACGTCGCCTGGGTGGCGGACAGGCTGGGGGACAGGTGAACGCATCCTCGAGCGAGCTGACGGTGACCGTGCGCTTCGGTCACGGACTGCGCAGCTCCGCGGGCGAGCCACAACGAGAAATGCGGGTGCCGACCGGCACCCGCATCCGTGATCTCATTGACTTGGTGGGGCTTCCTCAGGGTGAGGTGTCCATCGTCAGCCGTCAAGGGGTCCTAGCCGACAAGGACGACCCCTTGCGGGACGGAGACGATATCACGCTCTACCCGCCCATAGGCGGGGGCTGTTAGTTGTTCCGGCTGCCGTTACCGTTGCCGGTGCCGTCGCCGTTGCGGCGGTCAGCGGCGTTGCCGTCCTGCTCGACGATCTCCAGCCGGGCCGCCAGGTAGACGGGGCAGGCGTAGCAGCTGCTCTCATCGGCGGAGTTGTGGTCCCAGCACGGGGCCGTCCGGCTTGCGCGCGCCCGGCATGCTTCTCCCTCGGGCGGGTTCCCCTCTAGCACCCTCCAGTACGTGACCATGCCCAGCATGCGCCGTAGCCCCTGCTGGTTGAGGCCCTCGTCGTGGATGAGATGTCGGACGACACGGACCCATTCCAGATCAGAGTTGGAGTAGAACCGGCGGTTGTTCTTGCGAGCCGGCTTGATCAGCCCTGCTTGTTCGTAGAGGCGCAGGGTGCGGGGATGCAGTTCCAGGAGCTCGGCTGCGGTGGCGATGGTGTAGAGTGGCCGCCAATCCTCAAGGGCCTTGCGATCCACCTGCACGGACAATGTCTGATCCACTCTGCTACTCCTTCGGCTATCGGGCGCGACAAGACCCGAGATGCGGGCAGCCAGAAACGAGCCCGCGGTATTCCACTTCGGGAAGGGATGGGCGTAGTCTAGCCAAAGGGGCATAACTTGGCAAATGCCCCATAATACTATCGAGTCAGCGCCGATTTGTCGGCTGTGTACATGAGTGTGATGGTATGTAGTACCGCCATCCTGTGAGGTCAGTTTTCGGTGATGTGCGCTCGCCCAATTGCGCACCGAGTTCCTACCGACATACAGGACGGATCGGCGCCCCCGATACTTATAGCAGGGGATGTGTCTCTAACGCATCTTTAACACTTGGGCGATTACGGGTCCTGGCGCAGCAGATAGCGCAGGAGCGTGCGTGGTCTCACGCAAAGACGCCAAGCCGCTGAGTGCGCTGGGTCAAGCAGCTTGGCGTCTTTGCGCCTTTGCGTGAGGCCGCGCGCCTAGGGCGCGGACGGACGGGGCGAGGGCCATCAGGCCCTCGCCCTGGTTCGGCTGGCGTCTTCGGCTATAGAGAAGGGTCAGTCACCGAAGAGCTCTAGCGCCTTGCCGGTAATGACCCGCCCCAAGTGGAGGCACCGCTCTCGGTAGAGAGGGTCCTCCGGGGCACGGGCGGAGACGGCTCCCAGGTGAAGGTACGGGTACCCCTGGGTGATGCCGCCGGAGTAGACGATCATCCCCCTCACCAGGGCGCCGGCGATCATCATGAGCTCGGCCACGCTCCCCCCGCCGCCTCCCGGCCAGTTCTGGGAGACGAAGAACCCGGCGAGCTTGCCCTCCAGCTCCGAGCCGGCCGTGTCCAGGTAGCGTTTCATCTGCCAGGAGCAGCTGGCCTCGTAGGTGGGGCAGCCAAAGATGATCGCCCGACACTCCCGCAAGTACTCCGCATCGGGGTCTGACACTCGCATCAGGCGGACTTCGACGTTACTACCCACAGATCGGCAGCCCTCGGCCACCAACTCAGCCATGCGCTCGGTGTTACCGGTTTCGGAGTGGTAGACGATGGCTACCTTCATGTCACCCCTCCAGTCCTAAGAGCTTGGCCGCCGTGCCGTAACGTACTGCGTAGCGCTGATCGGGGCTCAGCCGGTTGGCCTTGAACACGACCTCGTAGTCATGCAGCACGTCTTTGATCTCGTAGTAGGGCACGTCGCTAGCAAAGACGATCTTCTCCCAGGCGCTGCGGCCATCGGGGCTGCCGTAGCGGGTAGTGCTGTCCCACCAGAGCATCTCTCCCAGGAACTCGGGCTTCTTCTTCTTTAGGGTAGAGCCCGAGAGGTCGAAGTAGACGTTGGGGTTCCAGCGGGCGGTCATGCTGGCTTCCTCGTGCCAGGGGTTGCCCAGGTGCGCGCCGATGATGGTCCAGTCGGGGAAGGTGCGCGCGATCGAGTCCAGGTAGATGGGCCGCATGTTGTTGCAGTCTATGCGGACGTCATGGCCGCTGCGGTGGCGGGCGACGATCCCCAGGTGGAAGAGCCCGGGCATGCCCAGTTCCTCAGCCTTCTCGAAGACGGGGAAGTAAGACTCGTCGTTGTAGGGCTTGCGAGGGGTCATGAACTTGAGCCCCGTGAAGCCCCGGTCCTTGAGCTCCTGCACCTTCTCCGGGCCCTCGATGTCGACCTGGACGTGCCCGAAACCGACGATGAGATCGGGGTACTTGCGGAAGGCGCGTTCCACGGCGTCGTTGCCCCCGAAGCCTCCGCCGGAGCCCCAGTTTTCGAGGGCCATGATGCAGATCTTGACCACGTTCAGGCGGCGGCACGCCTCGGCCAGCCGGTCGGCATAGTCGGGCTCGTTCCCCAGGTGATGGTGCATGTCAATGATAGGCGTGTCGGGCATGGTTCTATACCTCCTCAAGATGTGTGCTCGCGCGGTCCTGTCGCCCGGCGGCACCGTTCTCTCCGCGCCGAAGCGTCACACGCGGGCGCAGGGTCTGCTCCAGCAGGGGCATGGGTAGTCGCCCCCTTGGCCGCGGCAGCGGTCCCACTCTTCCTTGGCCGCCTGGAGATCCGCCAACGCCTGGGCATCCACGTCCCGTGCCCGGCGAACGACGGCGGCGGCTCGCTCTCTCTCCTTTCGGTCCCGGAAGCGTCGCACCTCGTCCGTGCCGGCCCAGCGCCGATGCCCTTCGGACCCAGCCGCTCGCCAGTAGCCCCCCACGATCTGCCAGGCATCCCACATCAGCCCGTGTATAAGGCCGGGGCCGGCGGCGGCTCGGCGTGCCAAGCCGGTGACGATGCCCATCGTGGGTGCCTCGAACTCAGGCATGACGCAGAATGCCTTCTGGCACGCGATGAAGCCGGCGGCGGCGCTGTGTTGCTGCAGCCGTTGGACGACGACCTCATCGCAGGCGCTGGCGAAGGCCGTGTCGTCCAGAAGGGCCCGCTCCCAGGCGTCGTAAGCGGCCAGGCCGTAGTGCCGCGGCCCGTCGCTGTACGAGCGCGAGTGCTTCAGGGCGTTGTCTATCGCCAGGTGGCCGAGCTGCTGGGGGGCCGGGTCCGTCCCGCTCTCTTCTGCGATGCCGATGGCGGCCAGCACGTGGGGCTCCCACGGGGACAGGCGGAAGTACTCCTCGGGCCCCGAGTTCTCCGGGGGCGAGCCGAGATAAGGAGACCGGCCCAGGATGACGTCGCCACCGGCCTCGTAGCCCGTCAGCAACGCGAACTCGACGATGGGCACGCTGGGGACGTGGAGCAGGACGATCAGGGGCTGACGGCGCGACGTCAGGTAGTCCATGACGTAGTGCCTGAGGGTTGAGGCATCCACTCGGGCGGCGGCGTTCACGAAGCCGGCGGCATGTCCGTTGGGTGCCACCTGGCAGTCCTGGTTCCAGAGCACCTCAGACTTGCGCCCAAGCAGGGTGATGGCTTCCCAGAGGGTGTCGTGGTGCTCCAGGGCGGCGTCGAGCCCGGCCACGGCGAAGCTGGCGATCGGCTCTGAGCCGGCTTCGCCGAAGCCGATCCGCCAACCGCGGCCGGTGACGGCGGAGATGGCGCCGTAGACGCCGGCCCGGTGGCCTGGCGTGAGCCGGTAGCAGCGCAGGAGTGCCGAACCTTCGTAGGCCGAGTCGTTGCCGTAGCAGAAGGCAACGCCGAGGGCATCCGCGAAGACGTCCGGGTATTCGAGGTTCTGAATGGTGGGCACGCCGCCCAGCACGAAGCTGGGAGCAGGCACGGCCATGATCCCCCTCCTGCATCCGGCCGGGCTGCCCCCCGGATGCAGGCGGATTCTAGCGCGCTAGTTGGATGATGCCAACCGAGGCAGCGAGGGTCGCCTGGCCCCGCTCCGGTGCACCGTGGAAGCATCCTTCCCCGTTTCTTTTAATGGAGCTTTGACACACTGGCGGTCGGGCGGTAAAATGAGGAGACTCGAACCCCTTTGGGGCCGGTCACATCTCCTGCCAAGCATGTCACTGGGGTTAGCCTGCGGGTTGCCACCGGGGTAGGTCACGCGACCTAGCCCCCCTTTTTGCGCCATCACTGCCGGCCCTCCCCCTTCGATAATGATCGGACCAGGTATAGGAGGCTCTTGATGAACAACCTCACTGAGATCCGCTGGCACGGGCGAGCGGGTCAGGGGCTGGTCACTGCCGCCAAGCTCTTGGGCGAGACCGCCCTCGGCACCGGGCAGTATTTCCAGGCCTTCCCAGACTACGGCCCCGAGCGCATGGGGGCTCCCATTCGTGCCTACACCAGGCTCAGCCCCGAACCCATCACCATCCACAGCCAGATCCATAACCCGAATGTGGTGCTGGTGCTGGATCCGACCCTGCTGGACCTCATTGACGTCACCGAGGGGCTCCAGGACGGCGGGACCATCCTCGTCAACACCGACAAGTCGCCCGCGGAGATCCGCCAGACCCTCAACCTCGTCGGGCGCAATGTGCGCGTCTACACCGTGGACGCCAGCGCTATCGCCATCGCGACCCTGGGCCGGGAGATCACCAACACTCCCATGTTGGGGGCTTTCGCTCGGGCCACGGGGCTGTTCCCCTTGGACAAGATCATCGCGGACGTGCGCAAGAACTTCAGCAAGAAGCTGCGTGCGGAAGTGGTGGAAGCCAACGTCCAGGCCGTCCAGCGGGCGTACGACACGGTACAAGAAGGTTAGGAGCCCGGCAGGGCCCAGCGTGTAAACACAAGGGAGGTTTGTATGCCGAGGGAAAAGGGATGGGGTGAACTCCCCATCGGCGGCATTGTAGATAGGCCGGGTTCGGCGCGAGATCTGCAAACCGGGACCTGGAGAGCTTTCCGCCCGGTGGTGGATAAGGACAAGTGCACCAACTGCCTGCAGTGCTGGATGTTCTGCCCGGACATGAGCGTGCGGGTTGAGGACAACAAGATGCTCGGCTTTGATCTCGATCACTGCAAGGGTTGCGGCATCTGCGCCAGCGTCTGCCCGGTGGATGCCATCTCCATGGTGGTAGAGTCGCAGGCCGCCAAGGAAGGAGAGGCCAAGTGAGTGAATTCAAGGCCCTAGACGGAAACCAGGCTGTAGCGGAGGCCATGCGGCAGATCAACCCGGACGTGGTGGCTGCCTATCCCATCACGCCCCAGACGGAGGCCGTACAGGTCTTCTCTCAGTTCGTAGCCGACGGGTTGGTGGACACCGAGTTCGTCACCGTCGAGAGCGAGCATAGCGCCATGAGCGCCTGCGTGGGTGCCGGCGCGGCGGGAGCGCGGGTCATGACCTGCACCTCCTCGGCCGGTCTGGCCCTCATGTGGGAGATCACCTTCATCGCTGCCTCGATGCGGCTCCCCATCGTGATGATGGTGGCCAACCGGGCGCTCTCGGGCCCTATCAACATCCACTGCGACCATAGCGACAGCATGGGCACCCGTGATAACGGCTGGGTCCAGCTCTTCTCTGAGAGCCCAGAAGAAGCCTACGACAACATGATCCAGGCTGTGCGCATCGCCGAGCACCCGGACCTGATGCTGCCGGTCATGGTGATGCAGGATGGCTTCATCACCAGCCATGCCGTGGAGCGGGTAGAGATCTTCGACGACGGCCAGGTCAAGGACTTCGTGGGTACCTACACCCCCAAGTATTCGGTGCTGGACATCGACGCGCCCAAGACCTTCGGTCCGCTCGACTTCTACGACTACTACTTCGAGCACAAGCGCCAGCAGGTCGAGGCCTTCAGCCACGCCAAGGACGTCATCCTCGAGGTGGCGAAGGACTTCAACCGGCGCTTCAACCGCAACTACGGGCTCTTCGAGACCTATCGTCTGGACGACGCCGACGTGGCGATCGTAGTGCTCTCCTCCACCGCCGGCACGGCCAAGGGCGTGGTGGACGGGCTGCGGGCCAAGGGCATCAAGGCCGGCTTGCTCAAGCCTAGGGTGTTCCGGCCCTTCCCGGCTGAGGAGCTGGTCCAGGCTCTGTCTCATGTGAAGGCGCTGGCGGTCATGGACCGTTCGGTCTCCTTCGGCAGCATGTCCTGCGCCGGTCCGCTGTTCCTGGAGCTGGCGGCAGCATTCCAGATCTACGGCAACGGTGCCCGTATACCGATGGTAGATTACGTGTTCGGCCTGGGCGGGCGGGACATCGTCCCCGCGGAGATCGAGGGGGTCTACAAGGACCTGCTTGATATCGCGAACAACGGCAAGGTGCAGAACCCGGTGACCTACCTGGGCGTGAGAGAGTGAGGAGTTGGGAATGGTAACTGAGACTAGAACTCCAACTAGACTGACGCTTCGGGACCTGTCTAAGAAGCCGGATCGTCTTTCTTCCGGCCATCGGATGTGCCCCGGCTGCGCCGCGCCTCTGGTGGTCAAGCAGGTGCTGATGGCCATTGACGAGCCGGTCGTGGTGACTTGCGCCACCGGCTGCCTGGAAGTGGCTACCACCATCTTCCCTCAGACGGCCTGGAACGTGCCTTTCATCCACAACGCTTTCGAGAACGCGGCCGCGACGGCCTCGGGTGTGGAAGCGGCCTACCAGTCGCTCGTGCGGCAGGGCAAGATCGAGGATAGGGACGTCCGCTTCGTGGCCTTCGGCGGCGACGGCGGCACCTACGACATCGGCCTGCAGTCGCTGTCTGGTGCCATGGAGCGCGGGCATCGGCTCCTGTACGTCTGCTACGACAACAACGCCTACATGAACACCGGCATCCAGCGCTCCAGCGCTACCCCCGTGGGCGCCAACACCAGCACTTCCCCGGCTGGGAAGGCATCGGCGGGCAAGCGGGGATCGCGCAAGGACCTGACTGCCATCATGGCGGCGCACAACATCCCCTACGTGGCCCAGGCGTCTCCGCACAACTGGCGGGACCTGATGCAGAAGGTACGCAAGGCTACCGCGGTGGATGGCCCGGCGTTCATGAACGTGCTGGCGAGCTGCAACCGCGGCTGGCGGCACGACCCGAAGGACACCCTGGAGATACACCGCCTGGCAGTTGACACCTGCATGTGGCCGCTGTATGAGGTAGTAGAGGGCGAGTGGCGCCTTACCTACAAGCCGAAGGAGAAGCTGCCAGTCACTGAGTACCTCAAGACTCAGGGGCGGTTCCGGCACTTGTTCCAGCCCGGCAACCAGCACGTCATTGACGAGCTGCAGCAGGAAGTGGACACGCGTTGGGAGCGCCTGCTCAAACTGACGGGCGAAGCCTAACTCGGCATCAGCGCAACTGAGAGCGGGGCAGCCCTGATCGGCTGCCCCGATCGGTTTTCGGGTGAAGCGGGGAGGACATGGGCACACTGCACGTTAGCGAACACCCACTGGTGCAGCACAAGCTGGCTCTCCTGCGGGACATCCGCACCGAACCCAAGAAGTTCCGGGAGCTCGTCCGAGAGGTGAGTGTGCTTCTCGGGTATGAGGCCACGCGCGACCTGAAGCTGCAGGCGACCACCGTGACTACGCCCCTGGGAGAGGTGCAAGGGCGAGTGGTGGCGGAGAAGGTCGGGCTAGTCCCCATACTGAGGGCTGGACTGGGCATGGTGGATGGGATCTGGGAGATGATGCCCTCAGCCGAGGTGTGGCACATAGGGCTGTACCGCGATGAGCGCACCCTCCAGCCTGTCCAGTACTACAGCAACCTGCCGGTGGCCCCCACGGTGCAGGTGTGCCTCGTTCTGGACCCCATGTTGGCCACCGGCGGCTCGGCCGTGGCAACAGTGAACATCCTCAAGGAATGGGGGGCAACGCGGATCAAGTTCCTCGGGCTAATCGCTTCCCCGGAAGGTGTCATGCGGCTGCGAGACGCGCACCCGGACGTAGACGTGCACGTAGCGGCGGTAGACCGGCAGCTCAACGATGCCGGCTACATCGTTCCCGGCTTGGGTGATGCCGGGCACCGCCTCTTCGGCACCGGTTAGCGGTCCGCTGCCGTCATGTGGACCGCGTACGCGGTTACCTTCGCGGTTGCCTTCGGGATAAGCTTCGTCCTCTCGCCGGTGTGCGCTCGGCTGGGGCTGCGCCTCAACGTGGTAGCTCGCCCCGGCGGCCGGCGTCAGCACGGGCGGGTCGTCTCACGCCTGGGTGGAATCGCCCTCTACCTGGGGTTCGTGGGTGCGGTACTCGTCTCCCAGCTGATGAGCGTGCCTCGGTTCGACCCCGACGAGCCCCGACGACTGGCGGGTCTGCTGGCCGGCACCACCATCGCCTTCCTCATGGGGCTGGCCGACGACCGCTATGAGCTTCGGCCCGGTCCGCAGTACCTGCTGCAGGCCCTGGCCACGGCCGTGGGGATGGTCGGGCTGATCTTCATCGAGTACGTCAACAACCCGCTCAGCTCCGACCCGAACGCCCGCATCGTCTTCCCCGTCTGGCTCACCATTGGCGTCACCTTCTTCTGGATGATGGGGATGATGCAGACGGTGAACTGGCTCGACGGTCTCGATGGGTTAGCCGCCGGGGTCACAGCCATCGCCGCTATCGTGCTCTTCATCCACTCCGGGTTCCGGCTCGACCCGCCTCAGCAGAGCGTCTCGCTGCTCCCGCTGGCGCTGGCGGGCGCGTGCCTGGGCTTTCTCCCCTTCAACTTCGCGCCGGCGCGGGTCTTCATGGGAGGAGGGGCCTATACCCTCGGGTTCGCCCTGGGGGCGCTGGCCATCATCGGGGGGGCGAAGGTGGCCACGGTGCTCCTGGTCATGGGTATTCCCATTCTGGACGTGGCCTTCCTGATAGTCTGGCGCCGGCTGAGTGGGCGTCGGCCGGACGCTGGCGACCGGCACCACCTCCATTTCCGCCTGCACGATATGGGGCTGTCCCAGAAGACGGTGGTGCTGGGCTACTATGCTTTCTCGGCGGCCTTTGGGGCACTGGCCCTGATAGTGCCACCACGGCAGTACAAGCTACTGGCACTGGCCGTGCTCGGTCTGGTGGCGGCGGGGATCTTCACCTTCACTGCCCGCCGAGCCGTGCCGGTCGAAGAGAGCGCCCAGAAGTAGCGGCGCGGACACGGTCAGGCTGCGCCACCTCTCGCGTGTGAGGCTCCTTCGCCCAAGACCTCGTCGAGGAGTGCGCGCGCATGGGTGACACGTGATGCGTGAAGCGTGATGCGTGACACGTGACCCCACTGAGGAGTGCGCGCTAGTAGGCGCGCACTGGCAGCCCAGGCCCCAGGCGCGCAAGGACCCTGAGCGCTAACCTAACCCCCCAGCCCACGCCACTTGACAGGGCCAAATGGCGGACTTCCCTGTCAGGGAAGGGGGAGCCCGGATACCCCTCCCCGCTCAGGGGAGGGGTTGGGGGAGGGGTCCTCCGGAAGCGGCCGCGATGAGTAGAAGGCGGTACGCCCGTTCAGCCCATCCGGCGTCCGCGCAGGTGGGTCACGGCTCCGCCGTGACCGTCGACGCCCGGCTGAAAGCCCGTTAGCCCCGAATTCCATCCGAGGGCTCCCACCGTCCACAGATGCCTCGCTTCGCTCGGAATGGCAAGGAGAGGCGCTCGGACGGACAAGGGGAGGCGCTGGGAGTGACACGGACAGGCGTCTAGGATGACGATTGGCGCATGTGGAGTGGCAATCGCGGGCAGCGGAATGGCAACTAGGCGCTGTCGGACTGGCAACCGGAGGTCATCGCAGCGACAGCCGAGGGCCATCGGCTGCCCATCACTCCAGGGTGACCACTGCCCTCACCACCGCCTCGTAGCCGCCCGCCTCCTCGCATGGCAGCAGGAGCTCGTCCAGGTCGCGGAATTCCCGGCACAGGGTGAGCCGGGCGGCGTCACCGGCGCCCTCGGGGGCGCGCACGCCGTGGCTCTGGAAGGCGGGACTCAAGCTGAGGATGTGCAAGGCGGCAGCCGGGCTGAACACGTAGGAGGTGTAGTAGGCCTGGGCGCCGGCTGGGTCCTCCGCCTGATGCCTATCGTAGTAGCGGGGCACCGGCGGTGGCACCTGAACACCGAGGCGCAGGGTACCCTCAGGGGTCAGGGCCAGATGGAAGCTGGCCCCTTCCGCCAGGTAGATCGGGCCGGGCTCGTCGGTGTAGAACAACTCCACCGGTTGGCGGGGATCGGCGCGGCCCTCCTGCAACCCAGGCGCTCCTTCCGCCCCACTTTGGGTCACTATCACGGAGTAGGAGCGGTCGTCGCCGCGGGTCAGGGCGGCCGTGAACTCCTCGAAGGTTTCCCTCTGCTCGGGGTTCTGGGCCTGCCAGGCATGCCAGTGGGCGCGCATCACCGCCTCTCCGAGGCGTGGGGCAGCATCGGGGTAGCTGGCGGTGTTGAGGGTCACCCGGTCCACCGCAAACCACTCCCGCGCGCTCAGGCTGGATCCCGTGGCCAGGTGCACCGTCACCGCCAGGCCTTCCACGGTAGTGGTCACGGTCTCGCGCGCGCCCTGCGGATCGCTCAGCGTCCAGAGAGGGTCTGGCGTCGGCGAGGGGCTGGGCGTGGCCGTGGGGGTGGCGCTAGCGGTGGGCGAGGCGGTTGGGCTCGGGCTGGGGGTAAAGGTGGGCGTGATGGTGGCGGTCGGAGTGGGGGTCGGTGTGGCCGTGGGAGTGACGACGGTCGTCGAGGTAGGCGACGGCAGGTCGGCCGGGACCACGACCACGGTTGCCGTCTCCTCGGCTGGCATCAGGGCGGGCGCGCCGCAGCCGGCCATAGCCAAAAGGAATGCGCCCAGCAGGCCTACCTTCTTCACTCCGCTCAACTCGCCCCCCGATCGCAGTCAAGCCTCGACGCCGGCGTGAGTGCGCGGCGCCCATGCACCTAGTGTAGCTAGTGTAGCGATGAACTCTCGTCACGGGAAGTCGGTGTCTGGTCGCTCCCTTTTCGGCCAGGGCCATTGGGGCCTAGAATGGCCCCCAGATCGGCCCAGGACTTGCGGGTAACGGGAGGTGGCGTGTGTCATCAGAAGAGGAGGCCAAGCGGAGCCTCAATTCCAGGTTGGAGACGATCGGCTGGGGCCTGTTTCTGATCATGCTCGGCGGGTTAGGGCTGGTGCCAAACGCGCTGGTGCCGGAAGGGGCCTGGCTGCTCGGCGTGGGCGTGATCTTGCTGGGGCTCAACGCGGCCAGATACCGCTACGGGATCAAGACCAGCGGCTTCACCATTGTGCTTGGCATCATTGCCCTGGGCTCAGGGCTGAGCAGCCTATTGGGCGTCAACCTGCCCTGGTTCCCGCTGCTTCTCATCATCGGCGGGGCTGTCCTGCTCTTCCGCACCCTCGTCCCAGGGCGAGCGGATCAGCGCTAGGCGGCCCGACCCACTATTCGGAAGGGTACATGCACTCAGATCAGCAGATCGCAGAACAACTGAACCTCGATACCCAGAAGGTCGCGGCGGCCATCCGGCTGCTCGATGAGGGCCATACCGTGCCCTTCCTGGCTCGTTACCGCAAAGAGGCTACCGGCGGCCTGGATGAGGACCAGCTTCGCCAGGTAGCAGCTGCCCTGGAGCGGCACCGGGCACTCGAAGACCGGCGCAAGGTCATCGTGGCCAGCGTGGAAGAGCAGGGCAAGTTGACGCCCGAGCTGAGCCGGCGGCTGGCGTCTGCCCAGACGCTGACCGAGCTGGAGGACCTCTACCAACCGTACCGCCCAAAGCGTCGTACCCGGGCAGGGATCGCTCGCGAGCGCGGGCTCCAGCCTCTGGCCGACCTGATACTCAAGCAGGGCCGGCTCAAGGAGGACGCGACCGCCCTCGCTCAGCCCTTCCTATCGGAGGAAGTGGCGGATGCGGAGGCGGCCTGGGCTGGAGCCAGGGACATCGTGGCTGAGATGATAAGCGACGACCCCGAGGTGCGGGGGGCCGTGCGACAGAAGGCTAGCCGGTGGGGGCTGTTTGGCGCCGCCAAGGTGGCCGACGCCGAGGACCCCAAGGGCGTCTACGAGGTCTACTACGACTTCGAGGCGCGAGCGGACCGTCTGCGCCCTCACCAGGTCTTGGCCCTCAACCGAGGTGAGGCGGAGAAGGTGTTGCGGGTGAACCTGGACGTGGCCGAACGGGACTGGCGGAGTGTTGTCGAGGCTAAGTTCCGACCGGATCCCCGTTCGCCGCTGGCAGGGGAGCTGGAGGCGGCCATCACCGATGGGGCACAGCGGCTTCTGCTGCCTGCCATCGAAAGGGACGTGCGCCGGCAGCTGACCGAGGCAGCCGAGGACCATGCCATCGCGGTGTTCGCTTCCAATCTGCGCGCCCTTCTCTCGCAGCCCCCGCTGAGCGGACACACCGTCATGGGCATAGACCCCGGCTACCGGACAGGATGCAAGGTGGCCGTGGTGGACCCGACCGGCAAGGTCCTGGATACGGCGACCATCTATCCCCATCCGCCCCAGAGGCAGCACGAGCGGGCCTTGCTCGACCTGGCTCAGCTCATTCGGCGCCATGGCGTCACCCTGGTGGCCATAGGCAACGGGACGGCCTCGCGAGAGACCGAGCAGCTGGTGGCCGAGCTCACGCGGCGGCTGGAGGGGGTGAAGTACCTGCTGGTCAACGAGGCCGGCGCCAGCGTCTACAGCGCTAGCCCCGAGGCGCGCCAGGAGCTGCCGGACCTGGACGTTACCCTGCGCGGGGCGGTGTCTATCGCCCGCCGAGTACAGGACCCGCTGGCGGAGCTGGTGAAGATTGACCCTCGGTCCATCGGCGTGGGCATGTACCAGCATGACGTGGACCAGAAGCGGCTGGCGGCGGCGCTGTCGGCGGTGGTAGAGACGGTGGTCAACCGGGTGGGGGTGGATGTGAACACCGCCTCGCCCTCACTGCTCACCTACGTGGCCGGGATCGGGCCCAAGCTGGCCCAGGCCATCGTGGCTTACCGGGACGCCAACGGCCCCTTCAAGGACCGGCGGCAGCTGCTCAAGGTGCCGGGGTTGGGCCCCAAGGCCTTCCAGCAGGCCGCTGGGTTCCTGCGCATACGAGACGGCCATAACCCTCTCGATGCCAGTGCCATCCACCCGGAGAGCTATCCCGTCGCCGAGGCGGTGCTGGCCAAGGCCGGGGTGGACGCCAAGGCTCCGCTGCCCAAGCGTGAGGCGGCGCTCAAGGCGCTGCTGGCTCGCCAATCGGTAGCGCAGCTGGCCAAGGAGCTGGGCACCGGGGTGCCCACCCTGACCGATATCCTGGAGCAGCTGGTGCGGCCCGGACGCGACCCTCGAGAGGACCTGCCCGCGCCTGTCCTGCGGAGCGATGTGCTCAGCATGGAGGACCTGCGCCCGGGCATGCGGCTGGAGGGCACCGTGCGCAATGTGGTGGACTTCGGCGCCTTCGTGGACATCGGGGTCAAGCAGGACGGGCTCCTGCATCGCAGTCAGATTCCGGACGGTGCCGGGCTGGGCGTGGGCGATGTGATCACCGTCCTCATCCGGGACGTGGATCCTGACCGGGGACGCATTTCCCTCGGCTGGGCGGACTGAGCGACCTGCCCCAGTGCCTCACCCATACTAGAGTCATCCTAGCATCCGATATCGCGGGAGCAGACAGATGGCGCAGTCAGCGCAAGCATACGACCTGGTGATCCGCGGCGGCCGGGTGGTAGACCCCGCCCAGGGGTTGGACGCCGTGCTAGATGTCGGGATCCGCGAGGGCAAGGTGGCCGCCGTGGAGCCGGGGCTGGATGTGAGCCGGGCGACGCGGGTAGTGGATGCCACCGGCAAGCTGGTGACACCCGGGCTCATAGACCTGCACGCGCACGTCTACTGGCGGGCCACTAAGCTCAGCATCGAACCCGACGAGGTCTGTGGCCGGACGGGAGTCACCACCGTAGTGGATGCGGGTACGGCCGGGGCGGCGACCTTCGACGGGCTGCGCCACTTCGTCATCGAGCGGGCCAAGACCCGGGTGCTGCCTTTCCTGCACGTGAGCAGTATCGGCCTGGTCACCGACCAGGAATGCCGTTACCTGGAGTTGGTGGACATCCAAGAGGCGGTGGAGTGCGTGCGGGAGAACAGTGACCTCATCGCCGGCATCAAGGTGCGGGCCAACAAGATGGGTGTAGGGGACCAGTCGGTGTTCCCCGTGCACCTGGCCCATGACCTGGCCGACGTCACCGGGCTGCCGCTGATGGTGGACATGTACTACCCGCCGCCATCGGTGGAGCAGGTGTTCCCGCTCCTGCGCCCGGGTGACATCTCCACGCACATGTACAAGGGCTACCACGGCGGGCTCTTGCAGGACTGGAACACCCGCGTGCGCCCGGCGGCCCTGGAGGCGCGGGAGCGCGGGGTGTGGTTCGACCTCGGGCATGGGGCCGGCAGCTTCTCCTGGGACGTGGCCCGGCCGGCGTTCGAGCTGGGGTTCCGCCCCGACACCATCTCCACCGACCTGCATCAGGGAAGCGTCCGCCTGGCGGACGTCAACATGCCCGACTGCATGGCCAAGATGATGGCCCTGGGAGCGAGCCTGGAAGACGTTGTGCGCTGGTCCACGGCTAATCCGGCCAAGGTGCTGCGGCGGCCCGATCTCGGTACCCTGAAGGTAGGCGGTCCGGCGGACGTGACCGTGCTGGAGATGTCGGAGGGTGAGTACACCTACTTCGACGTGGCGGGCAAGCCGTTCCCGGGCAAGCACCACCTCCGAGCGGTGCTGACGGTGTGTCGGGGTGTGGTGACGTACGAGGCGGGCAGTTCGGAGTAGCGGTAACCGCCAGGTGCAGGTCCTCAGGTGGAGGTAGTGGCTGGAGCCGCCCGAGCAGACTGCCCTGCCCCTGACTGGCTCAATCGGGCCAGGTAGGACATCGTTGGGTTCTAGGAGGTGCTAGCAATGAGTGATGCCCTTGACCGGATAGAGACGTTAGTGCGCGAGACAAAGAAGACGGAAGAGGAAGTGCTGGCCTTGGCTATTCGGACGGGCGTGAGACAGCTCTGGCGCGAGCGGACGTTGGCCCGATACCTCAAGGGCGAGATAGGACGAGAAGAGGCCGTGCGGGAGGCAGGACTCGACTGGGTCGAGCTGGCAGAGCGTCAGCGCGATGCCATGCTTGAGGACCTCGAGTGGGCGATGGAGAAGTGAGAGCCGTAGTCGATTCCGGCCCGTTGATACATCTTTACGAGGTCTCCCAGCCGACCTGGAGACGTCTGGACGAGTGAATGGCCGTGGGATAATGGCTCTCCTGGGAGGTGACAGTGTCTGAATCGCGCTATCGCGCCGCCATCATCGGTCTCGGACGCATTGCTTCCACCATTGACGATGAGGTACGCCCTGGGTCGGGCATACTCCTCCCCTACTCCCACATGGCCTGCTACCGCGAGGTCCCGCAGGTGGAAGTCGTCGCGGGGGCGGACCCTTACCCCGAGCAGCGCGAGGCCTTTCGGGCGCGCTGGGGCGTGGACCGCCTGTATGACGATTACCGGGAGATGCTGGAGCACGAGCGGCCGGACATCGTCAGCGTGTGCACCTCCGCCCGGCCCCGACCGGGCATCGTGATAGACTGCGCCCAGGCGGGTGTGAAGGCCATCTGGGCCGAGAAGCCCATCTCCTTCAGCCTGGCCGAGGCGGACGCGATGGTGGACGTCTGCCGGCGCCACGATGTGCGGCTGGCCATCAACTGCAGCCGCCACTGGGACGTCTTCTGGAACACCGTACGCGATCTGATTGACGCCGGGGAGATAGGCGCCGTGCAGCAGGTCACCGCGTACGGTCCGTCGCACATCTCCCACAACGGCAGCCACCTCCTGGACCTGGTGCGGTATCTGGCGGGCGGCGAGGTGCGCTGGGTCTTCGGCGAGATGGAGAGCGATGCCAAGGCAGAACTGGATGACGACCTCCAGGGCAACGGGTACCTAGCGTTCGACAACGGTGTCCGGGCCTACGTGCGGACGATGCCGGCAGGCGGTGCCTACTGGGAATTCGAGGTCATCGGCGAACGGGGCCGCATTCGCTCGCTGTCCAATGGGCGCGAGTACGAATGGTGGCAGGTCCCGCCTGGCGAGGACCAAGCAGGGCCGGTAAGGCGGCTCTTCCCCCGGCCAACCCGGATCCAGAGCCCTGGGGTGAGGGTCATACTGGACATAATCGAGTGTATAGAGACCGGGCGAGAGCCCAAGTGCTCGGGCGTGGACGGGAGGGCGGTGCTGGAGGTGGCCATCGCCCTGCGGGAGTCGCACCGGCGGGGCGGGGTGCGGGTGGGCCTGCCGCTGGAGGACCGGTCCCTGCAGATCCGCTCGGCGGAGACGCTAGGCGGTGATGCGCCGCGGGCGCTGACTCGGTAGGACTGAGCCTGCGGAGTCAGCCGCAGGCAGGTGAGATGCAGGGCGTCGGCCGGCGCTGAAGGTGTTCCCATGGCCGCCACCGTCGGGAAGGAGATATGCGTAACGCTGCGCCCCGAGGGACTCACAGGCCTGGGCAAGGAAGCGCGAGTACATCATGAATCGGATAGCCTAGGGGCCGGCTCCCGGACCTGGGACTGCCTGCACCGGCGCAGACCTGCACGCCCGGGAGCAAGACCCGTCGTGAGGCGCCGGGCTATGGCGATTGTCGGGATGTGGCTTTGGTGCGGTGGCGACAGGAAGCGGCCCATGACCAAGCAGGGGGCGGGGCTTGGGGCTGCAGCCCTTCGCGCCGCCCCTACCAGAGCGCATACGCGGGTGCCGGCCTCAGTCCAGCCTCACCGTCTCCCCCGCGAAGTGGGACACTGCGTCCAGATCCAACTCCAGCCCCAGCCCGGGCCGATCGGGTATTGCCAGCATCCCGTCTTCATCCAGGTGCCAACCGCCCTGGACGATGTCGTCAATGTAGGGTGAGCCGGACAGGTACTCCACCAGGTCGGTGCCGGAGAAGGCAGAGGCCAGCTGCAGATCAGCGGCCAGGCCCACGGCCGTGTTCCACCCATGAGGGATGAAGCGGACGCCGTGCTCCTGGGCCATCCAGGCGATGCGGCGCTCCTCGCTGATCCCGCCCACCTTGGTCACGTCTGGTTGGACGATATCCAGGGCCCCGGCCTCCAGCCAGGGGCGGAAAGCCTGGCGGCGGGTGAGCACCTCGCCACCGCTGATGGGCAGGGGAGCGTTGCGGCGCAGGAGGACGTAGTCCTCTAGGTCGTCGGGCCGCAGGGCTTCCTCGAACCAGTACACGTCATACTCGGCCAGCATGTAGGCCGTGCGCAGGGCCCACTTGTAGCCGTTGTTCCAGAAGGCGTCGCTGCCACCTGCATCCACCATGAGGAGGGAATCGTCGCCCACGGCCTCGCGGGCTGCGGCCACGATCTCCTCGTCCAGGGCATCACTCACCCGCCCGAAGGGACCCCAGCCGATCTTGAAGGCCCGCCAGCCGCGGCTTCTCAGCTCCGCCAGCTCCTCGGCCAGGGGCTCAGGCTCCTGCATCAGGATGGAGGCATAGGGGCGCACCCGCTCCCGGTACCGGCCGCCTAGCAGCCGCCCCACTGGCTGGCCGGTGGCCTTGCCCAGGATGTCCCACAGGGCGATGTCTATGCCGCTGATGGCGTGGGTGATGGAGCCACCGCGGCCCATCCAGAAGGTGTTCTGGTGCAGCTTCTCGCTCACGCGCTCCGGTTCCAGTGCGTTCTCGTCCCGGTAGAGCGGCTCCAGCACGTCCAGTGCCGCCTTCACCAGCCCGTCATTGCTGAAGACGCTGCCGATGCCGGTGATGCCCTCGTCGGTGCGGACGAGGATGAGGGTGTGGATGCAGTCCTCCGGGCGCGGCTCGACGGTCCAGCCTCCCTCCGGGGTGCTGCCCCGGAGGCCATATGCTCGTATCTCTGTGATCTTCACGGTTACCTCGCTGCCTGGGCCCGGTGCTACCAGCGGATGTGGGACTGCACGGGGTTGGTGTGCTGGTCGGAGCGCTCGGCGATGGGCCAGGCCCGCCACTCATCCACCAGCTCGATCATGCGGGTGACGGCGGCCTCGAACACGATCTTGCCCTTTTCGGCCGTGGCCGCGGTCGGGTCGCCGTGCACGCCCTTGTTCGTCCAGCGCCCCCAGTAGTCGGCGAAGCGCACGTAAGGGGTGGTGCTGTCGGAGCTCAGGTACTTGCCGACCACGTCATTGCCGGCTACCGCCTTGTCCATCTTCACCCGCTCTGGGGCCAGGTAGAGGTACAGGGAGGTCTCGATTTCATCGGCATGGGCCACGACCGGGGTCTCCTGGACCTCGCGGAAGGCGTCCATCGCCAGGGAGAAGTAGTTGAGCGAGGCGCAGAGAGAGTCGGTCTGCAGCGTGGTCTTGCGAGCCACCAGATCCACCAGGGGCGTGTTGGAGCCGTGGCCGTTGACGATCAGGATTTTCCGGAAGCCGTGGTAGGCGACGCTCTTGGTGATGTTGAGGCAGAAGGCGATGAAGACCTCCGGCTCGATGTGGATGGTGCCCGGGAAGTCTATGTGGTGGAGGTTGAGCCCGTAGGAGACGGTGGGCAGGACGAGCACCCGGTCCGAGGCGCGACGGCCTACCTCCAGGCAGACGGACTCGGTGAGGAAGGCGTCCACGTCCAGGGGCATGTGAGGGCCATGCTGCTCGGTGGAGCCGGTGGGCAGGATGACCACTTTCTGGGCGGAGATCGCCTCGTTCATCTCGGGCCAGGTGAGGCGGTTGTAGCGGTACTCGGACTGCGCGCTCATGAGGGTAGCTCCTCGATCGGTTGAGTTAGGTATGGCAGCGCAAGGATAGCGCAGGGCGTGGCCCAAGTCGAAGCGAGTGCCCTGGGCCGACCAGCGAGCATGAGGATCGGACCGGGGCTGTCCCCTCGCCTTCACGTTCCCGCCGCTGGCGGCCAGGGCCCGCACGGCCGTAACCAGCAGCCTCAGGTCATAGGCGAGCGACCGGTTCTCCACGTACTCCCGCTCGAGTTCGTTCCTCACCACCTGACTGCTGGCATTGTACTCCCCCCAGACGCAGGACAGCCGGGCTGATCAGCCCCGGCTTGACGGAGAGGATGGTCTGCCACGTAGGGTCTGTCATATCTACCAGTTCTGGGGCCCCGGCGAGTCCAGCCTGATGAGCACAGCGATGGCCAGGATGACTGGGCCGAGGACTATGAGTAGTGCCGTGGAGATCGCCAGATCGAGCAGCCGCGTGCCCACATCCTGCCTCCCGGGCTCTTTGCGCTAGCCAGACCGTGCCGGTCGGATGGTGCAGGACTCGCCCGGCCGCATCTGCACCTTGAGCACCTGGCCGCTCACGCGGTGCTCCGAACCATCGCCGCACGATACGATCGCCGCCTCGCCCCAGGGGTTGGCCAGACGGAACTCACCGCCGTGATCGGACGTGACCTCGACCTCAGTCACTTGGCCGTCCTCGCGGGCGGCGCTGACCAGGAAGCCTCCCTCGGTGCGGATACCTCGGAAGGACACCTGGTTCCAACGCGACGGCGCGCCCGCGAAGAGGTGATTGACGCCCCGCCTGGTCTGAAGGAGCAGCTCCATGGTGGCGGCCGTGACACCCATCCCGGCGTCCATCTGCATGATCTCGCCACGGGTGTGCTTGGGGGCAGTGGGCCGGCTGCCGATGAGGGTGAAGCCGGGCCAGTCAGGATCGTGGAGGGTGCCGTGACCCTGGTTGGTGAAGACCCGCTCCCAGGTCTCCAGCACCAACTCGGCCATGTCGGCGTTGCCCACCCGCGAATGCAGGATGGCCGCCCAGGGCATGGCCCACCCCGACCACATGCCCATGCCCTCGCGGATCCAGGTGGCCAAGCTACGCTCGACGATGGGACGCCACAGGGGATCGTCGAGGTCGAGGGTATCGAAGGGGTAGATGCCGGCCAGGTGAGAGTGGTGCCGGTGGCTCTCCGGCAGGGGGAGCCCATCCCACAGCGCGATCTGCTCCTCCCCCTCCTCGCCGTGTAGGGAGGCGAGGGGGAAATCCTGCTCGATGCGTAGCCAGGTCGGCTCCGGTTCCTCACCCAGGGCGCGCGCGGCGTCCATCAGGTTCCGGCACAGCCGGTGGATGCAGGCCAGCTGGAAGCTGGCGTTCTCGCCCCAGGCGTTGAGCCCGGCCCCGCCGAACTCGGGCGATACGCCCACGGGCAGGATCAGCCGGCCGTCACGTTCCTCGAGCATGCCCTCGTAGACGCGCATGACGCCCCGCATGAAGGGGTAGGCCGTCTCCCGTAGGAAGTCCAGGTCGCCGGTGTAGCGCCAGTACTGGCACATCATGTCCGCCACCCAGGCGGTGCACCCGTGGTCCACCGAGCCGGTCCAGAACCCTCCCATGCAGGTGCCCCGGTCGTCCACCGCATGGGGAAGCATTAGGCCATCGTCAATGCCCAGAAAGATGCGGGCGTTGTGTCGTAGGCTCTCCTGCCAAGAGCCGATCATGTCGAAGAGTGGCGGCAGGTGGTGCAGGAGGTTGCCCCGGTAGGCGGGCCAGTAGCACATCTGGACGTTGATGTTGAAGTGGTAGTCCGACGACCAGGGTGGCATCTGGTATTCCTCGATCCAGGGGCCCTGGAGAGTGGCGGGGACGCCGTCGGGGTTGGTGAGGCCGGCGAACTTATACATGCCGTAGCGGTAGAGGAACTGCAGCCGGGGATTGGGGACCGAGACCTCAGGCACCCGCCTCCAGTAGCCAGCCCACCAAGCCGCGTTGGCCTCCCGCAATGCCGCCGGTCCGCGCCCGGCTGCGGCCTCGATGGTCCGCCTGGCCTGCGCTCTAGCGTCCTCCGGATCGGAGCCGTACAGGGCGGTCATCCACAGATCGGTTGTCTCCTGCCGATAGGCCAGACACAGTGGAGGATCGGCCGGACGTTCCTGCACCCATCCGGCCAGCCCGGGCAAGTCGAACTCGTCGGGGGACACGAAGGATATGCTGCTAAGATGGTCGCCCACATACTGCCAAGCGGGCACTCGCTGGATGGCCTGCAACAACCCCGGTTCAGTCAGGTGGACGTTCAGGACCGGCTCCTGCATGGACAGCGCCAAGGTCGCCACGGGCCGCGTGCCATCAGGGCCCTCAGCCTCGACCACCACCTCGCCCGTGTCCATGTCTAGCGTCGCGCGGCGCAGCACCAGGTCGGGCCGGAGCACCAGTTCGACCCGCCCGATGGGAAGCACGCTCGGGCGATGCGGATGGCCCGGAGGGGGATCGGTGCGCTCGAAGAGGCGGCGCAGGCCCTCCTCGTCGCCCGCCTCGAGCAGCGAGCGGATGGCGGCGTAGGACATGCCCTCCCGCCAGGGCATGCCGCCCCGGTGGTCCCAGAAGTCGGCCCGCCCGATGGTCAGGCGCAGGACATTACCCTCGCCCCAGATCATGACGCCGAGGGTGCCGTTGCCCTGGAGGACGCCGGTGTGGGTGCGGGGGAGGGGGAAGTGCCAGATATGAGTGTAGCTCACGGTGTTCCTCCTGGGGGATGGGCCACAAATGCACAGAGACACAGAGATCTCTGTGTCTCTGTGCATTTGTGGCTAGTTCTGCATCGGGTCTAGCCAGGGCGACGCTGACAGAGACCAAGCTCTAGGCCCACGGGGTCGGGATCCCTAGCTCCTGGGCCAGGCCCTCCAAGGCTCGGCGGTGCTCCGGCCCCACTGGCACGCCTTGCTCCCGGTACTCGCGCTCGCGTACCGCCTCGATGCCGCCGGGTAGGTAGGCCTCGTCGAAGGCCGCCAAGGGCTGCATCCGCCGCACCCCCCGGATGTACTCATCCATCTCCGCCCTGAACTGCTCCGGCGGCATGAAGAGGCCGATCTTGAAGGTGAAGATGAGCGATCCTTGGTTGCCCCCCGGCCACTGCCGTTGGGCCCGGGCCGGGTCTATAGGGAGGCCGGCCAGAAGGCCACCCCAAGCCTGGCAGATGGCGCCCATGCCGATGTGACGCATGACCAGCCCAGGGACCATTCGCTCCAGCTCCTCCCGGTAGGGGTCACCGAGGTAGAGGTCATGCATGGTGCCGAAGTCGAGCACCAGGTCGTCTTCCTGGCCGGCTGGGGCAGTGAAGGCAAAGGGTGAGCCCCCGGCGGCGGTGTTGATGGGCTTGCCTTCCTCCAGGCTCAGTTGGTGGCCCGAGGTAACGAAGGTGAGGAGGTCGTGGCCCAGGGTCATGCGGGCATAGATGCCGGCGGCGCCGAAGTGGCCATGGTTGCGGGTTAGGGCGATGGCCATGCCGGTGGCCTCGGCCTTCTCGATGGCTCGCTGGGTGGCCTCGTGGGCGGGGAAGTAGCCCAGGCCCCCGTCGCCGTCCACCAGGACCGTCTGCGGGCTCTCGTGCACAACCCTGACCTGGGGCTGGTTGTTAAGCTTGCCGTCCCTCATGAGGCGAGCATAGGCGGCGATCTGGCGGGTCCCGTGGCTGAAGACACCGCGGAGGTCGTTGGCGGTGAGAAGCTCGGCCAACAGTTCCGCCTTGGCTTCCGGCAGGCCCACGGCCTGCGCGGCGGCAGATACGAAGGCGTGCAGCCGCTCGTGCGGCACCCGGACAAACTCGGTGGGGGGAAGGTTCATGTGCGAGGGCTTCACTATAGGCCTCCCGATGACAGCTAGGTGTGTGGTGCCGGAAGGGCGCACCAGGGCATTGTAGCCTACGC
This sequence comes from Anaerolineae bacterium, assembly GCA_050945695.1. Lineage (GTDB taxonomy): Bacteria > Chloroflexota > Anaerolineae > DRVO01 > DRVO01 > Ch71. The sequence goes on along the minus strand of JBMNTK010000008.1, from coordinate 12,854 downwards.
CCGGGTCCGCGGGAAGCGTCGCATTTGGCGCCGCCACAATGCTGCCAGGGTCCAATGTTAGGGCTTGACCTTGGCGTGGTCATAGGCCATTATGGTCCAGTCACCTGTCCGCTCTACCCCGGCCTCAGGACAACCCCGGGCGGGCAGGGCCCTGTACCCCAGTTCGATAAGGAGCTACTACCATCGAGGGCAAGAAAATCCTCGTGATTGACGACGACCCCCGCTTGCAGCGGCTGCTCGAGTTTACGCTCGGTCAGGAGGGTGCAGAGGTCTACCTGGCCTCCGACGGCGAGGAGGGGTTACGCGCCTTCTACGCGCACACTCCCGACCTGGTGGTGCTGGACTTGATGATGCCGCGGATGGACGGGTGGGAGGCGGCTCAGCGCATACGCCTCATCTCGGACGTTCCTATTCTGATACTGACCGCCCGCGGTCGGGAAGAGGACATCATCAAGGGGTTCGAGATCGGGGCGGACGAGTACGTCACCAAGCCGTTTAGCCTTCGCGTGCTGGTGGCTCGGGCCCGAGCCCTGCTCCGGCGTGCCTCCCTGCCTCCTGTCTCCGACCAACCGGTGACGTACAGCGACGACTACCTCACGGTGGACCTAGACAAGAACCGGGTGACGGTGAACGGCGAGGTGGTCCGGCTGACGGCCACGGAGTACCGACTCCTCGCCTACATGGTGAGCAACGCCGGCCGAGTCCTGTCCGCGCGGCAGATCCTGGAGAAGGTCTGGGGCTGGGAGTACACCGACGACGTGGACTACGTGCGGATCTACATCTGGCACCTACGCCAGAAGCTCGAGCCCGACCCGAAGCACCCCAAGTATCTGCAGACGGAACATGGGATCGGATACCGCTTCGTGCCCCGGCCCAATGCCAACGCCGGGAACGGTCAGGGGCGTAGGGGGGCCCTAGATACCTAGGGCCGCCACGATCTCGTCCAGGAGGTCCAGCGCCATGAAATGGCCGCCCTCGGGGACGTACCGGGCGCGGACATGAGGCATGGCCCCCGCCAGGTACCGGCCCATGTGGGGCGGCAGGATGTTGTCGCTCTCCCCGTGCCACAGGCACACCGGTACCGTAATCCCCTGCAGGGGAAAGCCCCACGGGCGGCTGAAGATGACTACGTCCTGAGCGTACGCTCGCAGCCCCTGCGCCGCTGACTCCTGGAAGTTCGCTCTGAGCATGCGCTGCACCTCGGGGCGGGCAAGCAGCATCCGATCGGAGGGGCAGAGCCTCTCAGTGTTGGCGAGGAAGAAGCTGGCGGCGTCGCGGCCCGGGTTGCTGAATGCCCAAAGAGCCGGTCGCAGCGACCAGGGCGCTCGCCGTCCCAGGCGAAAGGCCGCCTTCACCCAGGGGCTGAGGTGGTCCATCCCCCCGGGGCGGTTCACCGGGGCCAAGCTACTGACCAGGGCGACCCCGGTTAGCCGGTGGGGCAGGGCATAGGCGCAGGCGGCTGCATGGGGCCCCCCTCCGGACACACCCACCACTGCAAACCGTGACAGCCCCAAGGCATCTGCCAGCTGGGCGACGTCCTGGGGCCAGTGGAGGAGGGTGCGGCCGGGCTGGAAGTCAGAGCGGCCGTACCCGGGGCGGTCGGGGACGATGAGCCTCACCCGTCCGGGCACCGGACCGGAGAGAGCAGGGGGGTGTTCCAGCCGGGAGCCGGGGGTGCCGTGGAAGTAGAGGATGGGCACTCCGCCCGGGTCACCGTACTGGGCATAGGCCAGGGTTCGGCCATCACGCAGGCGTATGCAGTCTTCTACTATGGCAGCCATGCCTCATTCTAAGGCCGGCCTTCGCGGCGTTCAACGGCGTTAGCTCACGCGAAGACGCCAAGCCGCGGAGAGAAGAGGCATGCGCGACTTGGCGTCTTAGCGCCTTTGCGTGAGGCTCGCTAGGCGGTGGCGGCGGCCGTGGCCTCTTTCATCCGCTCCAGATAGTACAGGTAGTTCTGCAGGGGCACGTCCGGTGGCACCAGGTGGTCACACCAGGGGATGTAGCCGCCGTCCTGTAGCAAGGGTGCCACGTGCTCCAGCTCGGCATCTATGGCTTCCGGCCCGGCGGCCATGGCCCGCTTGTCGATCCCACCGATGAGGCGCAGCTCCCGGCCATACTTGCGCCGCCACTCCACCGGGTCCACCCCGGCGGCCCGCTCCAAGGGGTAGATCCCGTTGACTCCGCCCTCCAGCCAAAGCGGCACCAGCGCCTCGGGGTTGCCGTCGCAGTCCACGAAGATGAGGTCCACTCCATGGTCACGCAGGCAGGAGGTGATCTTCTGGTAGGGCTTGAGCATGAAGCGGCGGAACATGGCGGGTGAGAGGTGAGGGCCGGTCTTGTAGGCCATGTCCTCCCACATGAGCGCATAGTCTATGTCCACCTGCTCCAGGGCGGGGGTGATGACGGCGACCACGAAGTCGGCGATGTAGTCCATCATCTCCTGGATCCACTCGGGGTCGTCGTAGAGGGTCACGGAGACGCGCTCGAAGCCCATCCAGTTGCGGATCCAGCCGTAGATGCTGCCGGCGCTGATGGAAAGGGGGTAGTCCCGATCCGCCCAGAGCCGCTTCATTTCCTCCCAGCGCAGGGGGTAGCGGGCGGGTGATTCGGGGTTCAGGCGGGGCTTGATGACCGCCTCCCAATCCTCGCGCGTTTCCATGGGAAAGCGGAGCCACTTGGGCATCGTGAGGTCGCCCTTGGTCTTGAACTCCTGCCGTATGACGCCGTTGCGGTCGCGGTAGATCCGGTACTCGGGCGTCTCCTCGAGGGTCTCCTCCCGGAAGCCAGGCAACAGGCCGAGGCTCACCCCCACGCTGTCGCGCCGGTCCACGTCGAAGTACTGCTCGAGATGGACGTCAGACGGCAGCCCCTCGTCCTGCCAGCGCTCGATGGTCTCGCGCCAGTACCAGAGCTCCCAGCGGGGCACGCGATCCACCGGGCGGTAGTTCATGCAGGCCAGAAAGCGCTCACGATCATTCATGGCTACTCCCTCTGCAAAGGTGAGTGGCGGCTAGAGCGGGAAGGCGCGCACCGCTTCGGTGATAGCTACCAGGTTCTCCAAGGGCGTGCCGTAGGGGGTGGCATCGCCGCTGGACAGGATGAAACCCCGACAGGGGCGCATGCTCTCCAGTATCTCGGTAGTGAGCACGCGCAGCTGCTCGGGCGTGCTCCACTTCATGGTGGGTGGGGCAATGCCGCCGATGATGACCTTGCCCTCGCCCCACACTGCCCTGGCCTCGGCCGCGGTGATGTCTCCGGTGGGCTCCGGTCCCAGCGAGTCCACGCCGTCCTGTCTGCCCATGCCGATCACATCGGCGACACCCCTGAGGGTGCCGCACATGTGGGTGATGAAGACCTTGCCGCCGGCGTGGCAGATGTCGGCGTACTCGTCTATGTAGGGCATGCTCCACTGCCGGTAGACCGCCGGTGACATCACCGTGGTGGAGGTGTCCTCGTAGTCGATGATCAGCGGGGCGGGCGAGGCGGCCAGGACTTCGTAGATGCGCTTGTTGCGCCGGTGCATGGCCGCCACGAGCTCGGCCATCTCCCGGGGGTGGTCGGCCAGGAAGTAGTAGACGTTCTCGATCTTCATGTCGTGCTGGAGCAGGGCCTGGATGGGGGACAGGGGCCCACTGGGCACGGCCAGGCCATCGTCCCCGATCCGGTCCTGCGCCTCCTGCCAGCGGTCGTACGCCGGCTCCACCACCGCGTGGTCGGCCAGGTAGATGTAGGGTTCGAAGTCATCCAGGCTCTGCAGGGGCGGCCGGTACAGGAAGTCGGTGGTCTCTGTCTGGCGCCACTTGGTGATGAGCGGCCCCACGGGGGTGTGGATGATCTGCGTGCGTTCGTTGTCTTCGACGACCTCTTCGCGCTCCACGCCCGGCACCGAGACGCGCACGGTGGGGGTGTGGCGCTCCAGGATGTCGGCTCCGATGTAGCGCAGTGACTCCACCACGTCCATTGCCCGATCGGGCGGCAGGGAGCGGGTGAAGTAGCGGTCTATGAGGGGCGCCCAGGGGACGCGGTCGGTAGGCTCGAAGTGCAGGGCAGCGAGTAGCCGTTCCCGTCCGGTCAATTGGGGCTACCTCCCAGCCAAGCCGGTCAACTGCACGCCGGAGATGAACTGCTCCTGGGCGATGAAGAAGATGACGATGATGGGTGCGATGGTTATGGCGGAGGCCGCCATCACCCAGTGCCAGTCGTACCCGAAGCGTCCTTGGTACATCCTCAGGCCCAGGGAGAGAGTGTACAGCCGGTTGGAGTTGAGGTAAATGAGGGGCCCCATGAAGTCGTTGTAGTGGCTGAGGAAGCTGAAGAGGCCGATGGTGATGAGGGCCGGCCGGGTGAGGGGCAGGATGATCTGCCAGAAGATGCGGAAGAAGCCGGCGCCGTCCATGATGGCGGCCTCATCCAGCTCGTAGGGGATGTTGCTGCAGAACTGCCGGTACAGAAATATGTAGAAGGCCCCACCGCCCAGCCAGGCCGGGACTATGAGGGGATAGAACGTGTCTATCCACCCCAGGGTCCGGAACAGGATGAACTGAGGCACCAGAAGGACCGCCCCAGGTAGCATCATGGTGCCGATGACCAGGGCGAAGAGGGTGTCCCTGCCGGGCCAGCGCAGCCGGGCGAAGGAGTACCCGCAGAGCGAGGTGCTCAGCAGGGCACCGATCACCGAGGCCACCGAGATGATCATGGTGTTTCGGATGAACAGAGGCATGGGCAGGATGGTCCACACCTCACGGTAGTTGGCCCACCGGATGGGGCTGGGGATCCACTGGATGGGCCGGGTGAATACCAGGCCGGGCTCCTTGAACGACGTAGAGAGAGTCCAGACCAGGGGCACCATGAAGGTGATCCCCAGCACGATCAGGAAGATGTGCAGGACGACCCGGCCGACCAGACGCTGCACGCTCATGCGCTGCCACACGCGCAGCGGCTGGGCCTCTCGCCTGGTCAGTACCGCCTGTTGTTCCGACATGCCGGTCTCCCCCTAGCTTCGCAGTGTTTCGTAGTAGACCCAGCGGCCGGCCAACCCGAACTGGATCACGGTGAAGAAGCTGATGATGAAGAACAGCACCCAGGCCAGCAGCGCCGCGTAGCCCATGCGGAAGTACTCGAACCCATTGCGCCACAGGTAGAGCACGTAGAACAGGGTCGAGTTCTCCGGCCCGCCGGCGGTCATGATGTAGGCGGCAGTGAAGACCTGGAACGACCCGATGATCCCCACCACCAGGTTGAAGAAGATGATGGGGGTGATGATGGGGACGGTGATGTGCCGGAACTGGCTCCATTCCCCCGCCCCGTCAATGGTGGCCGCCTCCTTGAGGACAGAGGGCACCCCCTGAAGCCCGGCCAGGAAGATGATCATCTGAGGGCCAATGCTCCAAACAGACATGAGGATGAAGGCAGGCTTAGCCAAGGCAGGCTCGTAGAGCCAGTTCGGGCCTTGGATGCCGAAGTTGCGCAGGAACTCGTTCAGGATCCCGTAGTCCGGCTGCAGTATCTGAAGCCAGATGACGGCATTGGCGACGGCGGGCGTGATCGAAGGTAGGTAGTAGATGGTGCGGTAGATGGCCAGGCCCCGGATCTGCACGTTGAGCGCCAGGGCGAGCAGGAACGCCACCGCCAGGTGGATGGGGACTCCGATGAAGGTGTAGTAGGCGGTGTTGTACAGGGCGATGGGGACCCGGCGATCACCGAGCAGTCGTTCGAAGTTGGCCATGCCGCCCCACTCGGGCGGGGTGATCAGGTCCCACTTGAGGAAGATGAGCAGTAGCGAGTAGAGCATCGGGCCCAGCGTGAAGGCCACGAAGCCGATCACCCACGGGGAGGCGAACAGCCAGCCGGCCGCGGCTTCGCGTCGGGCCAGGCGGCTGCGCCGGCGGCGGTGGGTGCGGGAGAGCGAGAGAGCGGCCATTGAGCACTCCTCGTGTGACTATCCGTGCGCGCGGAGGGGCACCTCCCGCACGGGAGGTACCCCTGCCGGTCTCCCGAGGGCCGGTCTAGCCCTCTTTCTCCGCCCAGTAGTCGTCCAGAATCGCCTGGATATCCTGGTTGGCCTCGGCGAAGGCTTCTTCGGCGGTGCGCCGGCCGTTGATCACCGAGTCGAGTGCCGGGACGATGGCCTCGTTGGTCATGGAGAGCTCGGCGCCGCTGATCACGTGCACCGTGCCGGTGTCCCACCCGGTAGCGAACGCGGAGGAGGTGGTGAAGTTGTACATGTCCTCCACGATCGGGCCCCACATCTCGCTGATGCGGCGGGCCGAGTTGGGCTGGCGCCCACCCTTGCTCACGTGCTCCTGCCCGACGTCACTGCCGATGAACTTGATCAGCTCCCAGCAGGCGGCCGGGTCCTTGGCCCGGGCGGACATGGCGTGCCCGTGACGGAAGCCGTTGCAGATGGTGCCCGCGGACCCACGCGGCACTGGCAGGGCCTCGAACTTAGTGCCGCCTTCTCTAGCGGCCGACGCGCCCCACATCCGGGCCAGGAACCAGGGGCCTTCGTACTTGATGGCCACGTTGCCCGTCTGTATCTGGTTGGCGCCGCCCTGCATCATGGCGGGCGAAGGCGAGGCCTTCATCTCATTGACGAAGTCGCCCACCCAGAGCTGGATCTCCTTGGTCACGGCCGGGTCATCGAAGTTGGCCTTGCGAGGGTTGACGATCTGGTCCCACTCCAGGGCACCGTTGAGCCGAATGAAGGGTGCCAGACGTTCGTATCCGCCCTGGGCCTGGTACCCCCACTGCTCTACGCCATCGAAGGTGCCCGTGAGCTTCTGGACGATCTCGACGAAGTCGTCAATCGTCCAGTCCGGGTCCGGAGGGAAGTCCAGCCCGGCCCTCTCGAACGGCTCCTGAGCGCAGATCATGACCATGGCGCCGCCGTCGGACACCGCCATGAAGGTCTTGCCATCCATGTCGGTTTGCGACCGGGCGGCGTCCGACCAGACATCGGTCATGTAGTCGGGCAGATCAGCGTCAATGAACTCGTTGAAGGGGCGGATGACGTTTCTCTCCGCGAAGGGCTGCCAGCGCCACCCCTGCACGTAGATGAGGTCGGGCTCTACGCCACCGGCGATCTGGGTCTGCATCTTCTCGTAGTAAGACCCGATCCACTGCTCAAGCTCAACCCCGATGTCACCCTGCTGCTTGTGGAAGTCGTCGGCGATGCCGGAGTAGATCTGCATGTCGGTGATGTCGCCCCAGACAGAGAGCTTGATGACCTTGGCGACACCGGCCGGGGCGGCCCGGCCGACGATCTCCTCCACCGGTGTGGCTGCAGCCGCCGGTGGCTGGGTGGCAGCAGCCGGGGCTGATCCTGCTTCACCCGCCGGAGCGGGGGTGGCGCCGGCGCAGGCTGCCAGCGCGCCTGCTCCCGCCATGGCCCCCAGGCCTGCCAACATCTGCCGTCGAGTCAATCTAGCCATTTCTGCCTCCTCGCGAAGCTAGACAAGCGTCGGCCCGCAGGATGGGCTGTCCGGCCGGAATGGCACTTCCCATCAGCGTCAGTATACTTGATGGTAACTTACGCCTTCCATATAATCGCGACAGGGTTGCGACACAATCGCGACTTGATAGCGACAGGGCGGTGACGATGTGGCGGAAACAACCTCGTCCCTGATCCCGGAAGACTTCCTCGCCGACGTTCGCGATGCCATCGGCCACCTCTACGACTCGGCCTACCTGGTCCGGCATTCCCTGCTAGCCAGGATGCCCGGCTTTGCTGCCCAGGACTCTACCTCGGCGGTGCGGGCCTTCCGTAAGGCTCTGCTCGAGGCGGTGGAAGAGCTTCGTCCTCCCAGCGGGACCCCCGAGGATGATCCGGCCTGGCGACCGTACCGTGTCATCTGGCACCGGTTCGTGGTGGGCAGACAGCTGGCAGAGCTGGAGGAGGAGATGGCCCTGGGCCGCCGCCAGCTTCAGCGAGAGCAGCGCCGAGGGCTGGAGGTGCTGGGCCTCAAGCTCTGGGAGCGGTTCGGGGCTACGGTCCCGGAGGATGGGCCCGCTCCGGAGGCCCTGCGCGAGGAAGCTTCCCGCATTGCCCGGCGGCAGCGCTACAACGTCGCCGAGCAGCTGAGGCGCGCCCTGCGCTCGGTAGCGCCCCTGGCGGAGCACCTGGGGGTGCAGGTGCGGGCCGCGGAGGGGCCAGGGGAGGCCTTCTCCCTCGGCGATGCCTCCGTGACACGCCAGCTCATCGTGGCGGCCCTGTCGCTGGCCCTGAGGGACGCCTCCGGCGGGGTGGTGAGCGTCTCTCTCCAGGCCGACGATGGGCAGGCGACCCTGGTGGTCAGCTGGGTTTGGGATGACGAAGAGCCCAGGGAGCCGACGGCGCCCTCGGCCTCGCTTCTGGCCTTGGCTGCCGGCCAAGGGGTGCAGGTCACCGACGAGGCTGACCTCCTTGAGCGCAGCCTAAGGCTGACCTTCGTGCCGGCACCAAGGGAACACGTGATCGCTTTCGTCGAGGACAACGAGGACGTGGTGGCGCTCTTCCAACGCTATCTGTCTGGGCACGGCTACGCCCTGGTGGGGGTGTCGGAGAACGAGGCCGTGCTGGAGCGCCTGGCGGAGTTGCAGCCGGACGCCATCCTCCTCGACATAATGATGCAGGACCTGGACGGCTGGGAGGTGCTGCAGCGGCTCAAGGCTGATCCGCGGCTGCGCGAGGTGCCCATTGTCGTGTGCTCGGTCCTGCACGAGCCGGAGTTGGCCATGTCCTTGGGGGCCAGCGCCTACCTCTGCAAGCCGGTCAGGCCGGCACGTCTTCTGGAGTGCCTTTCCGCTCTATTGCCGGGCCCGCATAGCGCGGAGGCAGCGCCTTTGTCAGCAGCTCCAGAAACCGGACGATCTCCCCAGCTGCCAAGCTAGAGCCCCTGACCACGTGTATCTCGCCAGGTGAGGATGCCTCCACTGCCTCTGCCGGGCCTCGGGCGGTGATGACGATCACCGGGGTCTCGGCGTGCGGTGCCAGGGCCCGAAGGCGCTTGATGAAGGCCACTCCTCCCATCCCGGGCATCAGCAGATCCACCAGGATAAGGTCAGGTGGCGCCTCCTGGGCCTGATCCAGCCAGGCGAGAGCCTTCTCCGCCGAGGTCACGCCGGTGACCTCGGCCTCCGGCCAGCGCCGGGTGATGATTCGCTCCAGCAGGTCCAGCATGTCGGCCTCGTCCTCTACCAGGAGCACCCGGCGGGGATGGGGGCGGATGCGTGAGATGGCAGACACTAGCTCGCCCTGAGTGATGGGCTTGATGAGGAGCTCCGCCACCCCCAGGCTCGCGCCCGCGCGGCGCTCGGTGGGTATGGTGGAGACCACCACGGGCACGTCGGCACCGAAAGAGGCTCTGGTGAGCTCCCGTGCCCAGTCCAGCGCCTGGGGGACGGCGTCGGGAGTGCTGGCCGCCAGGACCACCGCCTCCGGGTGTACCTCCTCGACCAGTTCGATCGCCTGAGAGACGGAACCCGCCGGCAGCACCCGCATCCCATCCAGGTGCCGCTCGAGCAGGCGCACTGCCACCTGGTCCTCGCACACCAGCACGATGTCCCCTGCCTCCTGTCGGTCCCGGGTGGTCGAGCCGGCGAACCGTCGGGGGGACGCCGGTTGCACTGTCCGGGGCTGGTTGGGCAGAGGTAGGGAGAAGTAGAAGGTGCTCCCTTGCCCCAGGGTGCTCTCCGCCCAGACTCGGCCCCCGTGCAGGCGCACGAAGTGCCTAGAGATGGTGAGCCCAAGCCCCACGCCCTTCTGGGGCTGATGGGCGGAGGCGTCCAGGCGCTCGAACTCGTTGAAGATGGCCTCCAGCCGGTGGCTGGGGATGCCGGGTCCGGAGTCCTTGACGTAGGTGATGAACTCCGTGTCGGTGACCCGCGCCCCCACCTCGATCACGCCTCCGGGGGCGTACCGGGTGGCGTTGTTGATGAGGTTGAGCAGGACCTGTCGGATGCGGGTGGCATCGAGCTCCAGGGTGGGCGCAGTGCTGGGCAGGGCAACCCGCAGCTCTGCCCCCGACTCGCGGATCAGGACGCTGGCGGCGACCAGGGTGTCTCGGATCAGTCGCAGGGGGTCGGTGGGCTGGGGCACCACCGGCAGCCGCGAGGCCTCGATCTGAGACAGGTCGAGGACGTCATCTATCATGCCCAGCAGGTGTTCGGCGTTGCGCCACACCTTGAGCAGGTCCTCTCTGAGCTCGGTCGAGGCGGCTTCCAGACTGTAGGCCTCTGGAGCGGTACAGATCATCTCGGCGAAGCCGACGATGATGTTGAGGGGAGTCCGCAGCTCGTGGCTGATGTTAGCCACGAACCGGGACTTCGCCGCTCGCGCCTCCTCGGCTTCCCTGCGGGCTTGCTCCAGTTCGTCGAGGGTGCGGCTGAGCATGGTGTGGGCGTTGCGCAGGGAGTCCAGCGTCCGGCGAAGCTGTTCCCGGCGGTGGGTCACCTCGCGGGCCGTGTGCCAGGCGCGGGACTGGCTCTGCATGGCCCATTCCAGGGCGGTGTAGAGGTTCCTGGTGGACATCCAGGAGGCCAGGGCGCACATCCAGACCAGGGTCAGGGGAGCGGCCAGGGCTCTGGGGTCGGTGCCCGCGGGGCGGAGCCAGAGCTGAAGGGAGGTGATGAGGAGGGCCAGCAGCAAGGAAGGTTTCACGCCCACGAGCAGGCTGCTCACGACGACGGTGATCGCCTGGAAGTAGAGCCAGTCGGGAGCCTGGGAGGTCCGGTAGCCGACCAAGAAGGTGGCTGCCAGGCCTCCCAGGAACAGGTACCCGCGAGCTTCGGGGCGGGCCAGCCTCCACGCCGCCAGGCTGGCGATGGAGCCCAGCAGAAGGGCCGTCGGTGGCAGGAGCCCATCCACCGGCGGTGGCTGCTGGTCCACGGTGCACGCCGCCGCCAGCCAGGCCCAGGAGCCGAATAGCCCGGCCAGGCCAAGCCAGCCCGCAATCGGTCGCCGTAGTTCGTCTAGATCCAGATGGGCCGTCGAGCTCGTCATCCAACCTCCCTCTCCGCTCCCATCAGAGGTCCGACACCTGGCACCGGGCCGAGTGGCCTGCCTGGCCGAGGCTGTGGATCGGATCAGGGCCCGTCCGCAGCGTAGGCCGGCATCACGCTGGTCCGTTCTCGGCCCCGGCTATCCTCGTAGGTGAGCTCCCACACCGGTACCCAGGCCAAGGCGACCGACTCCACTCGCACGTCGGATCGGCGGGGCCGCACCAGGTGCTCCTGGATGTCCTCGGCCGCCTCCTGCCACTTCTCGCTGAGGTTCTCGGCCTCCGTCTCCAGCTGGCTCTTGAGGTCGTCGGCCTCGGCCTTGAGCCGAGCGACCGTGGCCTCTGCCTCTTGGACGTCGGCCTGGGCGGCGCTGGTCAAGCGGCGCTTGGTGGCGGCTGAGCTGAGGCTGCGTCGGCGCCCAAACAGGCCCAGCACCCCCACTATTGTCTCCAGCCCAGAGACTACCTCTTCCCGTTTCCGGGCCTCGTACTCCTGCCTCTCACTGGCCAAGTCGCGCTCCGCACGTTCCAGGCGCTGGGCCAGGGTCCGCAGACGGCTCTCGTACTTGTCGCGCAGCTTGTCCACGGCATCGTCCCGGGCCTCGCGTGCGGCCTGCTGGCAGCGGACGCGGAAGTCCCCTTCCGTCTCATCGGCCCGGCTGAAGAGCTTCAGGTGAGGGTTGTGCCAGAGCTGCATCTGCTCTTCCCGGTACAGGTGCTCGGCCAGGTCCTTTTCCAACCGCTTGATCTTGGCGGCGGTGCTTGCCTCCCGGGGCACCTCCTGATGGAAGATCGCATTCGGTTCCGGCCCGTCGTCTAGGGAAGCACCATCGCGGCTCAGTGGCAGGGCATCGGCCCAAGTCAGGGCCGAATCCGCGTCTCGGGGAAGAATCAGGCGGGCGAGGTCGCGCGTGTCATCGGCCCCAGAGCGCCGATCCACGAACCGTATGCTGGCCAGCCCCAGGACGCCGGGCTCATAGGTAAGCTGGGCCCGGACCTGGGCGGGCGAGATCCCCTGTTGCCGAGCCAGAGCCTCTCGGGCGTCGCGCTCGTCCAGAGTGGGCCGCAGGTAGGCCTGGGGGACGTCTGGCGCCACGAGCGGTGGCCGGGAAGGCGTCGCCTCGGCCGCGACGGTGTGGTGGGCCGTGGTCGGCACGGCAGCGACGGCCGGTGCCGAAGAGGGGGCCGGGCCGGGTGCCGTCGCCGCTACTGATCCTACCAGATCGCGGATCTGGGCTCGGGTCAGGGGGCCGCGCAGGTAGCTCATGGCCCAGCGGGTGTTGAAGACCAGCGGCTCGGGCTCATGGACGTTGTGCAGGAGGAACACCCTGGAGGATAGGCGGGAGATGAGGCGATCCAGCTGGGCGCGGGCGGGGACTTCCCCGCTCTGGGCCAGGGCGCCCTCCAACCCGTCCAGGACGCGGCCCTTGTCTCGCTCGGTCTGCAGGCGCCCGATGAACCAGGTGCCGGCGTTGCTGAGGCCCTTGTAGTCCAGGTCCACCGGGTTCTGGGTGGTGAGTACGCACCCCAGGCCGTAGGCCCGGGCCTGCTTGAGCAGGGTGAGCATGGGCCGCTTGCTGGGCGGCTCGGCCACGGGCGGGAAGAAGCCGAAGACTTCGTCCATGTACAGGAGCGCCCGCAGGCTGGTGGTGCCCGGTTGGGACCGCATCCAGGTGATGATCTGCTCGAGCAGGATGGTGACGAAGAACATGCGCTCGGCGTCGCTCAGGTGGGCGATGTAGAAGATAGTGTGGCGAGGCTTGCCCTCCCGGGTGTGTAGCAGCGAGGCTACATCCAGGGGCTCGCCTTGCAGCCAGGCGGCGAAGCCGGGCGAGGCTACGATGTTGTTGAGCAGCATGGCCAGGGCGAAGCGCT
>JBMNTK010000007.1:0-38895 GCA_050945695.1 Anaerolineae bacterium | reverse complement strand
ACGAACCCTCCCACCTGTTCCGTCCACCCACCGAGGAAGGCCAGCCCAAAGAGCATGAACACCAGCACGCCGTTGGCCAGGGTGGACAGGCGCGTTCCGCCCAGTATGGTGAGCGAGGCCAGGATCAAGCTTTCCAGGTAGATGAGCGAGAGCCCCAGCAGTGGGTTTGGCATCAAGTAGCCGGTAATGGCCCAGGACACAGCTACCACGCCCCCGCCCAGGGCCAGCACGGCTCCCAGCAGCAGAAGGGCATACCCAAGCCACTTGCCCAGAATAACTTGCCACCGGCGGATGGGCTTGGCTACCAGGCTCTGGATGGAGTGCGAGGCGATCTCACCGGATACAGTGTCCACTGCCGAGAGGACGCTCAGCATGATGACCAGGAAGTTGGCGGCATAGAGCCCGGCGACGCTGAAGAACGAGGCCATCTCCGCTTGCCGGTCAGGGATCGGCAGCTCCCTGACGACCTCGGCGTACACTATTCGAAGGCCCACGGCAAAGATAGCGAGAAACGCTAGGCTCAGGGCCCCCACCAGCCAGAGGATGCGCCGACGCCCTGCCTCCCGCAGTGTCAGCTCGGCGATGAACCAGACGGTACTCACCCGGCTTCCTCCCCTTCCATGAGCCCTAGGAACGCCTCCTCCAACGACCGGCGCTGGGGGCTGACGGCACGGATGCGCAGTCCCTGCCCCACCAGCCAGGCCACCAGGTCCGGCACTTGCTCCTCGCCATCCAACTGGACCCTCACCCGGTCACCGTCCCCCACCGCCGACCAGCCCTGCGCGGCCAGGTCTGCCACCGGCAGAGGGCTGCCAGGTTCCAGCCGGATCTCCACCTCGGTCTGCCTTCCCAGCAGGTCGTTCAAGGTGCCGCAGTGCACCACCCGGCCCCGTCGGATGAAGGCCACCCGGTCGCAGGTTACCTCGATCTCGCTCAACAGGTGGGAATTGAGAAAGACGGTGGTGCCTTGGCGCCGCAGGTCCTGGATCAGCTCTCGCACCAGGCGCCGGCCCAGGGGGTCCAGGCCCGAAGTGGGCTCGTCCAGGAAGACCAGTTCCGGGTCGTTGATGAGGGCCTGAGCCAGCCCGGTCCGCTGGAGCATGCCTTTGGAGAAGTCCTTCAAGGGGCGCTGGGCGTGGCGGCTGAGGTCGAGCAGCTCGAGCAGTTCCCCCGCCCGGCGACGGCGCTGGGCCTCGGGCACGCCCTGCAGCCGGCCGTGTACCTCCAGGAACTCGGTGGCGGTGAGCCATTCCTGGAAGCGGAAGTGCTCCGGCAGGAACCCCACCCGAGACCGGGCGCGCCAGTCGCGGGATGGGCGGCCCAGGAGGCGCACCGTGCCCGCCGTGGGCCGGACTAGGTCCAGGCAGCACTTGACGGCGGTAGTCTTGCCGGCGCCGTTGGGGCCCAGGAAGCCAAACACCTCGCCCCGGTTTACGGTGAGGTTCAGGTCATCGAGGGCTACTGTCTGCTCATACTCCTTGCGCAGGCCCTCGATCTCAAGGGCAGCTTCGGTGCGCTCGGGCAAAGTGTGCATCTCCATGCGGGAATGAGTCGGGCGACTATAGGGCACAGTCTCCTCGGGGAGCCATCGCGGCTCCCCGAGGGTTCGAGTTCTGCCTTAGCGCAGCGATTGGGCAACCGCCAGCAGGTCGGCGCCGGGCAGATCGCCCGCTACTGCGTAGACTATGCCTTCTCGGTTCCACACCACCAGGGCTTCAGGCCCCTCCTCGCTCTCCTGCTCTTCCAGCACGTACCCCTGCACGCCCTGGACTGTCACTTCCTGAGCGGAGAGCATTCCCCGCGGTATGGGCACAACCAGAGTGGTAGCCCAGTCTATGTTCTGGGCCAGGCCGCGGGCCTCCTGGGCGCTGAAGCCAAGCAGCTGCAGGCCCAGCTCCGCCACCCTCTCCGTGTCCAGACCCTCTGGCACAGCCACCTCTGGGCTGGCCACCTGAACGATCTCGAATTCGAGCTCGCCGTTGGAGTAGTGCTGGCCGACGACGGGCGGGATGAGAGCCGAGATCTCGTCCAGGTCCACGGGCACGAGGTCCGTGGGCAAGCCGGCTTCCTCCAGCAAGGCCATGACGTTGTCCACGTCTACCCAAGCGCGAGCGGTGCGTTCAGGCATGACCACGAACTTGGTGAGCTCATAGCCCTCCGGGAGGTATCCAGGCGTGAGCACCGGCCGGCGGGCAAGCCGGGTTGCCTCCTCGACGCCGGCGACCGGCAGTGGCTCGGGGTCATCCATCACGATCCGGGTAAAGAGCCGCTGGTCTAGCCCCACGGCCCGGTCGGGGTCGAAGGTCACCACGGTGATGCGCTCGACACGGAAGATGTCCAGGAACTGCCCAGCAGCCGTGCGCAGCGGGGGAACGAGGATCACTGCTGCCAGCACGGCCGCAACCCCTATCAACCCCAGGACGGGGCGTCTCATACGACGGTATCTAGCACTGAACATATCCCAAATCCTCCTCGTGGGCCACCGGTTGGCAGTAGGGGCCTGAGCCCGGAAGCGCTCCCAGGCACGGGCCGTGTCTACGACCGCCGGCGCCGATGCGGCCAAGGCTGCGGATACCAGAGCGGCGTCCTCGCGCAACCGCGCTAGCCGCTCGCGACAGCCGGCGCAGGTCTTCAGGTGTTCCTCCAGCCCGGGCCGGTCTCGGTCAGGAGGGGTTCCATCCAGGAAGAGGCGCAGTTGGCCCTCGTCGGGGCACTCAAGAGTGCTCGCCATCGGAATCTCCCTGTTCCAGTTGCTCATAGCGCTGCCGGAAGGAACGCTCGGCGCGGACCAGAAGGGTCCCCACGCTGCCCGGCGCCACGTCCAGCTGCCGGGCTATCTCGGCATACGACAGCCCGGAGTGGCGAAGCAGCAGCAGGAGGGCCAGGCGCGGCGGAAGCTCTGCCAGGACCCGCCGAACCCGCTCGACTGCGTCCTGCCGTTCCACCGGGTCGGCCGGTGCCTCCGTTGCCTCCTCCAGGCGCCCGGCACGCTCTTCCCGTTCCCGGCGGCGTCGTTCGGAGCGCAGCCGGTTGTAGCTCAGGTGAGTGGCCACCGTGATCAGCCAACCCAACAGATTGGGAGGCTCGGCACCGGTGGGCGGGGTGCGGTGGAGCCGCACGAACGCCTCCTGTGCCACCTCCTCAGCGGCGGGGCTATCCCTGAGCAGCCGGTAAGCCACGCCATATACCGAGGCGTAGCAGGCGCGGAAGACCTGCTCAAAGGCGTCCTCGTCACCAGAGCAGAGCCGCTGCAGGAAGACCCGATCATAGACTGGCTGACCCATGGCGCCGATCATAGCTTCTACACAGTTAACACCGCCAAGCTCACGTCTGTGACAGCAGGCCAAGGGCGCACGTCCAAACCGCTTGACCGGCATGTGCTGGCAGACTACCCTATCCCGAACGAGATATCTAGCAAGTCTGTATGATGATGATCATAGTACCTCATCAGCTTGGTCTATGCCTCATGATTAGTGTTTGCAGTTGGAGGTAAACATGTTTGCTCGGCGCATCTACCGCCTGATCCTCGTTCTGAGTGTTCTTGCCCTTCTTCTGGCCGCGACTGCCCCCACGGTTATGGCCTTCGACAGTCGCGGAGGAGACCTGGTTGTCATTGGCGAAGATGAGGTCGTGGAAGAGGACCTCTATGTAGGCGCCAGCACGTTCATCCTGGACGGCGTCGTCCGGGGCGACCTGGTGGTGTTTGCCGCGGAGATCGAGATCAACGGCACAGTAGAGGGGGACCTCATCGCGGCCGCGGGGTCCACCATCGTCAGCGGCAGTGTGGGAGATGACTTGATCGTGGCCGGCGGTGCCACCCTGTTGGAAGAGGGAGCGGTGGTCACCGATGACCTGCTCGCTGCGGGCTACAGCCTCGAGGCCAGCCAGGGCACGCGGGTGGACGGAAGCCTCCTCTTCTCCGGTTACCAGGCCCTGCTGGCGGGGGCCGTGGCCGAGGATGTTCAGGTGGCCGCCGCCGGGCTGAGCGTACGCGGCCAGGTCGGTGGTGACCTGGCGGCCCAGGTAGGTGGCCGCACCAACGTACCCCTGTTCGACCCACTCTTCTTCCTGCCCGGGCGGCCGCGGGTGCCTAACGTGCCCTTGGGGCTCACCTTGGGCCCCGATGCTCGCATCGAAGGGGACCTGCGCTACACCTCCGAGGATGCCGCGGTGGTGGCCCCCGGGCAGGTGGGTGGACAGGTGTTCCAGAACGTTCCGGAGAGGGATGAGCCGGGCCTCATACGGATCTCTCCCCTGCGGGCGCTGCTGAACTGGGTGGTAGACCAGATACGGCGACTGGTGTCGCTGCTGCTGGTAGGGTTGCTTCTCACCCTGCTGCTGCCCCGGTTCATCCGCGCGCTGGCCGCCCAACTGGAGGCCAACCCTTGGGGGAGCCTCGGGCGGGGAGTCCTGATCCTGATCGCCGTGCCGGCGGCCATCCTGGTCTTCCTGGGGCTGGTCGGGCTGCTGGCCCTGTTGCTGGGGATCGTGACCTTGGGCGGGCTGGCCTTCTACATCGGGGCGCTGGCCCTGGCGTTGGCGGGCCTGGTGGCTGTGGCGCTGGGCCTGGCCGTCACCTACCTGAGCAAGATCGTGGTGGCGTACTGGATAGGCCGCTACCTCCTGGAGCGCGGTTCCGCCAACCCGGGCGAGAGTGCGGTCGGCCCCTTCCTCGTGGGGCTGGTGATCGTGGTCGTACTGACGGCTATCCCCCTGCTGGGGTGGTTGGTGAACCTGATCATCACCCTGTTTGGCCTGGGCACACTCTGGCTGCTCTGGAAGAACCGCTAGCAGGGCCGATTGACGCCTGGTCCTCAGCGTCTATCATGCCCGGATATCGCCGTTAGCTGCGGCGCCCCGGGGCGTCGCCTGATCGTTGGTAGCGCGTTAGTCTGGAGGTACCATGGAACTTCCCGGCCGACCCCAATCCTACTGGATCGCCAGCACCCCGCAGACGGACTACCCTCCTCAACCGGGAGACTCGCAGGTGGACGTCGCCATCCTCGGGGGCGGCATCGCCGGCATCACCGCCGGTTTCCTGCTCAAACAGGCCGGCCTGCGCGTGGCCGTGATCGAGGCCCACCGCATCGTCACCGGCGTCACCGGCCACACCACCGGCAAGCTCACCTCGCAGCATGGCACCCTCTACCGGAGCCTGGTCTCCAAGGTTGGCCCGGAACGGGCTCGGCTCTATGGCCAGGCCAACCAGGCAGCCATCGAGAGGGTCGCCTCGCTGGTGGCTGAGCGGGGCATCGAGTGTGACTTCCGCCGGATCTCTTCCTGCACCTTCGCCGAACGGCCCGAGGATGCCGAAGCCGTGCAGGAGGAGGCCGAGGTCTGCCAGTCCCTGGGGCTGCCGGCTTCGTTCACCCAGGGGTCTTCCCTGCCCTACCCCACCTATGGCAGCGTCTGCTTCCACGATCAGGTCCTCTTCCATCCTCGCCGGTTCTTGCTCGCCCTGGCAGAGGCGATCCCGGGAGAGGGCAGCTTCATCTCGGAGAACACCCGGGCCCTGGACGTGGAGGAGGGTGTGCGGCCCGTGGTCCGCACCGATCGGGGCCGGGTCTTCGCCGAGCACTGCATCGTGGCCACGCACTTCCCCTTCCTGGACCGGGGGCTCTACTTCGCCCGGCAGACGTCCATGCGCTCCTACGTCCTGGGGACCCGGCTGGCGGGCGAAGTCCCCCAGGAGTTCTACATCAGCGTCAAGCCGGGCTTTCACTCCATCCGGCCTCATCCCACCCCGGACGGATGGCTGGTGATGATGGGAGGCGGCCAGCACGTCACCGGCCAGGGAGGTGATACCACCGTCTGTTACCGAGACCTAGAGGAGTACGCCCGCAGCCACTTCGACCTGGCCTCGGTGGAGTACCGCTGGTCGGCCCAGGACAACTACACCCTGGACGGGCTGCCCTACGTGGGCCGCTACAGCCCGGTGTCCACCAACCTCTACGTAGCGACCGGCTTCGGGGGCTGGGGGATGAGCAACGGCATCGCCTCCGCCATGATGCTGACCGATCGCATCCTAGGACGGGACAACGAGTGGCTGCCCGCCTTCGACCCGGCGCGGGTGGCACAGCTGAAGGGCCTGGAGAGCATGGTCCAGGGCGGGGCCTGGTTCGTGCAGCACTACGCCGTGGAGAGGCTGCGCCGCGGCGAGCCCGCCACCCCGGAGGAGCTGGCCCCCGGCCAAGGGGCGGTGGTGGAGATTGCGGGGGACAAGGTGGCCCTTTACCGGGACGAGCAGGGCGCCTTGCATGCCCTCTCGCCTTCCTGTGGCCACCTGGGTTGCATCGTCAGCTGGAACCCGGCTGAGCGCACCTGGGACTGCCCCTGTCACGGCTCTCGCTACCGCGCCGATGGCGTCTTCATCCAGGGCCCCACGGTGAAGGACCTCAAGCCCCTCCGCCTGACCACAGGCACGGACACCGGGCCAGGCGAAGGCTAGTTGGCTACTCCCAGCGCCAGAACCTGATGGTGAGAGGCACGAGCACGATCAGGAAGGCCCCCAACACCGCCACGTCAACCCACAGCGGAAACAGGGGCCGGAACCCGGCCATCACCTGCCGCAGGGCATCCGACAGGTAGGTCAGGGGCATAACGTACATCACCGGGCGCAGAACGGAGGGCAGGAACTCGGGCTCGAAGAAGCTGCCGGAGAGGAAGGTCATGGCGAAGTTGACCACCTGGGCCACGGCCACGGCAGCCTCGCTGCTGGCGGAGAGGGCGGCGATGAAGTAGCCCATGGTGACGAAGGTCACCGCCCCCAGCAGGATGATGGCCGGGAAGAGGTAGAACTGGCTGCTGAGGTTGAGCCCCAGGACGAACACCCCAAAGAGCACAAACAGGACCGCCTGGATGATCCCCACCGAGACCCGCCAGGCCACCTGAGCGGCCAGCATCTTGCGGGTGGTCAAGGGGGCCACCGCCAGCCGGCGCAGCACCTTCTTCTCTCGCATCTCCACCAGCGGCATGGCGGTGCCGAACACCCCTAGCCACAGGATCGCCAGACCCAACATGCTGGGCACGTAGAAGGTGGAGGCGTCCTGGGTCTCCGCCTGCACGCTGTGCGCTTCCACGGTGAGAAGCTCCGGGGCGGAAGCAAGGGCCAGGTTAGCTTGGCTCAAGAAGCTCTGCACGAACCCTAGCCCCACGCCGGAAGAGGCCTGGCTGGTCGGGTCGTAGTAGGCCTGCAGGGCTGCCGGCTCCCCATTGCCCAGGCGCTGGCTCATGCCCTCCGGCAACACCAGGACGGCATGAAGATCACCCGCCCGCAGTGACTCCAGGAGCGGCTCCAGGTCCCCCTGCCGGACGGAGATGGCCTCGCCTGCCATACCATCCAGTAGGGAGATGATCTGCTGGCCGGCGGGGCCATCATCCTGGGCCACCAACCCCACTTGGATGCGGATGTCCTGGCCGCCACCGCCGAAGATCATCCCGAAGAACCCGGCAAAGAGCAGAGGCATGATGATGGTGATCACCATCGCCAGCCTGTCGCGGGCGAACTCGCGGGCATTGGCCAAGTAGAGAGCGGTGAAGGCGCTCATCAGCGGATCCTCCTGCCCGTGATCTTCAGGAACACGTCCTCGAGCGTAGGCTGGCGCACGGTTAGCGCGCCCAGCGCCAGCGAGTGCCGCTCGGCCCGATCGAAAAGGCCCGCCATCGTCTGGGGGACGGAGGTCGTGTAGACCACGAAGTGCCCGTCCTCGGAGGAGACGTTCGTGGCCCCCGGCAATGACTCTAGCATCTCGGCGACCAGCCCCTCCACGTGGCCAATCTCGATGGCGATCTCCTGGAAGTGCTTGCCGATCAGGCGCCGGGGAGAGTCCAGCTCGATGATCCGCCCCTGGTCCATGATGGCCACCCGATCGCAGAGCTCCTCCGCCTCTTCCATGTAGTGAGTGGTAAGGAGCACCGTGCGCCCCTGGCGGCGAAGGTCCTTGATGATGTCCCAAACGCCCCGGCGCGACTGGGGGTCGAGCCCGGTGGTGGGCTCATCCAGGAAGGCCATCTCCGGCACGTTGAGGAGTGCCAGGGCCAAGGAGAGCCGCTGCAGCTGGCCGCCGGAGAGCTTGGCGCTGGCGGTGTGCTGCATCTCACGCAACCCCACCAGCTCAATGACCGCGTCTGGGTCCAAGGTGTGGTGGTAGAAGGAGGAGAAGAGGCGGACGATCTCCCGCACGGTGAGTTTGGGGTAGAGGCCGGTGGTCTGCAGCTGGATGCCGATGCGCTGGCGGAACTCTGGTCGGGTGGCGCCGAAGGGCTCGCCCAGGAGGACGATGTGGCCCGAGTCGGGCTGGCGCAACCCCTCGATGCACTCCACCGTGGTGGTCTTGCCGGCACCGTTGGGCCCGAGGATGCCGAACACCTCTCCCCGGTGCACGGAGAACGAGACCCCATCCACGGCTTGAAGGGCGCCGTAGCGTTTGCGGAGATCGGTGACCTCGAGAGCGGTCGCGTCCACAGGGCCTCCTTGGGGCCAGGACCGGTTTGTGATTGGTGAATGCTCGAGGAAGAGAATAGCGAGCAAAATGGTAGCTGACAAGGGGGGTAGAGAACCTCTCCCCGGGGCAGGCACCGGATGCGATTGTCCGGGTAGCGGCGGTGCGAAGGTATCCGAAGCCTCGCCCGCGGATGTCTCTACGCCGGCGGTAAGCGGGCGCCTAAAGACGCCCGCTGAGGGCCTTTGGCCCATGTAGGGCATCCCGGCGTACGGTGGAGACCCCCTGCCATCGGTGTGCGCCGTCAGCCCGCCGCAGGGCGGGCTTCGCCTAGGTAGCCGGGGGGTTCAGCCCCCGGCGTCTCCACATGCAAGCACCGGATGCGGTGATGGTGTAGGGGCGGTGCGAAGGGCTTCAGCCCGGAGCCCCGCCCCTACACCGATGTGACTTGCGGCATGGCCTCTGGCCGAAGGTCTTGAGCGGGCGGCTTCAGTCGCCCGCTCCTCCCGCACCGGCCAATGGTACGGTCGGGATTTCCCTTGGGTAGCCGGGGGTGTAGGGGCGGACGACCCTGTCCGCCCTTTGGGGCAGGCGCGGTGGCCTGCCCCTACCCGGATGTCGGCGGCGCGCCCATGGGTCGGCGTGACAGCGCTGCCCCTTGTGCTACACTCCCCCCAACCCGCATGACCACAAGAGGGGTGCGCCATGACCGACCGTTACTCTGCCCACTACATCTCCGGCACTCACTGGGATCGGGAGTGGTACCGGCCCTTCCAGGAGTACCGCTTCCTCCTGGTACAGATCATTGACCAGCTCCTCGACCTCATGGAGACCAGTGACGACTTCCGCTACTTCCACCTGGACGGACAGACCTGCGTCTTGGCCGACTATCTCGAGGTCCGCCCCGAGAACCGAGATCGCCTCGCCCGCCTGATCGCCTCCGGCCGCATCCTCATCGGCCCGTGGTTCACCATGCCCGACCTGTTCTGCCCCGGCGACGACGAGGCCTTGGTGCGCAACCTCCTTCTCGGCCGGCGCATCAGCCACGAGTGGGGCGTGGAGCCCATGGCCGTGGCCTACACCTGCGACATGTTCGGCCACCCTTCCCAGATGCCCCAGATCTACCAGGGCTTCGGCTATCGCTACTGCGTCCTGGGCCGGGGCAACAACGAGCACACCACCCCCGCCTTCTTCACCTGGGAAGCTCCCGATGGCAGCCGGGTCTTCACCTTCAAGCTGCAGGACGAGATGGGCTACGGTGCCTTCGTGGGCTCGCGCCAAGTACTGGAGAACGCGCCCGACCCGGATGACCCCGAGGTGGAGGCCAAGGCCAAAGAGAGCATGCGTCGCTACGTGGAGCACGAGATTGGCCGCTCCAACGCCCCCGTCCTGTGCCTGATGGACGCCCTGGACCACATGCCCCCGGCCACCGATGCCGCTCGCTACCTGCGGCTGCTGCACGAGGCCATGCCTCAGGTGGACGCCATTCACTCTACGCTGCCCGCGTTCTTCCGCGAGGCCGAGCAGAAGGCGACCGAGCTGCCGGTGAAGCGCGGTGAGCGCCGCGAGCCCAGCCGAGGGCCCGCCCCCTACCTGTGGCTCATCCCCAACTGCGTCTCCTCTCGGGCGGCCATGAAGCAAGCCAACGACCGGTGCCTTACGCTGCTGGAGCGCTGGGTCGAGCCCTGGGTGGGGATCGCCAACCTGCAGGGAGCTGGCATCCCCGAGCGGTTCGTGCGCATCGCCTGGGAGAACGTCCTGCTCAACCACGCCCACGACAGCATCTGCGGCTGCTCAGTGGACCAGGTGCACCGGGACATGATGTACCGCTTCGACCAGGCTCGCGTCCTGGGCCAGCAGCTGCGCCACCAGGCGTTTGGCTTCCTGACCAAGGGCTGCGCCGACCTGGCCCGCCAGGAGCACGAGTTCACCCTCACCATCGCTAACCCGCTGCCCGTACCTCGGCGCGAAGTGGTGATCTTCGACCTGGAGCTGCCCCTGGACTATCCCACCGCCTTCCGGGAGGGGTTCCGCTCTCAGGACGTCAAGTCCTTCCGGCTGCAGGACGGCGATGGCAACGAGGTGCCCTATCAGCGGCTGAGCTTCGACCCGCAGACCTCCTGGCGCTCGCGCTACGCCCTGCCTGCCTTCGTAGGTGACCCGGCGCACACCCGCTATACCGTGGCGGCCGAGGTGGACCTGCCCGCCCTGGGCTTCACCTCTCTTCTGGTTACTCCCAGCGAGCGGCCCGTCCGGCGCATGGGCAGCCTGCGCACCGGTCCCACCAGCGCCGAGAACGAGCACCTGGCCCTCTCCATCCAGCCTAACGGGACCCTGACCCTCACCGACAAGGCCGCCGGCCAGGTCTACACCGACCTGCTCATCTTCGAGGACCGAAGCGAGATAGGCGATGGCTGGTTCCACGGCGACACCGTCAACGATGAGATCGCCCTCTCCACCGGCTCCCAGGCCCAGGTCTCGGTGGTGGACGATGGCCCGGATCTGGTGACCTTCCGCATACAGACCAGCATGAGCTTGCCCGAGCGCTACGACTGGCACAAGGAGAAGCGCTCCGATCGCCGTACCGACCTGGACCTGACCAGCTTCGTGAGCCTGCGCCGAGGCTCGCGCACCGTCGAGGTGGAGACGGTGGTGGACAACAACGTCGAGGATCACCGGCTGCGGCTCCTCCTTCCCACCGATATCCCCGAGGCCAAGACCTGGCTCTCTCACCAGCCCTATGACGTCCTGGAACGCGACATCGCCCTGGACCCGCAGACGGCCGATTGGCAGGAGCCCGAGCTCGCCGAGAAGCCCTTCCAGGGCTTTCAGGCGGTGGGCGCGGGCAACCGGGGGCTGGCCTTCCTCTCTGCCGGGGGCCTGCACGAGGGTGGCGTCCAGGATGATGCCCGCCGCACTATGCAGGTGACGCTCCTGCGCTCCTACCGGCGCACGGTGGGCACCACCGGCGAACAGGATGGGCTGGAACTGGGCAAGCGCACCTACCGCTATGCGCTCATGCCGTTTGCCGGTGAGCTGCCCCGGGTGGAGGTTCTGCGGGAGGTGTCGGCCCTGCAGGCGGGGCTGATGGTCCGCCAGACCGGGCCGCTCCCCTCCGGCTTCCCGCCCATGGCCGGCAATCTGCCCCCACGGATGAGCTACGTGGAGCAGGAGCGGGCGACGCTGGTGATGTCGGCACTCAAGCCGGCCGATGACGGCTCGGGACTGGTGGTGCGCCTGTGGAACCCCAGCGACCGCAAGCAGTCGGACCGGCTGACCTTCTGGCAGGCCCCCAAGCGGGCCCGGCGGCTCAACCTGGCCGAGCAGCCGCTGGAGGACGGGGATGTCCCGGTGCACGGGCGGACCATCACCGTGGAGACCGGCCCCAAGCAGGTGGTCACGGTGGGGCTCGAGTTCTAGCTGGAGGGCAGGCGGCGATGAGCGACAGGGACATGGTGGTCCCCGGACTGGAGGTGCTGCGGGAGTCCGGGTTTGCCCCCCTGCAGGGCAAGCGCGTGGGTCTCATGACCAACCCCAGCGCCGTGGATCGCCGCCTGGAGAGCGCCTATCGCATCTTTGCCGCCGAAAAGCGGGTGAGGCTAGGCGCCTTCCTGGCGCCCGAGCACGGCTTCGCCGGCGCCGCCCCCGACGGTGAGCACATCTTCTCCACCCGGGACCCTCTGACGGGGCTGCCGGTGTACTCCCTCTACGGGGCTACCCGCCGGCCCACCCCGGAGATGCTGGCCGGGCTGGACGCAGTGGTCTGCGACATCCAGGACGTGGGGGCCCGCTACTACACCTTCGCCTGGACCGTCTCTCACATCCTGGAGGCGGCCGGTGAGGCGGGGGTGGAGGTAGTGGTGCTGGACCGGCCCAACCCTCTGGGCGGAGAGGCGGTGGCCGGCCCCACGCTGGAGCACGCGCTGGCCTCCTTCGTGGGCCGGGCGCCCATCCCGGTGGTGCACGGCCTCACGCTGGGGGAGCTGGCCCGCATGTACAACGACCACTGGAACCCAACCCCGGCCGAGCTGACCGTGGTGCCCTGCCGGGGCTGGCGGCGGGCCATGACCTGGCAGGAAACCGGCCTGACCTGGGTGCCCCCTTCCCCCAACATGCCTCACCTGAGCACGGTGCGCCAGTATCCCGGCGCTTGTCTGATCGAAGGGACCACCCTGTCCGAGGGTCGGGGTACGGCTCTGCCTTTCGAGGTGGTGGGTGCCCCCTGGCTCGACGGCCAGGCCCTGGCCGATCACCTCAACGGCCTGGGCCTGGAGGGAGTGCGCTTTCGTCCCCACGCGTTCCGGCCCGCCCTGAGCAAGTGGGCGGGCCAGAACTGCGCTGGCGTGCAGGTGCACCTCACCGGGGAGGGCTGCCCCATCACCGTCTGGCTGACAGTCATCGCCGCCGTCCGAGAGTTGCACCCGGACCGGTTCCAGTGGCTGCCGCCGGAGAGGACCGGGGACGCGCCCAGCCTCCAGCACTTCGATCGGCTCATCGGCAACCGGCAGGTGCGAGAGCAGATCGAGGCCGGGGTGCCGGTGGAGGAGATCACCCGCGGGTGGGAGGAATCCTGCCGCCAGTTCCGCCAGGCTCGGGAGCCCTACCTCATATACTCGTGAGGGCCTCCTCCAGGCACGTCACCGTCTGCGCCTCGAGGGCTTTGGCCTCTCGCACGAACCTAGCGATCTGCTCGCGGTGGCGGCGATCCGTCAGCTTGAGCTTGTCCTTGTCGGGGCTGCCGGTCCAGCCGACCAGGCGTGCGGCTCGCTCCCAGACGGAGGCCTGCTGGAGGTAGAGCACGGCTGCCCGACGCAGCGCCTCATCGGCGGCCCCGGCATGGGGCAGCATCCGCTCTAGGTAGGCGGCCGCCGACCTTCGCTTGCCGACCATCAGCCAGGCGCCGTCATTGCCCAGGGCATACAGGTTGTAGGTGAGCTTGTCCACGTCCGGCGGGAAGTCCTCGTCCCGCAGGAGACCCTCGATCATCTGGTCATAGGCGGCCAGGCCGGAGTAGCAGGAGCTTTGCCCCTCGCTGGGCCAGAGCAGGTCGCGCTGGGGGACGCGCGCCAGGGATACGGCCCACTCTAGGCTGT
This sequence comes from Anaerolineae bacterium, assembly GCA_050945695.1. Taxonomy (GTDB): domain Bacteria; phylum Chloroflexota; class Anaerolineae; order DRVO01; family DRVO01; genus Ch71. Next base: position 25,361 of record JBMNTK010000007.1, on the reverse strand, counting down.
TGCGGAGGACCTGCCCCGGGGCGGGCGCTCCCTTCTTGTCGCCGATGAGGATGAGACCGTAGATGTGGTCGTACCAGTCGTCGCTGCGGAAGTAACCCTTCACCAGTTCGGGCTGGAGGGTCCCGTACCAGTCCTCGTCGGCGAAACCGCTGCTGCTCTCTTGGTTCTGCTCCTGGAAGTAGCTTCGGCCGTAGAGCACTTCCCCACCGCTGCTGTAGCCGGCCACCACGCACACCTCCGGGGGGCCGACGATGCCGATGGCCATCACCGGCCGGCCGGCGTCAATGCTCTCCACGATCTTGCGCCGGTACTCTGCCTCGGTGAGGGCCCGCTTCTCCCGGTCGAAGTCGGGAATGAAGGTGTAGTCGTACCCCAGGGCGGCGAAGGTCTGCCGGATGGGCTCCTCCCCGATGATGAGCAGGTCACAGTTTGCCGGCGACCAGGGCGGGATCCAGAACATCTTGAAGGCACCGCCAGAGATGCCCATGACGTAGTCGTTCGTCACCGGCTCGCCCAGGTGGTGCATGGCGGCCACCACTGAGCCGGTAAAGCACAGCACCGACGTCGTCTCCCAGTGGGTGCGCTCGATGCCTTCGAGCACGCGGCTCACCTGCCGGCCGAACTCGTCTCCGGGCGCGCTGCCCTTCAGTGTCTCTTCCATCAGGCCCACCATCCCTTCGCGAAGTCTCCCCCGGGCCGAGTGCAGGCGGTTCTTGACGGTACTCTGGGGTACCTCCAGGAAGGCACCCACCTCGGCCACGGAGTAGCCATCAATGTAGTAGAGGGCGGTCACGGTGCGTTCGTGTTCGGGAAGGGAGCTCACCGCTCGCAGGACAGCGTCGCGCTCCAGCTGCCGCAGGGCCGCTTCCGCCGGGTTCGCGGCCGGGTCGGGGTCCTCCACCCCTGCCTCCAGGGCCACCGTGGATAGGCGCCGACGGCGGGTGAGCCGATCACAGTGCTTGCGCACCACCCGTCGCAGCCAGGCCGGGAATGCTGCCGGCTCCCGGAGGGCGCCCAGGTGATAGTAGGCGTCCACGAAGGCCTCCTGGGCCGCATCCTGCGCCCAGTGGAAGTCTCCGAGGAGGGAGTAGGCGTACCCCACGGCCATGGCCTGGAATCGCCGCACCACCTGTTCGAATGCCTCCCGGTCGCCCCCGCGAGCGCGGGCCACCCGCTCCTGCCACTCCGGCACCTCGCACCGCCTCCACTCAATCGAGTAGCTGCTATAGAGACCCACTTCGCGGCCTGACGGTCTGTGAGATTGCAGGGGGCGTGCCGCGGGTTCGCCCGGGGAGACGAGCGTCGGAGCTGCGCCAGGTCCTTGGTTACGGAGCCACTGCGAAGCCGGTGACGTGCGGATGGAGGCGCTCCACGGTGCCATCAACTAGGTCCAGCAACCAGACGCCGTCTTCGCTTCCCTGGAATATGATGCGCGTGCCGTCAGGGGACCAATGAGGGTATAGGTCGGCGGTGGGATCGGCGGTGAGGCGTCGCAGTTCAGACCTATCCCGCCTTACTGGCCCAGGTCATACTGAGCTTCAGGCTGCGCATCCTGCCCATTGCCAGCCTTCCTTGAACGCCGAGCTAGTAGTCCAGCGTGGTGAGGACGAACTCCTCGCCCACCAGCCTCAGGGGGTCGTAAGAGAAGCGCGTGACGTAGCGCAGTATCTGACGGCCATCGTGGGAGATGCTGATGCTGGCCGGGTTGCCGCCCACCATGATCTCCTTGTCCGTCGCCCCTTCCATGCTGATGACCCGGTAGGAGAGGTTCTCATCCGCGTAGCCGCCGGGGTCAACGCTGAAAAGGATCAGCCCCGTGCCGGGGATCCACGTGACCGACCCAAACCGCTCCAGCTTGCCCTCCCATAGGAGCGTCAAGTCACTGCCGTCTGCCTGCACCGTCCACAGCTGTGGGGAGGCACCCTGCTCGCCCTGATGCATCACCCCGTACGCCAGCCTGCCGTCGGGGAGCCAGTCGAGGGCGTCGAAGGCGTAGGAACCCCATAGCTCATCTGAGATCAGCACTCGTTCACCACTCTCCAGGTCAATCACGTAGAGAGAGCTGCCTCGGAGTAGTGCTTCTCCACCAGCGCCACCTTCCTGCCGTCGAAGGCGGCCTCGGCGTAGGCTTCCGCTTCGGGCTCCTCGAGCCGCGGGAGCACGGATGAGCGAGTGTCCAACAGGGGGTGGATCACCTCGATGGAATCATCGGTGAGGAAGGTAACGTAGCCGGTGGCGTTGACGCGCACGAGCCAGCCGCGCACGGCCTGGCCCAGCTCGGTCATGTCTCCCGTCTCCAGGTCCAGCAGGTAGACAGGCTGGGGCTCGGGGCTGAGAGGAGGCTCCTCCCTGATGGCGACCACGACGCGGTTTCGGTCGTAGGCCCGGGTGTAGGGAGAGCCGGCCTGCAGCACCTCGTGGTCGAGGCGGCGGATGAGCCCCTCCGACTGGGAGCCTAGCCAGATCTCGTCCCCTAGCCAGCATAGGTAGCTGTCGTGCAGAGGCGAATGGAGAGACGGGATGCAGTCCCCTTCTCCCAGGGCTCGGCTCTCTACGGCATCGCGACTGCCATGGGGTCACCGGGAAGTGTCGGTGTCGGGGCAGGGGCAGCATCTGCTCCGGACGATGGCAGCATGCCCTGAGCGCGGCAGGCCGAGACGACCACCAGGGTCAGGAGGGTCAGGGCGGCCAGACCGAGTAGGGAAGTGACCGGGTTGCGGCTTCCGCTCATTGCCAGCCTCCTTGGACAGCAGCGGCACGGGCCCTGTCACCAGGCGTCAAGGCGGCGCCTACTCAGACTGCATCCCCATCTCCTCGCAGGCCGCAGTGGTGTTATATTCAACCTCTTACTGTCTGTCCACTATCAATTCCGTCAATCATTAGTGCCGCACCCGGCAACTTGACGGCATTACGCACACTGAACCTGCCCCTAACTTGGCGCCCCGGCGGCCCCTAGTGGCATCATTCCTCAGGCGCAGGGGCAGGAGGAAGGGTGGGCAGGGTACGGTGGCGGCTCATAAGGGGCATGAGGCCGGGGAGATCGGGAGCGTCGCCGGCGGAGTGGGGGCTGCTGGGCATCAATGCTGCCAGCACTCCTCTGGGAGCGGCCCTATTCAACGTGCTGCCCCTGTTTGCCCTGCGGCTGGGGGCCAGCGCCGGGGTCCTGGGCGGGCTCTACGCCCTCCTGTGGGTGAGCGACGTGCTCCAGTACCTGGTGGTGCCGGTCATGAGCCGCCATCCCCTGCAGCGCTGGTTCGCGCGCTGGCTATTGGCCGCCGCGGCCGGCTTCAGTGGGTTACTGTTCCTTCCCCTGTTGCCCCAGGGCACCAGCCCGACGGTCACCCTGCTGGCGCTGGCCGGGGTGGTCTCGGTCTACAACATCTGCCTTTCCACCGGCTTTGCCGCCTACTCCCCCTATATCCGCCGGGTCATCCCCCTGAACGTGACAGGGGAGTTCCTGGGCAAGGCAACGGCGGTGATCAACGGCGGGCAGCTGGCCTCCACCGTGGTGGCGGGCATCATCCTGGGCACGAACCCCGAGATGTGGCAGTTCTACCTCTTCTTCGGGCTGGCGGCCGCCTCCGCCTTCACCCGCTCGCTCATCGCCTTCCGCCTCCCACCGGCACCGGAGGATAGCTCCGCCCCGTCGGCGCCGGGCTTCGGCGCCCTGCTGGGGCCCCTGCGCGACCCGGCCAGCCGCCAGTATGCCCTGGTGATCCTGGCCCTCACCGCCCTCTGGTCCATGCCGGCACCCCTCTTCACCCCCTACCTGAGCCTGTCGCTGGGGCTGCCGGACGGGGCGGTAGTGCTGGCCCGCGCCGGCACGCTCCTGGCGCCCTTCCTGCTCGGTCACGCTCTGGGCCGGCTGGTGGACCGGATGGGCTTCGTGGTGCCGCTGGCCGGCTCGATGCTGCTGGGCGCGATCAGCTCGGCGGCCCTGGCCTTCCTGCCCCGGTCGGCCTCGCCGGTGGTGCTGACCGGGCTGGGAGCGTTGGTGCTGGGCGGGTTCGGCACCGGTAATGCCGCCGCCAACACCGCCCTGGGCAAGGAGCGCTTCGCCCGCGCTCGCCATCCCTACGAGCGCGAGTTCCTGGGCCTGACCAATGCCGGGGTGGGGCTGGGGGCCGCGCTGGGTTCGGCCCTGGGAGGCGTGCTGCCCGGCCTGTGGTCGGCGGTGGACGGGGACCTAGGAGCCTACCGCGGGACTTTCCTGGCGCTGGCTGCCGCTAGTGCCCTGGTGGGCGCGGTGACGCTGGCCCTGGGGCGGCGGGGGCGCGGTCCGTCTGCCGGCTAAGGGCAGGGTCACTAGCCGCGGAGATCGGGCAAGGCAAGGCCGCGTCTCCTCGTGAGGTGACGTCATTCCAGGTACAATGATTCCATAGTCCTAGTCGGCCTCATGGCACTTGCACTGGAGGGAGCCGTGTCAGGGTGCGAAGCCAGCATGTCCGAGCCTGGATGCAAGCCACTCGAGGGTGTCAGCCAGACTGCGCCTAACCCTGCTTGGCAGGCGCATGTCCTCCGGCAGGAGCGTCTCCTTGATGAGGCTCGCAATGTGCGACGGAAGATAGCCTTGGCCGGCATGGTAACGGACTCGACAGCGGTTCTGAGGGAGGTCCGAGAGGATCGGCTGTGCCAACTTATGGGACCAGAGGGTCACTAACCGCGGAGACCGCTGAGAGCGCAGAGAACCTAGTGGCGACCTAGGCCAGCCCGGTCGTCAACCGTTTCGGGGTGCTGTCTCAGATTGAGCCTTCGACAGCGCAGGCAGCACATAACGTACCGAACCCCCTAACCTGACGCCAAGCGGCGGCTACCGCTCGAGGCCAAGAGACTCTATCATGCAGGTGACACCTGACATAACCATAGACGAGAGCGAGCTGGAAGAGGAGTTCGTGCGTGCCTCGGGGCCGGGCGGCCAGAACGTCAACAAGGTGGCCACGGCGGTACAGCTTCGCTTCAACGTGCGCCAGTCCCCCTCTCTGCCCGAGCCGGTGCGGGAGCGGCTGTTGCGGCTGGCGGCGGCCAGCATCACCGACGAGGGGGTCCTCACTATCAACGCCCGGCGCTACCGCTCCCAGCAGCGCAACCGCCAGGATGCCCGCGAGCGGTTGGCGGAACTGGTGCGACAGGCTGCCCGTCCGCCCAAGACCCGCCGCCCCACCCGCCCCACTGCCGCCTCGCGGGCGCGCCGGGCCGAGGCCAAGAAGAGGCGGAGCGAGATCAAGCGCCTGCGCCGCCCACCAGAGGATGTCTCGTAGCGTGGGGGAGAGATTCACCGCGGAGACCGCAGCGATCGCAGAGGTACGATAGGGATGAGCCTGAGGTCCAGCGTAAACGAGGGACTACGGAGATAACCAGCTTGCCGGCCACTCCGTAGTCCCCTTTCTTCTCTCCGCGCTCTCTGCGGTAAAACCCCCGTCTATAGGGGCAGACTGACGGGCTTCCCTTCGCGGGCAGACTTGTAGATGGCCAGGTTGATCTCCACCGCCTTGCGAGCCTCTCTCCCATCTATCATGGGGGTGCCGTTCTCCTCGATGGCCCGGATGAAGGCGCCGATCTGGTCCACGTGGGCGTCAACGGCGGGACGGCGCAGGGCGGCCCGGGGGTCAGCGGCGCCAGTGGTGCCGGCCGACTTCCCGGTATCCTCGGGCTGGGGAGTGTCCTCTACGTCCCAGTAGGTGATCTCGTCCGAGACCAGGAAGATGTTGCCCTTCTCGCCGTGCAGGTCCATGCGGGCCGGCAACCCCTTGTAGGTGGAGGTGCTGGCCTGGATGGTGCCGATGGAGCCGTCTAGGAAGCGCACGGCGGCCACCGCCACGTCCTCGACCTCGATGCGCTCGTGGTGGGCGGCGATGTCGGCGTAGGCGAAGACCTCCTTCACCCCGCCCATGATCCACTGGAGCAGGTCCACGTAGTGCACGCCCTGGTTCATGAGGGCGCCGCCTCCGTCCCACTGCCAGGTGCCCCGCCACTCATCCCCATCGTAGTAGGACTGGGACCGGTACCAGGGCACGAAGGTGTTGCCGATCACCATCTTGCCCATGGCGCCGCTGGCCACCGCGTCCTTGGCCGCGCGGTAGGAGGGGTAGCTGCGGAACTGGTGCACGGCCCCGAGCTTTACCCCGTTCTGCTCGCAGGCCTCGATCAGGCGGTCTATGTTCTCCAGGGTGACGTCAATGGGCTTGGTGACGAAGACGTGCTTGCCCGCTTTGGCCGCCTCGACGCCGATCTGAGCATGCCGGCCGCTCCAGACCACCACATCCACGATGTCCACGTCATCGCGGTCGAGCACTTCTTCCAGGGACTGGCAGGACTGAGCCCCGTACTTGGCGGCCAGCGCGTCTGCCTTTTCCTTGGCCACATCACACACCGCCACTAGCCGGGCATTAGGAAGGGCACTTATGGCCTCGGTGTGGACGGGAGCGATCACACCTGCGCCCACCAGGGCTATGCCGTACTGCTTTCCGGACATTGTTGTACCTCCGCTGGGCCTAGGGATGGGGGAGCACCGGCGCATGCGCTGCCCACCAGGATGCGAGGCTAACTTAGGGGCCAGGGCGTGTCAACGGGCGGTAGGGGCCCTCACCCCCGACCCCTCTCCCACACGTGGGAGAGGGGGGTTGGGCTCACCTGAGCGGGAAGCAGACACCCCTCTCCCATGAAATGGGAGAGGGGCTGGGGGTGAGGGCCCTCATCATGGCAAATCGGGTGTAGCCGGGCATTTCGTGGTATAAATGAAGGGAACACTGTTGTATTGGACCAAATGCAGACTCGTTTTGACGGCGCTTCTGCCTGCTCTCGGCCTCTATCTTGCAGACAAGCCTTCTCTCTCGTCACGGGCTGACGGAGAGGCCCCATCTGGCACTGCCAGATGAGTCTGACCTGGGAGTATCCGACAGCAATGCCGGACCTGAAGGTATGCCTGGCTACTGACTGCTACCCACCGAGCATCGGTGGGATCGAGAACCACGTCCAGTGCCTGGCCCAGGAACTGGCCCGGGCTGGCCACTGCGTTGACGTCCTCACGCACCGGGTGCCCGGCGATCGGGGAGGATCGGCCCTGATCATCGAGGAGGATCCCGCCGGCTTCCGGGTGTTGCGCCTGCCGGGGATGGTGCTCTCCTACGGTGGCGCCGATCCCATGGCCGATCCCCGAGTCTTCGGGCGGGTCCATCGCCTCCTCAAGGCCAACCGGTACGATATCGTGCACGGGCACTCCTTTGAGTCGCTGTTGGTGCTGGCGACCCTTCGCGCGGCGGCACGCCTGGGCATCCCTACCTTGCTCACCAAGCATTCCATCACCGTGCGGACCGGGCGTCCCGGCCTTTTCAACCGGCTGGCCGTGGCGGCCCAGAAGAACGTGGCTGCCCGATGGACCCGGGGGTTGGTCGTGCTCAGTGCTGCCGGCATGGAGGAGATGGCGGGATCCCCCGTACCCGTGCATGTGATACACGGCGGGGTGGACAGCAACCGGTGGCGGCCCGATGCCGGCCTGCGGACATCCGTCCGCTCCCAGCTGGGATACGGCCCCAACGACCTGGTGATCGGGTACCTGGGCCGGCTGGTTGCATCCAAGGGCGTTCTTAGCCTGTTGGAGAGCGCCGCACCTTTGCTCCGGACCAAGCCGGATGTCCGGCTGTTGGTTGTGGGCGATGGCCCCCTGCGGCCGATGATCACCAGAAAGGTGGAGGAGCTGGCGCTGGAGGATAGGGTCCGCCTGGTGGGTGCCGTGCCCTGGGCCGAGACGCCAGCGTACCTGAACGCCATGGATGTGTTCGCCTTCCCCAGCTACACCGAGGCCTTCGGGCTTGCCCTTCTGGAGGCGCTGGCCTGCGGGCTTCCGGCGGTGGCTCGGGAGAGTGCCGGCACCAGGGAGATAGTCCGGGAGGGACGGAACGGCTTCCTGGTCCGCGGTGACGACGAGCTGCGCCGGCGGCTGGAGGACTTGGTGGAGGACGCTGAGCTGCGCCACCGTCTGGCAGGCCAGGCGCGTGCCGCAGCCGAGACGGAGTTTGGCTGGGCCCGAGCGGCCAGGATCACGGCCTCGGTGTACCGGCAGACCATGCAGCCGGATGCTGTCTCCAGGCCGGCAGTGATCGGGGTTCGGAAAAAGGCGGAGCTTTCCGAGTGAGAAATCCCCGGTGCTTCTCCGACATTGAGGAGGGAGCCATTCAGTGATCCGTTGGCGGAGACGCCCACCTGAGACAAAGCTCACCGACCCTTGCCCCGGCGGCAACAACAGAAGAAGCCGCCGGAAGGTCATCGCGAGCATTCTGCTCTTGCTGGCCATCATCGCGGTGTCGCTGCTGAGTGCTAACCTGACCGTGAGTCGCCTGGCGGCGCTTCCTGCCCCCTTCATAGACGACCTAACCGACGCCGAAAGCATCATGAGGCTGCTCGTCGTTTCCCCTCACCCCGACGACGAGACTATCGCCGCCGGCGGGCTGATCCAGCAGGTGCTCCAGCGGAACGGCGAAGTGCGCGTGGTCATCGTCACCAATGGCGACGGCTCGCTGACCGGGACGATGGCCGAGTTCCGGCGCCCACCCCGGGCAACCCACTACATTCAGTCCGGCCTCAACCGCCAACAGGAATCGCTGTCGGCCCTGGCCCGGTTGGGGGTGTCCCTGAGCCAGGTGGACTTCCTCGGCTACCCCGATCGGGGCATTCAGGGGTTATGGACGGATTACTGGGAGGATGATGAGCCCTACCGCTCACCCTTTACTCGCCTGACGCTCAGCCCATATCCCTTGACCCGCAACCCCTCGATGGTGTACTCGGGCCATTCTCTGCTGGCTGATCTGCGCGAGATCCTGCGGGAGTTCCAGCCCGATACGGTAGTGGCCCCGCACTACGAGGATAGTCACCCAGACCACTGGGCCACTGGGGCCTTCACGGCCCTGGCGTTGGCCATGGAGCGCCTCGAGCCTGCCCCGCGGCTCCTCATGTACCTGGTTCACCGAGGGGACTTCCCCACGCCCAGGGGCAACCTGCCCTTTGCCCCGCTCTTGCCTCCCCTTAGGCTGGTGAACGACTCTGTCTACTGGCAGAAGCAGACCCTGACCGACGAGGTCGTCGCCGCCAAGGGCGAAGCCATGGAGCAGTACCGCAGCCAACTGCCCCTGATGGGCGGGTTCCTGCGCTCGTTCGTTCGCCAGAACGAGCTGTTCTGCGAGCTGAACTACGCCGTGGCCCTGCGGCTGGTGGAGGAGCAGTCCGTGACCCCGGTGGTCACCGACTGGATCCTTCCCGAGGGAACCGAACTGCATCCGGTCCTGCAGGACTCGGTCGGCGATACTCTGACCCAGGAACTGGGCCCCGGCACCGACTTCGTGGCCCTCTACGTCGGTGTCACCGGGGACGAGCTGTGGATCGCGGGTGAGCTGCGGGGGACGGCCAGTCCCCTGCTGGAGTACCGGTCCTTTGTTCGCGCCGCAGATGGCGGCGAGGTCGCCCGGGCCCGGGTGCTGTACCCCGTCCGGGTCTTCTCCCGTCCCCGGGAGCAGGCCCAGGGGCCGTTCCTGCTGGCCCGTTATCGGCTGGAGGAACTGGCCTACCCCCACACCGTCATCGCCAGCTTCGAGGCTGCCTACCCCCGGGGTCCCGTCATTGACCGGATCGGGTGGACGGTGGTAGGCCTGGAGGAGGCCCCTGTCGCTATCGACGAGTAGTGCCGCGCCTTCGTCGGCCCCGCCCTTTTGGGTGCGGTCCTATCGTCCCAGTGACCGAGGGGCGGTTCGGCGCATTTACGCCGATACCGCCTTCTTCGGCGAGCCCGTCGAAGCCTACTTCGACGACCGGGAGCTGTTCGCCGACCTGGGGGTTAGTGTCTACCTGGACCACTTCCCGGAGCACGTGTTTGTGGCCGAGGCGGCGCAGGGCCCGGTAGGCTACGTCTTGGGGAGCCCTCAGGGAGACGTCGAGGTCCGTCGGCGCTTGGCCCCTCGTCTGCCGGCGGTGGCCGCACGGCTCCTGCGCCGGCACTACCGCTTGGGTCGCAAAACCTTGCTCTACTTCGCAGACAACGCCTGGGCCGGGCTGCGGGGACAGCTGCTGGAGATCCGCGACCCCGCCTACCCGGCCAACCTCCACATCAACGTGGATCCGGCCCATCGGGCCAAGGGACTGGGGTCGGCGCTGCTCGAGGCCTACCTGGCGCACCTGCGGGACTTACGTATTCCGGGCGTCCACGCCGTCACCACCGATCAGAATGCCGGGGCCGTCAAGCTCTTTCGCAGGGCCGGCTTCCAGCTGATCCAGGAGAGACGCACCTCAGTCTGGCGCCGGCATCTGGGCCGGGACGTGACGCTCCTGGGCTTTGGGTTGCGCCTGAACTAGGTCGTCTCCTCTCCTCTGCCACCTCTCCTCGCTCACGTCGCCGCCGCACGCGGCACTGGGGCGGATTCTTTACGCAATCTTTACGCAGAATTTACGACTAAGGTCTGTGTCTTTGCCCCTCTTCTTTCGAAACTTATGTCAAGGTACCCCGGTGCTCCGTCGGTGGGCCGTACCTGGGCCCAGACTGCAACGGCCGGGACCTCTCAGGGGGGAAGATGTTCAAAAACAGAAGATCCTGCCGGGGCCATCTCCCGGCGGCATTGGCATTCACCTTACTACTGAGCCTGCTGGTGCAGAGCGTGGCCTCGGCACAGGAGCCGTCTGCTCCCATCGCCTTCGGCTCACGCATGAACACCACTGTCGCCAACATGCTGCCCTACCAGATCCAGGGCGACATGTGGGGCGTCATGTACCACGGGGACCTGAGCAAGGTGGAGAGACCCCTTTCCGCCGTGCCCGCCCACACCCGCATGTTCATGACCCCCACCCTGGATGGGGTGGAGGAAGCCCTGTCTGAGCTCAGCATAGACATCGGTTACCTAGGCTACGACCTGGAACGCTGGGATCAGACGCCAACTTGGGAACAGGAGAACCCGGTCGAGGCCGTGCGGCGGATGCGGGACATCGCTCATGCCCACGGGCTGCAGTTCGTGCTCGGGCCTTCGCGCTACTTCAACGTGAACTACGCCACGCAGATGGCCCCCTATGTGGATATCTACATCCCTCAGGCCAAGGCCTATCAGGCCAACCTGAGCCTGAGCGAGTATCGCACTACCCTGCGCGAGCTTTTCACCTCTATCAAGCAGGCCAACCCCAACATCAAGATCTGGCTGGACGTGGCCCCCAATCCTAAGGGCGTGCCCATGACCGCCCAGCAGATGCTTGACTGCGTCAACGCCGTCCGCGACCTCATTGACGGGGTCTGGGTGACGCCGACCCAGGACGATGGCACGGTGATGGGGGAGTTCCTGCAGTTGCTGGGCCGTACCGGAGGCAGTGCCCCTAAGCCGACCGCTACTCCCACCCGTCAACCCACGTCTACGCCGACCCGTCAACCCACTGCCACCCCGACCCGCCAGCCAACCGCTACGCCGACGGCCACTCTCCGGCCCACCTACACCCCTACCGCTCGGCCGACCAACACCCCCACGGTGGCGCCCACGGCGACATCTTGGCCCACCAACACACCCACCGCTACCCCTCGGCCGACCAACCCGCCTACCGCCACGCCCAGGCCGACCCACACGCCTACGGCGGTGCCCACCTTCGCACCGACCGCTACTCCCGTCCCTCCTCAGCCGACCGCTACCCCCACCTCAGTGCCAGGCCCCCAGCCCGACCTGCGAGGGGGACGGGTAAGCGTGAAGCCGGTCAACCTGGAAGGCAACGGCTGGCGAAGCGACGTCAGCGTCTCCATACGCAACCAGAGCCCGGCCCCGGCCGAAGGCTTCCGGGTGACGGTCAGCATCGCCGCCGCCGACCGCCTGGACGTGGTTCTCTTCCAGACCGAGTGGTACGTAGAGTACCTGGCCCCCAGGCAGTCCTTGACCCTGTCGGACTCGCTGGTCATCCCGGCGGGCCGCTACGCTATCTGGGCCGACCCGAACGTGGGCACGGCGGACCGTGGCCCCATCGGCGAAGCGGACATGAGCAACAACCGTACCGGGCCCTATGAATTCCAGATCACCGGTGGACCGAAGGGCAACCAGCACTGGTCCCCGAAGGACCCCACGGTCGAGCCCAAGGCGCCCGCGAGCGCCCCGGCGGCGACGCCTGCACCGACTCGTGAGCCGGCTCCAGCGAGCCCCGCACCGACAGACCCGGCGGTCCCCTCACCGGAGCCGAGCCCAACCGCGCCGGCATCTGAGCCCACCGTCCCCGCTGCGCCCCCTGCCGTCGTAGAGCCCACGGCCCCAGCCCAGCCTACGGCAGCGCCTCCGGCCCCGTCGGTCGAGCCTACAGCAGTGGCTCCCACGGCCACGCAGGTTCCGCCGGCCGAGCCCACGGCAGCGCCTCCGACGGCTACGCCTGAGCCTCAGCCAGAGCCCACGGCCACACCGGTGCCGACCGCCGTACCCACAGTGGCACCGCCACCGGAGCCTACAGCCACGCCTCTGCCTGAGCCCACGGCCACACCGGTGCCGGCGCCCGTCACGGCCAACTACTTCGTGGATGCCAACAACGGCGACGATGGCAACTCCGGCACTAGCCCTGACCAGCCCTGGCGGACCCTGGCCCGGCTGGCTGCCGCCGAGCTGCGGCCGGGCGATGTGGTGCACTTCGCCCGTGGTGCCCGCTGGGATGAGGGCCTGGTGGTGGATGAGGGTGGTTCGCCCGAGCAGCCCATCGTGTTCCGGGCCTACGGCGATGGCCGGGCGCCCGTGTTCCGCAGCCCCGGCCCGCCCACCTTCGCCCCTTCCATCGAGGTTCGCGCCTCGTGGGTGACTCTGGAAGGGCTTCTTGCCCGAGAGAGTGACCACAACGCCGGCATCCTCATCGCCGATGGCCTCGAAGGGGTGTCACTGGTGGACTGCCGGGTGGTCAACCGATCGAACGGCGAGGAGGAATGAGGACGGACTAGTCCAAGGAACGCAGAAGGGGGCGCGGGAAGCGCCCCCTTCTTCCTTTTGTGCTGGGTGGGCGGTTACTCGGCCGCGGCCGTGGCCTCTCTCAGCATCTGCTCGATGGCGGTCTGGAAGTCCTCCACCGGCAAGGACCTGGGGATGATGCGGCCCTGGCCGCCGTAGAGCACGATGAAGGCCGGGGTAGTGCCCACCACCCCCTGGCCGTCCTGCATGTCGCTGATCACCGGCTCCAGAGCGGCGCGGCTGCTCAAGCAGGCGGCGAAAGCGTCGGCGTCGAGGTTGAGCTCCTCGGCCAGGGCTATCAGGGTCGGGTCAGGGTCGTCCTGGGCCCAGGCCTCGGCGTTCTGGAAGAGCAGCTCGTACATCCCCCAGAACTCCCCCTGGGCGGCGGCGCACTCAGCGGCCGCGGCCGCAGCGGCAGCCTGGGCGTCGTCCTGCTGAGGCATGTGCTTGAAGACCCACATGACCTGGCCCGTGTCCACGAACATCTCGTCCAACGTCGGCTGCACTTCTCGGGCGTGCTGGCCACAGGCGTCGCACTGAAAGTCGCTGAACTCCACCACCACGAGCGGGGCTTCCGGGTCGCCCTTGTACTGATCGCCAGCTAGGGTATAGCCGGGGCGGTCTGGGTCGGTGGCAAGGCCCTCCTCGCTCGCCCAGTAGGGCAGCTGCGGCTCCGGGGGCTCTTCTGCTGCCTCTTCCTCCTCTTGCGGCGGGGCCTCCCCGGCCAGGAGGGCATCCACCCAGGCGGTGAAGGTTTCCAGAGGCTGAGCGCCCACCAGGAGGTAGGTGTCACCGGCCTCGTTGTTGACGAACTGGAAGCTGGGCGTGCTACTGATGCCGGCGCTCTGACCGGCGGCCACGCTGGTCTGGATAGACTCGTTGCTGCGCCCGGAGGTGATGCAGGCGGTGTAGGCCGCGGTGTCCGCCCCTAACTCGGCCGCCATATCGGCGAAGAAGCCAGTAGGGTCAGGCAGGGAAGCCCAGTCGTTCTGGGTAGAGAAGAGCTCCTCGTGCATCCGCCAGAACAGGTCTGGGCTTTGCTCCGCCGTGCACAGGGCGGCGGTGGCGGCGTTGTTGGCGTTTGGATGGATCGAGGCCAGGGGAAAGTCCCGGAAGATGAAGTTCACCTGTCCGGTGGGCCCATACTGCTCCACCAGAGCGGGGAAGGTCTGAGTGGAATGGCGGGCGCAGAAGGGGCACTGGTAGTCGCTGAACTCGATGATGGTCACGGGTGCATCGGGGTCTCCCAGGAGCGGGAAGCCCTCCTCGGTGACGCTGGTCTGGACCCCGCGGAAGAAGCCTGGCTCGTCGGCCACGGGTGAGGCCTGAGGGGAAGGCAGGGGGCTGGAGGCGGTCGTTGGGGAGGCGGCGGGAGCGGCGGTCGGCTCCCCAGCGCCGGCGCACCCGGATACCAGGGCCATCAGGGCCAGCACGAGCACCAAGGCAACCCAACGTCTAGTTGAACCAGCTAATGACGACATGGACTCTCTCCTTTGGCTCCTTCTTGGGCCCGTGTGATAACCATGCGGCACCGGGCACGCTGTCCGCGGCTAAGTGCCCTCTGCCGTGGGCGCGGGCGTGCTCTCCTCTTTAGTGGCCTGGTCCCTGCCGACGGTGGCGTAGACGTGATAGGCCCGGCTGTAGCTCACGATGGCATCTAAGCAGGCGGCCGCCGTGATGAAGGCCGCCGCCACCTGGGCCATATACCCGATGATCTTAGCGAAATCACCCGGGGTCATGCCCAGGCGCTGGCGCATAGACAGGGCCAGAAGCACCACCAGGAACTGGCTGCCTACCAAGACCGCCTCGCGGGCATAGAGGTAGAACTGGCCCTTGTTCACCAGGCTGATGTAGATGCCCTTGCGGATACCCATCGCCTCCTGGAACTTGTCCCGTGCGGCCATGTTCTCCCGGTCGCTTATGGTCTTGATCCCCGCGCCGGAGACGCGGCTGACGACCGAGTACTGAGAATCCAGCAGGACGCGCAGTCTGCGGTTGAACACTACCGTCATGATGGTCGGGATCGTCAGGCTCAGCATGTAGACCAAACCCAGGGTCTGATTGTAGCTGAGCAGGCTGCCGGAGACGATCACTATCTTGATGATAACCGGGGTGAAGCTCCCCAGCACGTGATAGGCGGCGTTGGTGATGCCGCTCACGGCGTTGGCGGCCCGGGTATAGGCGGCCGCGGCTGCTTCCGTGTCCTCGTACTCACCGCGGTCGGAGACCTTGAGCACCAGCTCTACCATCTTCCGGAAGTCGGTCTCGTAGAAGAGCTTGTGCCGAAGGATGACGTTGGCCCGCACCACGGCGGGGTAGAAGAGGCTGGCACCGATGAGGAGCCAGATGATATCGTCAGGGTCGCCCACGGTGAGCCGGTCAATGAACTGCCCCAGGAGGCTGACCGGCCAGAGGGCAGCGAACTCCTGGAAGACCGTTACCACGAGGATGGCGAGGCTGAAGTAGCGGTATTCCCAGATCAGACGGGAGACGTCGGCAATGAACTGCCAGCCAGGGTTGACCGCTAGTTCGTCCTGGAGGAGCCGTCGTAGCCGGGCAGGGCGGAGATTCAGGCGAGCATAGCCTTGGGCCAATACACCTCCCCTGCCGTCAAGAGATGGGGTCGCAGCTTCGACCCTGAGACGGCAGGGCATGATCTGATGCTAGTCTCGGCAGGCCGGCTGTCAAGTTTGCGACCAACTGATTCGCGCCTGGTCCAGCTTCTACCGCCGGCACTCCACAGCCGCTATACTGCTGGGCAGCACGTCATCTCCTGGGGGATATGGTATGTCTAGTGTGGCCCCGATGACCCGACGGGAACGACTGGAAACCGTCTTTGCCAGCCGCGAGCCCGATCGCGCTCCCATCTTGGGCGGCTGGATCGCCTGCCCGGAGCATATCTGGACCGTGGCGGGGGTGACCCGCGAGGAGTACTGGGCCGATCCTGAGACCGTAACCATCCGGGCCTACGACATCCTCGGGATGGACGGGCTGGTCAACGTGTTCTGGCCCAAGCAGCAGCACGACTTCCGGTGTGTGGACGAGCACACCTACCTGCATGCCCGACCCGACCTGAGCCTGGAAGAGGCGCTCCAGCGCATAGACGAGATGCCCTCGCCAGAGCGGATCGAGGCCGAGTTCGACTTCGAGGCCGAATACGAGCAGCTGCGCCAGAGCCTGCTTGAGTACCAGGCTAAGATCGGGGACATGGTGTGGATGCCGGCCCAGTGGGCGGTGGGGGCCCGGATAAGCTGGTACGGCGAGTTCGGCTACGAGAACTTCTTCCTCATCATCGGGGGCTACCCCAAGCACGCCCAGAAGCTCATGGAGGTGGGCGGGGCGCGAGGGCGGTGTCGCTCCCGCCTCATCGCCCGGGCCGTCGAGGAAGGGATCTATCCCCACGCCGTGTTCATGGGCGAGGACATCTGCACCCAACGCGGCCCCATGGTCTCCCCTGCCTTCATGGAACGCTACTACGCCCCGCAACTGCGCTACGGGCTGGAGCCGGTGCTGGAGGTGGGCTGCCGGCCGGTGTGGCACTGCGACGGCGACGTGCGCCCCATGCTGGATATGCTGTTTGACTGCGGGGTGCAGGGGTTGCAGGGCTTCCAGCCCGAGTGTGGGATGGTGCTCGACGAGCTGGTCCAGAGGCGCACCCGGGAGGGCAACCGGTTGCTCATCTTTGGGCCCCTGTCTGTCACCACCGAGTTGCCCCGCTGCACGCCCGATCAGATTCGGGCCAAGGTGCGCCATGCCGTGGATGTCTGCCGCGGCCAGGCCGACCTGGTGCTCTTCACCGCCAACACCATCAACCCCGACGTGCCCCTGGAGAACATCCTGGCTATGTATGGCGAGGTGCTGGGGAGGTGAGGGGCTCTCCTCAGCCTGGGAGAGGGTCGTCGGGCCCTGGGCGGGGAAGCCACACCACCCGGCCAGCCACCTGCTCGGCGGTGTTGCTCGAAAGGAAGTGATCGAGCCCCCTCAGGAGGGAGGACAGCGTCCAGCGGCGCTGAGCAGCGACGATGATGCCGGCGTGGGCGGGGTAGCGCTGGGCCAAGGCCATGAAGTCGCGCACGTTGAAGGTGAAGAGGGCGCGGCCTTGGGCTGTGGACCGGAGCAGTTGGTCCTCATCGCTGGCGTCGGCCGGCATCCAATCGCAGGGGGTGCGGGTCACGTTGTGACCCCGTAGCAGGAGCCCCTCGTGCAGCGCCCTCAACGACGTATCCGCGTCCAGATGTAGCTTGATGTCAGTCACAGTCGGGTGCGAGGGCCGGGTCGGCTTCGATCTGGGCCTCTATTTCGGCCCGGTGTGCCTCGGCGAAAGCCAGGGCTTCCTCGACGCGCTCTTCCGCCACGCCATACTGGGCGCCCACCTCGGCTGCACTCAGCCCCCAGTCGCGATGGGCGACGTAGACAGAGGCCACCCGTATGCCGGTGCCCGCCAAATAGGCGGTGGGGGCCCCGGACGCACTGCGTCGGTAAGTGATGCCGGGGAAACGGGGGTCATTCACTCCGCCCCTGAGTTCGGTGACCTTCTCCGCCACCGCCCAGAGGATCAATTGGTTGAGCGAGACGCCCTGCTGCCTGGCGGCCTCTTGAGCCTCTTGCTTCAGTTGCTCGGGCAGGTTCAGGGGATAGCGGCCCATCGTAACTGATACCTCATATGATATCTTATGCTACATCTTACTGGTGACGCGCCCGCTCGGCAAGGCTGAGCGCCTACGGCGCCCTCTGCACCTCATACTGTGCCGGAGCGGCCATTTCCTTTACACTAGGCATACCTTGGCCGGGCCCGGAGCGCCGGCCTCCCGAGGAGAAGCCTGCCATGGACTACCGTCCCTTCGGTCGTAGCGGCCTGGACGTCAGTGCCGTCAGCCTGGGCACCGAGTATCTGATAGACCTGCCCCAGGACCACGTATCCCGCGTCATCCGCCACGCGGTCGAGCGGGGCATAAACTACTTCGACCTCTTCTACGCCCAGGCGCGCTTCCGCGATGTCATGGGCGTCGCCTTCGCTGGCCTGCGGGACCAGGTGATGATCTCCGCTCACCTGGGGGTCCACGAGGTGGACGGCCAGAACGCCAAGACTCGGGACCTGGCCGTCTCCGAGGACTACTTCCACCAGTATCTGCGCCGGCTCCGCACCGAGTACGTGGATGTGCTGTTCGTGCACAACATTGATCCCCAGGAAGACTATGACTGGGCCATGGCTCACCTCCTGCCCCAGGCTCAGGCCCTGCGCAACCAGGGCAAGGCCCGGCTGATCGGCTTCAGCGGTCACACGGTCTCCACCTCCCTCCAGGCCGTGGAGACGGGCGAGATAGACGTGCTCATGTTCCCCGTGAACCTGGCCGGGCATGCGCTGGCCGGAATGCCAGATCTGCTGCGGGCCTGCCAAGAGCGTGGGGTGGCGCTCGTGGCCATGAAACCTTTCGCCGGGGGCCGCCTCCTGCGGCCGGAGACCGCGGTGGTGATCAAGAACCATCACCGCGGGGGCGGGCGCGAGGGCGATGACACCTACGTGGTGGAAGAGAAATCGGCCATCACACCGGTGCAGTGCCTGGCCTATACCCTTTCCCGCATCGGTGTGTCCTGTGCCCTGCCTGGCTGCAAGTCGATGGAAGAGGTGGACGCGGCCCTGGCAGTGCTGGCAGTGGGGCCGGAAGAGAAGGACTTCTCCGACATACTGCCCACGGTCTCGGAGTATGCCGAGGGCGAGTGCGTGTACTGCAACCACTGCCAGCCCTGTCCCTCGCAGATTGACATCGGCCTCACCCTCCGGCTGCTGGATGAGGTGCGCGGGCAGCCCAGTCCCGCCCAGGCGGCTGCCTATGCTGCCCTGCCGGCTCCCGCCTCGGACTGCATCGAGTGCGGAGCCTGCACCGACCGCTGCCCCTTCAGGGTAGAGACCATGGACCGCATCGCCCAGGCGGCGGCCCTGTTCGAGGCGTAGACGGGAGAGCGCACGGAGGTAGGCATGATGCGATTCGGCTTTCGTACTGCCGGTTTTCGCCGGTCCTCCCTGCAGGAGGCGCTAGACGCCATTGCCGACGCGGGCTATGACGCCGTGGAGGTGTGCCTGGAGTACCATGGTCTGGTTGACCTGGAGCCCGAGGAGATGCGGCAGGTGCTCGATGGCGTGGCGAGCCGAGGACTGACGCTCTCCTCGCTGAGCTACCACGGTGATGGCGAACCCCCGGCGGAGCGCTGGGCCAATATGGCCCGGAGCCTAGAGCTGGCGGCCGCGTGTGAAGTGCCCATTCTGGTGATCAACGGCGACCGGCCTGGCGAGGACGCCGGCGCGAACCGGCGGGAGGACTTCATCCGGCGCGCGGTCCCTGTAGCCGCTCGGGCGCAGGAGGCCGGGGTGCTCCTGGCTGTCGAACCCGAGCCGCTCCTGTCGGTAGCCAACACGGATGACATGGCAGTAGTGCTGTCAGAGCTGCCCTCGCCGCCCATGGCGGTGAACCTGGATGTGGGGCATGCCTTCCTCACCGACGACCTGAGGGATACCTTCGAGCGACTCGGCCCGCACATCGCCCACCTGCACGTGGAGGACATGCGGGCCGGCGTGCACCGTCACCTGCTGCCCGGTGACGGCGACATTGACTTCCGGCTGGTGCGGTCGCTGGCGGAGAAGGTGGGCTTCACCGGCCCCTGGGTGGTGGACCTGTTCAGCGCCGACGCTGATCCCTTCGAGTACTGCCGACAGGCCCTGGCGCGCCTCCGGGAGGTGGTAGGGGAGTAACCGCGGGGGGTTTTACCGCAGAGACCGCAGAGAGCGCAGAGAAAAACCGCAGAGAAGAAGGGAGAAGGGTAAAGGGACGAGGGAGACAGCGGCATGGAACCAGGCAACGAACCGCTCCTGTATCCCTGCGTCGGCGGCGCGCTACCTTTCCTTCAGTTCGTTCTCTGCGTTTCCTCCGCGTTCTCAGCGATCTCTGCGGTGAAATCCCCCCAGGGTGGTGCTGGTGGACACTTGCGTCGGCCTCTACGTCCATATCCCCTTCTGTCTGCGTAAGTGCTCGTACTGCGATTTTGCCTCCGTGCCCGGGCACGAGGACCTCTGGCGGCCCTACCTGGACGTGCTCCTGAGCGAGATCGCGGCTATGCCTCCCTTGCGACCGCGCACTCTCTACCTGGGCGGTGGCACCCCCACGCTGTGGCCGGCCGCATACCTGGCTGAGCTCATCGCCGCCGTCCGCTACGTTGGGCTGCCCGAAAAGGCTGAGGTCACCGTGGAGGCCAACCCGGGCACGGTGGATGCGGCCAAGCTCTCGGCCCTGCGCGCGGCCGGCTGCAACCGGCTCAGCATCGGCGTCCAGAGCACCTTCGAGGAGGAACTGCGCCTCTTGGGGCGGGTGCACAGCTTCGCTCAGGCCCAGGAAGCGGTGCGCTTGGCCCGAGCCGCCGGGTTCGACAACCTCAGTCTAGACCTCATCTACGGGCTGCCCAATCAGAGCTTGGAGCGTTGGCTGGCCGATCTCGATCGGGCGCTGGAGCTTCAGAGCGAGCACCTCTCCCTCTACTGCCTGTCCCTGGAGCCGGGCACCCCGTTGGAGCGGGCAGTGCGCTGCCATGACCTGCCCTGCCCCGACTCCGATTTGGCGGCCGATATGTACTTGGCCTCGGAGGACCGGCTGGAACAGGCCGGATACGGTCACTACGAGATCTCAAACTGGGCGCGGCCGGCGGGAGAGGTTCTCTACGCTCCCCTCCCTTCTCAGGGGAGGGGTTCACCCCTCTTGACCAGCCAGCACAACTTGATATACTGGCGCAACGAGCCGTACCTGGGACTGGGCGCGGGCGCCCATTCCTTCCTCGACGGCCGGCGCTTTGCACGTGTGGATAGCCCCGAGGCCTACGTGACGGCCACCCCGGAGGGGCGGGTGGTCTTCTCGGAGTGCATAGATCGGCCCCTAGAGATGGCCGAGACCGCCATCCTGGGGCTCCGGCTGGTAGCTGGGCTGGAGAGAGCGCGCTTCCGGGCCCGCTTCGGCGAGGACCCGGTAGATACTTACCGCGAGCCGCTGCAGTGGGCACAGGATCAGGGACTGCTAGAGTACGATCAGTCCAGCGTGCGCCTGACCCGGCGCGGTCGCCTGCTGAGCAACGAAGTCTTCCAACGTCTACTACCCGACTGATCGCGGCGGTTTCCGCCGCCCGAACCAGACGCGGACTCCCCAGCGCTGCCCCTTCATCGTCCACCGGTTCGGGCGTGCTTGTCGCTGTCTGGCGCTGGGCCCCGATTTTGCAGCGCTCGTTGAGGGCGAGTCGGGGTTGTGTCGTCTTTGCCCCCATTCGGGCAGGCTCATACTCTAGAAGACGTTAGTTGTAAGGGTCGGGCTTCGGGCCGGCCCACTGATCGGGGGAACCACGATGGACGCTCAGCGGCTCTGGCAGACGGCTCAAGGTGAACTGCAAGTGCAGATGACCAGAGCCATGTATGACACCTGGCTCCGGAACACCGAGGCCGTCTCGTTGGAAGACGGCGTTCTTACGGTGGCCGTTCGCAACTCGTTCGTCAAGGACTGGCTGGAGAACCGGCTCATCGGGACGGTGGAGCGCACCGTTAGCAGCATCGCCGGCGAACCGGTGGACCTCCAGTTCGTAGTGGCCGCGGCCTCTGCTCCCCAAGAGGAACCTGACCCGGCGCCCGTCAACTCCGCCCCCGAGGAACCGCAGGGCAATGGCGGGAAGGGAAAGCCTACCCGCCGGCACAACATGCTCAACCCCCGCTACCGGTTCGAGACCTTCATCGTGGGGCCCAACAACCGCATGGCTCATGCCGCCAGCCTGGCCGTGGCCGACAACCCCGCCACCGCCTACAACCCTCTGTTCATCTACGGAGGGGTGGGACTGGGCAAGACCCACCTCCTGCACGCGGCCGGGCACGTGCCCCAGGAGAATGGGTTCAACGTCCTCTATGTGACCTCGGAGGAGTTCACCAACGACCTCATCAACTCCATCCGCAGTCGCACTACCGAGCAGTTCCGGGACAAGTACCGCAACATAGATGTCCTGCTGATTGACGACGTTCAGTTCATCGCCGGCAAGGAGCAGACCCAGGAAGAGTTCTTCCACACCTTCAACACCCTCCATGCCGCCAACAAGCAGATCATCCTCTCCAGCGACCGGCCGCCCAAGGCCATCCCCACCCTGGAGGAGCGGCTTCGCTCTCGCTTCGAGTGGGGCCTCACGGTGGACATCCAGCCCCCAGACCTGGAGACCCGTACGGCCATCCTGCGGTCCAAGGCCGAATACCAGCCCATCGCCGTCCCCGACGAGGTGCTGGACCTGATCGCCCACAAGGTTCAGAGCAACATCCGCGAGCTGGAAGGGGTGCTCAACAAGGTGGTGGCCCACGCTACCCTCACCCGTACCCCCCTTACGCTGGCCATTGCGGAGCAGGTGCTGGGCGACATGTACGGCCAGCAGGTGTCCGTGGACATCCCCGAGATCGTGGAGGCGGTCTGCCGGCACTTCCGGGTGACCACCCAGGCCCTCTACGGCCGCAGCCGCCGGGCAGATATCGCCCTTCCCCGCCAGATCGCCATGTACCTGGCCCGCACGGAGACTAACGCCTCGCTACCCCAGATCGGCGAAGCCCTGGGCGGGCGGGATCACACCACGGTGCTGTATGCGTGTGATAAGATCTCGGACTTGGCGGAGAGTGACCCCGACATCCGCCGGGACCTGATGGCGATCCGGGAGATGCTGTACCGGAAGGGGGGGTAGGGGACGCTTCCCCGGTAGGTGAACCCCGTTAGTTGAGGGCAGATCACGGCGAGGGTGGACGGCTGGAGCGTCTTTGCCGTGTGAACGAGGGTAAAGGGCGTTCTGACGCCGGCCAGGGAAGGCAGCCGTGCGTTCACACGGGGTGAGGCGATACACGGCCAAGACGTTTGTCCATCTGGTGTGGGCAACGTGGCAGCGCTTGCCGATCATCACCCCATCGCGTCGCCGGATGATCCACAGAGCCGTCGCCAGCCAGGCGCACAAGCTGGGGTGTACCATCCTGGCCCTCGGAGGGACGGAAGACCACGTACACCTCTTCGTCTGGTTCCCGCCTAGCATAGCGATATCGGATCTAGTGAGCCGAGCCAAGGGCGCCTCAGCTCACCTGGTCAACGCCTCCTGTACGGACTCGGAGCGCTTCCAGTGGCAGCAAGGGTACGGCGCGTTCACCGTGGGGCCGAACCAGGTAGAGGCAGTCGTCCGATACGTGAAGCGTCAGCAACAGCGACATGCCACCGGGAGGCTTAGCGAGGCTCTCGAGAAAGCGGGCGACTAAAGCCGCCCGCTCTCCCGGCCAGCCTGCACAAACCGCTCACGCGGCTAATCCGACCGACTCCCACGGACTTCCGCGGCTCACACGTCCGACCCGCATGAGCCGCTCCCGCGCCTGCCCGTCACCGGCGACCGCGCTCGCTCTCACCCCGCCGCCAGCTGGTCCTCACCCCGCGCCGCCAGGCAGCCCTTGCGCCCGTACTCCGCGAAGAGCTGCCCCCACGCCGACTCCTCGCGCCACCGCTGGTATATCTTCCTCTCCTTGAAGGGCCAGCGGTAGTAGTCGTGGTAGATCTCCGAGAAGGGATACGTGAGCGGGGCCAGGGGGCCGTGGAAGATGAGCTTCTGCAGCCGCTTGGTGGGCCCATACCAGGCCAGCCAGCCCAGGAAACTGTGGAACGTCTTGCCCACCTTGAAGCCCCAGTTCTGCTCTGCCGCCTCCGGATTCCCCACTACCTCGATCTCCCGAGGGTCGCCCACGCCCAGCCCCGCCTCGTGCGCCAGACGGATGTACTTGAGGGACATGGGGTCGAAGCCCATCATCTTGGCCGCCACGGCATCAATGGCCACCTGGTCGGAGCTGGCGAGGATGACGTTCTTCGTCTCCGGGGTCATGATGCGGGGACCCGCCCCATTGCCGGCCGTGGTGCCGTCCATGAAAGCGAAGATGCCGGGGTGGATCTCCTTCTGGATGGCGAGCAGGTCCACCAGCGTCTCGTGGATCCAGGTGTGGGTCCAATGGCGCCGCTCGTTGAGGAGCCCGCCGAAGGCGTTCTTCATCGCCCCCGTGGTGGTGGTATAGATGTGACACTTCACCGTGGGCAGGTGGACGATGTTGCGGCCAATGAGGTAATCGGGCACGCGAATGTGCCCCTCGAAGATGCGATCCAACACCAGCATCTGCGTCTGGGGCCGGTACTCCACCCACTTCATGTCCTCGGGCTTGAAGTTGAACAGCACGGGCACGTCGTGGGCCTTGCAGATGGGCCAGTAGCCGTTCAGGTCGGTGCCCTTGAAGGCGTTGGTGACCACGGTGCGGTTCTGGACGCAGGAAAGGCGCTCGAACCCAGCCCCCCGCAGGGCGAGGATGCTGCCTTCCAGCTGCCAAGGGGTGGTATTGGCGCTGGGGAAGGGGAAATGCCAGGAGATGTTGTCCTTGAGGATGGTCTCTGCCCCCGGATCCAGTGCCTCCCGCATACCGGCCAGCTCCCCCAGCCGGACGTAATCGTCAAGCACCGTCTCCGGCCGAGTGAAGAGAACCGCCACTCGCGCTCCTGCCATCGCCTGTTGCCCCCCATAAGTAGTGTTCACCTTATGTTACGCTACCTATGTCGCTACGGCGAAAACGCTGGTTTCCGGATCTCACGCAAAGACGCAGAGTCGCAAAGAAAAGAGAAAAACAGACATGCTTGGCGACTTCGCGGCTTTGCGTGAAGCCTTACCCAGAGCTGCGCAGGAAGGGCGGGGGCCAACCGGCGTGAGTGCTCTCTCCCCGGCGGAAGCGGAAGTCGCAGCGGTCGTGCCCCTCGGCCAGTGTCTTCGTCCGGCAGAAGCCCCAACCCTCGGCGCGGTAGGTGACGAAGTCTAGGTAGCAGTAGAAAGGCAGGAATTCCTCGGCGTCGTGGGCACGGTAGAGCTTCTGAGTGCCGCACTCTAGGAAGTCGAACCCGTACTCCGATCGGCCGCCGTCCCCCTCGACGAACTCCCACACCCAGTCACCGGGGTAGCGGCGCTCCTGAGAGCGGGCTGCCTCCTCCCGCATGGCCGCCACCCGCTCCGGGGTCAGCCCGGTGAAGGGTTGCCGGGGCAGGGTCGCCACGCGGGCGACCACGGCTTGGTAGATTACCCAGCCGGCCTCTTGGGCAGCATATCCCCGGCGGCGCATGGCCAGGTAGAGGGCCAGGCTGGTGGTGGAGCGCAGGAGGTGACGGGTCATAGGGTTGGCGCTACCCCCGATGTCGGGCACGGTGGGGATGATGCCCTCCAGCTCCAAGCGGGCCTCGGTCAGGATCGCTCCCCCGACGTCCTCCCCATACCTTTCGACGAGGAGTGGCTGCCAGGCCTGGGCGTGGTCATCGAGCATGGCCAGCATCTGGTCTCGGCTCGGATCGTCTGCCGCCATACGTACTGTCTCCTGCGCTGCTT